>CAYSJK010000027.1:3331-17528 GCA_964431375.1 uncultured Pirellulales bacterium
CCGCAGCAGAAATTGCTCAAAAATCAGATGTTGCTGTTCTATTTATGGGCAATTCCGACAGGACAGAGGGGGAGAGCAAAGATAGATGTAATTTAGATTTGCCGGGGGTACAGGAAGAATTAATAGAAGAAATATGCAATACAGGGACACCGGTAATTGTCGTGTTAATAAGTGGAAGCGCCGTTACGATGAGCTGGTGGATTGACCGTGCCCAGGCAGTGATAGAGGCATGGTACCCCGGAGAAGAAGGCGGAAACGCCATCGCTGACATTATATTCGGAAATTACAATCCAGGCGGGCATCTGCCAATCACATTCCCAAAAATCACAGGACAACTGCCGTTGTATTACAATCACAAACCATCCGGCAGAGTGGACGATTACGCTGGATTAAGAGGAGAGCAAACACAATTTCCTTTTGGATATGGGCTGTCTTATACAAAGTTCAAGCTCGGCAAACCGCGTCTTAAAAAGTCGACAATTCGTAAAAACGAATCCACATCTGTCCTTGTGGATGTTACCAACACCGGCAAAGTCATCGGTGATGAAGTAATGCAGATGTATATTCGCGACAAAGTCAGCTCCGTATCCCGGCCCGTGAAAGAATTAAAGGGCTTTCAGCGAATCACCCTGAAACCGGGCCAGAAAAAAACGGTCTCGCTTGATATAAAGGCGGAGCATCTCGCCTTCTACAACATAGATATGAAATATGTTGTCGAGCCCGGTGAGTTCGAAATTATGGTAGGCAATTCATCCAGAGACGAAAACCTTCAGAAAATTCTTTTATATGTAAGGGGCTAACGCCTTACGTATCGTGAGAAATCTATCATAGCAGGATTTGAGTGCAACTGGAGTTGACTTTGCCTATAGGAAATATATATTATGATGAAGTAATATTACACATCGTAACGTTTGGCAGCTGAGGATTATTTTTGAAGATTGATATTCAGGAAGTACCAAAGATAACAAATTTAAAGACTTACATTGTTGGCCTGACACTTTTCACAGGATTGTTGATTGGCTGCTCTACTCAAAAGCCCCGAGAGTCGACCCGTTACTGTGAATCTACAGCCACTTATACAGCCGACTGGCGTGAAGAGATTATCACCGTCCTTCAGCAAGGCGAGCTGTGCATTTATACAACTACAATACCAGCCAGCGACCGGCGAGTGTGCCTGATGCAGGACCCGATATATCGCACGACCGTGGCGCACCTCTCAATGGGCTATCCGCAATCGCCGGTGACCGGTTATTACCTGGGAGTCAGCCCTGCCGACTCGGCAGGCGCAACACCTGTTATTCAGAAAACTTCGCAAAACAAAATGGCTAAAGGTGCTTTTCTAAAAGAGGGCTCAGCAGTTTTAGATGCTGATGCCCAGACCCAGGGTGAAGCAGCTAACTACCGTATAGACCGCCGAGCATTGGTTACACGGCACAATGTCACTCTAAACAAGCCCGACCCACTGACACCGCTTAGTGTCGGCAACGGTGAGTTCACTTTCACCGCGGATATCACCGGCCTGCAGACATTTCCAAAGTATCATCAGCAGGGCATGTCGCTGGGTACGCAATCTCAATGGGGCTGGCATACTTCACCGAATCCCAAGGGTTACAAACTGGCCGATATTCTGGAAGACTATGTGGTGGATGGACGCAAAGTACCGTATGCTTCGGACAGAGAATTTTCCGACGGATACTCCCCTGCCGCAGCCTGGCTGCGTGCCAATCCGCATCGTTTGCACCTCGGACAAATCGGTTTGCGTATTCTCAAATCGGATAACTCACCCGCAGGTATTGATGACTTGGCCGGTGTATCACAGACCCTGGACCTTTGGGCAGGTCTTCTGAGCAGCCGGTTCGAAATCCAGGGCCAGCCGGTCAAAGTCCGGACCGTTTGCCATCCTCAGCGTGACATTTTAGCGGTCCGCATCGAATCTGCGCTGCTGCAGCAGCAAAGGTTACTGGTCTCGCTCGCTTTTCCTTATGGAAGTACGGATTGGGGCAGTGCTGCAAATTGGGAGCATTCGGATAGCCACGCCACCCTGCAGCAGGTTACGGACAACCAGGTTGATTTGACCCGTATACTCGATGAGGACCGTTACTGTGTTCGTGTCATCTGGTCAAAAGAAGGTGGCATCCGAAATAAATCACAGCATGAATATGAGATTTATCGATGTGATAGTCAGCCGCTGGAAATCGTCTTTGCCTTTTCTCCATCGGAGATTGCAGAGCCATTGCCCGATTTTCAAGAAGTCCGTACGGCAGCCGCCAATCACTGGCAACAGTTCTGGAACAGCGGAGCAGCAATTGATTTTTCACAATGCTCCGACCCTCGCGCAGCAGAGCTGGAACGAAGGGTCGTACTCTCGCAATACCTGACGGCCATTCAGTGTTCAGGTTCCCGTCCACCGCAGGAGACAGGGCTCGTTGATAACAGTTGGTTTGGTAAATTTCACCTGGAGATGCACTGGTGGCACGCGGTTCATTTTGCCCTGTGGGACCGGTTGCCGCTTTTGGAGAGAAGTCTGCTGTGGTATCAGTCGATTCTCCCAATGGCCAAAGCTACCGCCAAACTGCAGGGTTATGAAGGAGCTCGCTGGCCGAAGATGGTCTCACCGGATGGCCGGGATAGCCCGAGCCAAATCGGTGTGTTCCTTATATGGCAGCAGCCACATCCGATTTACTATGCCGAACTGTGCTATCGCGCTCATCGGGACCATCAGACCCTGGAGAAATATAAGGAGATTATCTTCGAGACTGCTGAGTTTATGGCTTCGTATCCCGTGTGGGATACCACTGGCAAGCGGTATGTACTGGGCCCGGCTTTAATCCCGGCCCAGGAAAGTTACGGAAAGCAACGGGCAAGCAATCTCAATCCGACATTTGAACTGGCCTACTGGTACTGGGGACTGGAGACTGCACAGAAGTGGCGCGAGCGACTCGGTCTGGAGCGTAATCCGAAGTGGGAGCGGGTTAAAAATCTGCTTTCGTGTCCGACCATTCGCAAAGGAGTTTA
Source organism: uncultured Pirellulales bacterium (assembly GCA_964431375.1). Lineage (GTDB taxonomy): Bacteria > Planctomycetota > Phycisphaerae > Sedimentisphaerales > Anaerobacaceae > CAZBWE01. The sequence goes on from CAYSJK010000027.1 coordinate 6,347, forward strand.
TACGGCAATCGAGACACCACCCTACACAATACCACGTGACCACCCTTCTATGGCGGCTGCGTTCGGACTTGTTCCTCCAACTTCACTGATTGACCCGAATACTATGAAGCGGACGTTTAACCATATCATCCGGAGTTGGCAATGGCAGGACACCTGGGGCTGGGATTATCCGATGCTGGCAATGACAGCGGCTCGTCTGGGCGAGCCGGAAAAAGCGATAGACGCGCTGTTCATTGAATCGCAAAAGAACCGCTACCTGGCCAACGGACACAATTTCCAGTCGTCGCGGCTGCCACTATACCTGCCTGGAAACGGTGGATTACTAACGGCGGTTGCGATGATGGCCGCCGGCTGGGACGGTTGCCCCGACCGTCCAACGCCCGGTTTTCCGGACAATGGTAAATGGAAGGTGCGCTGGGAAGGACTTAAGCGCATGCCCTGAGCCAGGAAATGCTCTGGCTGTTTACAAGAAAGCAGTGTGAAGGTTGACTGTGTATAATAATTGGCGTACTATATATACCTAAGTTTGGACACCATAGCATATTTATGTGTCTTATTACGCATATGAACTGAGAATCATCCTTCAGGGATAACTAAAGAGGTACCAAAAAATGTCTAAGATAAAGATTTATGCTGCCTGCATCACACTTTTTGTGGGTTTGTCAGGAGGCTGCCGTACACAAGAAGGCCGGACTGCAATCATCAATGACAAGACTGCTAAAGTTACTTATACAGCCGACTGGGAATCGCTGAAGAAACATAATCCTGCGCCCGAATGGTTTCGGGATGCGAAATTCGGTATCTACTTCCATTGGGGTGTATATTGTGTGCCGGCCTTCGCCAACGAATGGTATCCTCGCAATATGTACAACAACAGCAATGAATACAGACATCACGTTCAGAAATATGGCGAGCCGACAAAATTCGGCTACCATAACTTTGTGCCGATGTTCAAAGCCGAGAAATTCAATGCTGACGAGTGGGCCGAGCTATTCGAAAAAGCCGGAGCCCGTTTTGCCGGACCCGTTGCCGAACATCACGACGGTTTTTCGATGTGGGACAGCGACATGACTCCGTGGAACGCTATGGATATGGGACCGAAACGTGACATCGCCGGGGAACTGGCCGAGGCCATACGCAAACGCGGGATGCGCTTCGTAACAACTTTCCATCATGCCCGTAATAATCTATATGAGATTGAGAAAAGCGGCAGGAAAAGATGGACCGGCCACTACGAATTCGTCAAAAAGAACTTTCCCTCCCTGCTCGATGACCCTAAACAGGCAATAATGTACGGCTATATGCCTCGTGAACAGTTTTTAGATATGTGGAAAGGCAAGCTGATGGAAGTCATCGACAAGTACCAGCCGGACATTATGTATTTCGACTCCTGGCTGAACGAGATTCCGGACGAATACAAGACCGCTTACCTCGCATATTACTTCAACAAGGCCGGCGAGTGGGGCAAAGAGGTCGTTGTTACCTTCAAGCAAAACGACCTTCCGCATACAATTGGTGTGGAAGATTACGAAAAAGGCCGAGCCAATCGGCTCACTAAATTCGTCTGGCTGACGGATGATACATTAAGCCGAGGCAGCTGGTGCTACACCGAGGACCTGCAAATCAAGAGCGCGCCGGAAGTGCTGCACACGCTGATTGACATCATCAGCAAGAACGGCCAGTTGATGCTCAATATCTCTCCAATGGCCGACGGCACCATACCGGATAATCAGAAACAGGTATTGCTGGCTATCGGAAAATGGTTGAAAGAGTACGGCGAGGCCATCTACGAAACGCGTCCGTTCGTCGATTTCGGCGAGGGACCCACCCGATTGAAACAAGGCGGGCATTTCGTCAAGATGAAAGGCGGCTATACTGCTCAGGATATCCGTTACACCCGTAAGGGCAAAATCGTCTATGCAATTGTTCTCGGCTGGCCGGGCGAAAATAAGGAGGTCGTTATGACAATGTTCGGCAAAGACGATAAGGCCGAGGCCATTATGGTTAAAAACGTGTTAATGCTCGGCACAGAAGAAAAAATCAAATGGAAGCGGCAAGATACTGGTCTTGTTGTTACTACACCTTCAGAGAAAATCAATGACATTGCAATCGTGTTTAAGCTCATTACATCCGGCTGATTGTATGGCAAAAAGCAGGTCTTAGCCAGCCGAAGGAACATGATAGATACAGGGCCTTGAGTTGAATCCGACAGACCACTGCATCGTCAGAAAAGCTCGTATTAAACAGGTTCCCCAGGTCACCGAATCATCACTATAATCTTTAATCTTTGAGGCAGAGATTAACGTTGTTTGCAGGGCTGGTTTTCTGTAGAAAAAACCTCAATAAGAACAAAAAGGATATTTAGAAACAAAAATGTTGCGTGTACTTTTCCTTTGCTATATTGTGTTTTTCGGTTTCAAAAAGCATTGGAAGGATGAGCCGTTTTTACTGAAATATCGCTTTTTACAGAGCTAAATTGTGCTGAATAATTCTTGCGAAAAAGATTGCAACAAAGCCGTTTTGCTATTAGCATTACACGGCAAATACGGCCTTTTATAAACAAGAGCAAATATAAATGAATGAGTTTTAGAACACGCCGGATGATTTTAATCGGCTGGTCTGAACAGCTATTTGCCGTTCAAAACGAACTTTAATTAAATACACAACTTAAGGAATGCATTATGGGTAACGGAACACAAAAAATATCTTTCAGAGAAAAAATCTCATACGGTTTTGGAGACCTTGCTTCAGTACTATACTGGCAGACCTTCATGCTGTATTTTGCCTATTTCTATACAGATGTGTTTGTTATTCCGGCTGCTGCCGCGGCTACTATGTTTCTCGTAAGCCGAATTTGGGATGGTATCAATGACCCTTTAATGGGAATGATTGCCGACCGCACAAATACCCGCTGGGGCAAATTCAGGCCCTATTTACTTTGGTTATGTGTACCTTTCGCAGTTGTCGGTGTGCTTACTTTTACTGTTCCGAACTTTGGGTTAACAGGAAGACTTATTTGGGCCTATATTACGTTTATCGCTATCATGATGCTATATACAGCCATCAACATTCCCTATACAGCATTGTTCGGTGTTATGTCAGCGGATTCAAAGGAACGCACTACCCTCTGTTCTGTAAAGTTTATCTTCGCATTTACCGCAGGTATTATCGTTTCCGCCACCTTGCTGCCGATGGTGAAAGCATTTGGCGGGGGCAATGATGCTCGCGGCTGGCAACTATCTTTTGTAGTCTACGGGATTGCGGCTATCATTTTCTTCCTGATTACTTTTAAGGGCACACGGGAACGGGTCCAGCCGCCCAAAACTCAAAAATCATCCATTAAAAAGGACTTATACGAATTAATAACCAACGGACCCTGGCTCATTCTTCTCGCCACGACCATCACTTTCATCCTTTTCGTTGCTGTTCGCGGAAGCGTGACAGTACATTACTTTAAATATGTTATCGGGTCGCAGGAACTCTCTTTGCCATTTATGGAAACCAAAACATATAGTTTTGAAACATTGGTGTCGGCGTTCAATACAATTGGGCAAATGTCAGCGCTTGTTGGCGTACTGGCGGTACTCTGGTTAGCGAAAATATTTGGCAAGAAAAGGGTTTTTATAACCCTTTTCATTATTGCGATTGCAAGCACGGCTGCCATTTATTTCCTGAGTGCCGAACAAATCGCCTTGATTTTTGTCCTCCAAATTACCGGCTCGATGACTGGTGGACCGCTCAGCGTTCTGCTCTGGGCAATGTATGCGGATACCGCTGACTACGCTGAGTGGAAGCGTGGACGCAGAACAACGGGTTTGGTATTTTCCGCTTCGACTATGTCGCAGAAATTCGGATGGGCTTTCGGTGCTTATATTGCACTTATGCTCATGTCTCAAGTTGGATTTGAAGCAAATCAGGCCCAATCCCAGGAGAGTCTGAAAGGTTTAATCCTGCTCTTTAGCCTGATTCCTGCCGGGCTTGGTGTTTTGTCAATTATATTATTACTTATATATCCATTAAACGATAAACGCATTGAAAAAATTGGAGCCGAATTAGAAGAAAGACGCAAAGAGGCCGGAGAGGAAATCGAAACAGTTTAGTTACCAATATACGTTTTAGTTAGAACGTAAAAGGAAATACAGTGAAAAGGACAATCATTGGCGAGCCATTGCCTCAGATGCCCTGGCAGGATAAACCTAAAGACTGTCACAACGTAATGTGGCGGTACGATAAGAATCCGGTTATTGGAAGAAATGCTTTAAAAAACGGCGGCAGAATTTTCAATAGCGCTGTCATACCTTATAAGGGCGAATTCATCGGCGTTTTCAGGTCCGACCATAAAAATGGATATCCGAGCCTGCATCTGGGCAAAAGCAAAGATGCGATTCATTGGGAGATTGAGGAAGAGATTATCAAGTTTACCAATGAAGATAGTACTCCGGCAAAACCTATCCTTTACGGCTATGACCCGCGATTAGTGGAGATTGAGGGGACTTATTATATTACATGGTGTAATTACTTCAACGGACCCACAATCGGAGTTGCAAAAACAAAGGATTTCGAAACCTTTATCCAGCTTGAAAATGCCTTTCTACCGTTTAATCGTAATGGTGTTTTATTTCCAAGAAAAATCGACGGTAATTTTGTGATGCTTAACCGCCCGAGTGACAACGGCCATACACCATTCGGAGATATCTTCCTGAGCCAGAGTCCCGATATGACCTACTGGGGAAAACACAGAGTTGTCATGAAAACCCCCCATTACTGGTGGAAGAACACAAAGCTCGGTGCGGGACCGATACCGATTGAAACTACTGAAGGATGGTTATTAATCTACCATGGTGTCTGCACCACCTGCAGCGGATATGTTTACAGTATTGGTGCAGCACTGTTGGATATCGATGACCCATCCAGGGTAATAGTGGACTGCGAGAATTACCTCTTGACCCCGGAAGAGCCTTATGAAACGACGGGATTTGTCCCAAATGTTGCATTTCCCTGTGCCACACTGCAGGATGCCGAAACCGGAAAAATAGCAATTTTTTACGGTGCGGCAGACACGTATTGCGCACTCGCTTTCACTCAGGTGGACGAACTCATCGACTATATCAAGAAGCACCCGAATAAACCGTTATAAAAAAAATGCAATACCATAACAAATACGACCATAGTTTACACTCCGGTTATTGACAAAAATTTGAAAAGAGTGTAAACAGCACACCCGTATCTTATATGTGTTTTTTTGGAGATTATAAAATGCAATTTGGACATTTTGATGATGAAAACAAAGAGTATGTTATCGACAGACCAGATACACCAAAATCATGGAGTAATTATCTTGGTTCCACGGAATACGGCGCCATAATAACTAATAATGCCGGAGGATACAGCTTTTTTAATTCTGCGGCCCAGGGCCGATTTATGCGTCTTCGCTTTAATGCGATTCCTATGGACCAGCCCGGCCGATATATTTATATCCATGACCGTGACAGCAAAGACTTTTGGTCTGCCTCCTGGCAGCCGATAGGCAAGCCGCTTGAGAAGTTTAAATCCCAGTGCCGGCACGGTACAGCTTATACTATCATATCCTCAGAATATTCAGCGATTGAAACAGAAACAACATATTTTGTACCGTTAGACCGCTATTTTGAGTGCTGGCTGCTTAAAGTAACAAATAAGGATTCTAAAAAACGCCGACTCAGGCTATTTACATTTGTCGAATACGCCAATAACTGGTTCATGTGGCAGGACTTCGTGAATCTTCAATATACCCAGCACATTCTTTGTATGAACGTAGTAGATAATATTATCGACCATGGAATCAATGTATTGCTCCCGGACGGTTCCGGCAACTTCGATGACCACGATGGCAATCGACATACATTCCTTGGTGTCGTCGGTGCAGAAATTTCAGGATACGACACAGACCGCGATATTTTCATCGGGCCATATCGCTCTTATCACAATCCATTGGTTGTGGAAACTGGTAAGTGCACCAATTCCCTTGCAGTAGCAGACAATGGGTGTGGCACGCTGCAGATTGATATTGACCTGAAGCCCGGGGAATCGAAGGAACTGACGGTACTTATGGGAATTGGTAAGGCAGCAGAAGAAGGCAAACAGACAATTAACGAGTTTAAAAATCTTAATAAAGTTCATGAAGAATTCAACAAGGTAAAGAAGTACTGGCATAATCGGTTGGAAGGTATGACAGCTAAAACGCCGGATTCCGAATTTGACAGTATGATGAATATGTGGAGTCCTTTCAACTGTTTGATAACCTATGCGTGGTCCAGAGCCGCAAGCTTGGTTTATAGCGGAGAAAGGAACGGTCTCGGTTATCGCGATACGGTACAGGACCTGCTTGGTGTTTTGCATACAATTCCTGAAGAAGCAGGCAAACGCTTAGAACTTATGATAACAGGCCAGGTTTCTACGGGCGGTGCAATGCCCGTAGTAAAATCCTGGGCCCATAATCCGGGAAGTGAAGAAGCACCCGAAGAGCAAGAGTATCGTTCGGATGATTGCCTTTGGTTGTTTAACACCATACCTGCTTATGTGAAAGAAACAGGCGATATCTCGTTTTTTGACAAAGTCCTTCCTTATGCAGATGACGGACAAGATTCAGTTCTCGGCCATATGAAACAGGCGATACTATTCAACTTGAATCGCTCCGGTAAACATGGGCTTCCCTGTGGTTTATCTGCGGATTGGAATGACTGTTTACAACTTGGTCATAATGGAGAGACCGTTTTTGTCGCATTTCAACTTCGTTATGCTTTGAAAACGTACATTGAAATTTGTGAAATGCTTGGCAAGCCTGATGAAGTCCAATGGGCTAAAGGACACCTGGAAACTCTTGATGAGAACCTTCAAAAACATGCATGGGATGGCGACTGGTTCATCCGGGCCTATCGATACGATGGCATGAAATTCGGTTCCAAAGAAAATGAAGAGGGGTCGCTCTGGCTCAATTCACAGACATGGTCAGTTATCAGCGGTCATTCAACCAAGGAACAGGCTGATAAAGTAATTAAAGTGGTAAGAGAACGGCTGGCAACTGATTATGGCATTATGATATGTGACCCGCCCTTCGAGAAAGCTGACATCAAAGTCGTCAAGGCACCTCTTTTCAACAAAGGTATGAAGGAGAACGGCGCTATATTCTGCCATACCCAGGGATGGGCTATAATTGCTGAAACTATGCTGGGCAATGGTGACCAGGCTTACAAATATTTCCGGGCTTTTATGCCGGCTGCCTACAATACAAAGGCGGAAATCAGACAGATAGAACCCTACGTTTACTGCCAGTTCACGCACAGTAAATACAGCCCGCGCTACGGCGCATCACGGTTACCGTGGTTAAGCGGTTCGGCCACCTGGGCTTATTATTCCGCAACGCAGTACATTCTCGGTATTCAGCCGGATTACAAAGGATTGAAGATTGACCCCTGTATCCCCTCTTCATGGAAGGAATTTAGTGTCAGCAGAGTTTTCAGAAAGAAAATTTTGAACATCAAAGTTCAAAATGATTCGGGAGTACAAAAAGGAGTAAGGAAAATAGTCATCAATGGCCAGGAGATTAAGGATAATTTTATCCCATTGGATAAGATGAAAGAAAACAACGAGGTCATCGTTTTAATGGGTTAAAAGTATTAGGTTTCAGGAGGAGATTATTATTTAGTCTCTTTTCAGGCTTCATCCGAGCCATCTCAGATTTCATATTCTTTGTTTATAATTTGTTTTGCGTTGTACAAATTGGCTTTATTGAGATTTATGTTCTATATTGAAATTTTCTTTGAAAGGGTAAAATGAGGCGTCATTTTATTAATTAAAAAAGTACAGGTGAAAATATGAAGACATGTTTGATAATTGTAGCAATCGTTTTATCAGCTTTTATAAGTGCCACATCCGGTGCGGAGGCGGCTCCCGCAGAGACAGGTGGCAAACTTTCCAGAACCAGTTCAGATATCCGATTGAATTCGCTGGGTTATCTACCCTCGGCGAACAAGCTGGCCACAATCACCTCAAAGTGCTCCGATTTCAGTGTAAAAAGAATCGGGGATTGTAATACCGTCTATTCCGGCAAGGCATCGGGGCCATTCCATCAGCAGGATGTCGGCCAGACCGTCTGGATTGCGGACTTTTCCAAAGTGAATAAGCCGGGAAAGTACTATCTGGATGTGCCTGGGGTCGGCCGGTCTTATGACTTTGAGATAGGTGAAAAGGTATATAACTTCGCGTTATATACAGCTATGCGGGCGTTCTATCTGTGGCGATGCGGTACAGCGGTCGAAGGCGAGTTCAATGGTAATCATTATTCTCACGCCGCCTGCCATATGGACGATGCCTGGCAGGATTATATCGGCGAACCGAACAGCAGAAGAGATGGCACGGGCGGCTGGCACGATGCCGGTGATTACAATAAGTACGTAGTCAATGCAGGTGTTACGGTGGGAGCGCTGTTTTTGGCGTGGGACCATTTCCAGGACAATCTCAAAGACCTCTCACTCGATATTCCCGACACGGCGCCGGGTTATCCGGATTTTCTGAAAGAAATGAAATGGGAGATTGACTGGCTTTTCAAGATGCAGTATCCGGACGGCTCCGGACGGGTCTCACACAAACTGAGCGCTTTGAAATTTTGCGGCTTTATTATGCCGGAAAATGAGAGGGTCAAGCGATACTATACGGAATGGAGCTCAGCGGCCACAGCTGATTTTGTCGCAATGATGACTATGGCAGCGAGATATTTCAAACCCTATGATCCCAAATATGCGCAGAAGTGCCTTGACGCAGCGAAGGTAAGTTACGATTTTCTAAGAGAAAACCGTGAGAACAAGTTCAGTGCGCGTGAGCCCTTTAGAACGGGTGGTTATCCTACGACGGATAACGATGACCGGTTGTGGGCGGCGGCTGAGATGTGGGAGACCACCGGTGAAGAGCAATACCGTCAGGATTTTGAATGGAGAGCCCGTTCTTATGACGACAAGATAAGCTATTACTGGGATTGGGGCGATGTCAAAAACCTCGGTATGTTCACGTATCTGCTGAGTAAAAGAGATGGCAAAAGAGATTCAATCACGGACGATATACGGCGGGACCTGCTTACGACGGCGGATTCGCTCGTCGCCAAAGCGAAGAAGGATGTATACGGCAGGTGTCTGGGCGGCGAGTACAGGTGGGGCTGCAACGGAACGGTTGCCAGAGAGGTTATCACCTTAATGGTGGCCAACAAGGTATCGCCGAATCCTGACTATATTAACACCGCCCTTGATGCCATAGGTCACTTGTTTGGAAGGAATTATTACGGCCGGTCCTATATTACAGGCCTGGGATACAAACCGCCAATGAATCCTCATTCAAGACGTTCAGGCGCAGACAAGATAAATGAGCCGTGGCCGGGCTATATCGTTGGAGGCGGACATTCTGCAACGGATTGGGAGGACATCAGACAAAGTGCCAGGACCAATGAAATCGCAATCAACTGGCAGGCCGCCTTAGTTTATACCCTTGCAGGATTTACAAACGCCGAAAGCCAGTAAGACCACATAATAAACAGGTTGATTTTAGTGTTGACATAGAGGCCCGTTTGCACATATAAAAACCTGTCAATTTTCAAAGAGTTTGTGCGACTATGATTAAGGATAGTCGTTCTGAAAGATTTTATAGACACCAATAAAAAGAGTTAATATGCAGCTACACGGCGTTGATATCGGAATTATCATTTCATATATGGTTGTTATCGTCATCGCCGGACTTATCCTTTCTCGGCGTGCCGGGCAAAACATCGATTCTTACTTTCTCGGCGGCAAGCGTATCCCCTGGTATATACTGGGAGTTTCAAATGCTTCCGGGATGTTCGATATAACCGGCACAATGTGGCTGGTAACACTATTCTTCGTATATGGCGTAAAGAGTGCCTGGATTCCGTGGGTCTGGCCAATATTTAATCAGGTCTTTTTGATGATATACCTCTCCGTATGGCTTCGCCGTTCAGGGGTAATGACCGGTGCAGAGTGGATACGCAAGCGTTTTGGCCACGACATCGGAGCGGAACTCTCACACATCAGCGTTATTATCTTCGCCATGTTTATAGTGATAAGCATGCTGGCCTACGCCTTTCAGGGTATCGGCAAGTTCTCGCAGATATTTCTGCCGTGGGACCTTTCGCCGCATACATACGCAATCATCTTCATGTCGATAACGACGATTTATGTGATGTTCGGCGGAATGTACAGCGTAGTCCTGACCGATGTTATTCAATTCGTTCTGATGACGGCTGCCTCGATATTCATTGCGGTAATAGCAATTCAGCGAGTAAGTCCGGATGCATTGGCCGCAGTAGTGCCCGACGGCTGGTACAACCTGTTCTTCGGCTGGAAAGCAAATCTGGACTGGTCGGGGCTTATTGCCACTGTAAACGACAAGATTGCAACCGACGGTTTCAGTCTGTTTACAATCTTCTTTATGATAACGCTTCTCAAAGGCGCTCTGGTCAGTATGGCAGGACCGGCGCCGAACTACGATATGCAGAGAATTCTCGCTGCACGCAGCCCTAAAGAAGCTGCTCTTATGAGCTGGTTTGTATCGGTTGTCTTAAACCTGCCGCGATACCTGATGATTGCAGGAGTAGGAGTTTTGGGCCTTGTGTTTTTCAGCAACAATCTCAACGAAATGGCTACAGCAGGAAAATCTATCGACTTTGAGCAGGTCCTTCCATACGTAATAAACAACTTTCTGCCGATTGGGCTTGTCGGTGTGATTCTCGCAGGTCTATTCGCGGCGTTTATGAGCACCTTCGATTCCACCGTTAACTGTGGGGCGTCATATCTGGTCAACGACGTTTACAAACGATACATTCATCGCAACGCTTCGCCCAAAATATATGTATTCGCCGGTTATATCAGTTCTATTCTCATTGTGGCCGTCGGGATATTCTTTGGGTTCAGGACCGGCTCGATTCACACGGTAACCCAGTGGGTTGTAACAGGTCTCTACGGGGGCTACATGGCTCCAAACGTCCTGAAGTGGCATTGGTGGCGATTCAATGGATTTGGATACTTTGCCGGTATGATTTCAGGTATAGTTACCGCTACTATTTTTGCAATTATCTTTCATAGTCAACCGACAATATGGACTCTCGAGAAGAATCTCGCGGTCTTTCCGGTCATTCTGGCAG
>CAYSJK010000028.1:0-17080 GCA_964431375.1 uncultured Pirellulales bacterium
TAAACCGTCGTAGGGGTGAACGCCTCTACCGCGGGTTCGAATCCCGCCCTCTCCGTTTTCCTGCTGTCAGGAAACTTTAGTTGGCCTCACTCCAAACGCTCTGCGATAGCGTTAGTTGTGCGAACAACTGATGCTTCAACGGTCAACAAAGAAAATATCTGGATTTCCCATATATTGGAACAGGTATGCAGGTTCTAAAAACCTGAAAAAAAGCCTGATTTACTTGCCCACCCCTAAATTATGCTGAAAACTTTTTTGCCGTCTCAAAAACACGATGGAGATAAAAAAACTGGGAAATATGGCAGCATATTGGCGCTTATAATCTATTGAAAACAAGCGTTTTAAGGCAAAATTCCCGTTACCAGACTTCATATTGGCGCCTTTAATGGGTAGAGCAGAAGCGCCGGTTGCAGTTATTTAGGCAAAAATAAACCAAATATAAAGGTACTGACTTATGCAAGAGCACATTTTTAATAAATATCCTGGACTGCGAAAGGAGGCATATTATGTCAACGTTAAAATACACAGACAAATCCAAAATTGCCTTGATAGTGTTAGCTTTGACCTTAATGCTGCTCGCTGAACCCGTCTTAGCAAAAAAAGCCCGCACTAAAAGCAGTGAATCGAGCCGAGGCAGGCAAACAAAACAGCAGGTTCAAAAGGCCCCTGCCGCCCCCAAAAACCAACGGTCTCCCAATGTTCGTAATACAACACCCAAGATTACCTCCTCACAAGCTGCTAAGTCTCAAACCAGATTAAGCAACTCAAGACAACAGAACGACAATAGCTCAACAAGACAAGTTACAAACAGCGTCCGCCAGCCAGGCAGGATAACAACAAGCCGTACTCCAACCTTACCATCAAGAAGCGCAACTAATGCTCCCAGGTCTTTCGGCAGCTCTTTAAGCGAAAAGAAAGAGCAAAAGGCAAATTCCAACACAGCACAACAAGTAACTGTAAGACCAGGCAACAGTATAAGCCCGGGCAGTACCCACAGCATCGGCAGTTCAATTAATAACAATAAGGCAACTGCTGCCACTATGCGTAAACAACCGGTTATAAACTTAAGTAGTCGTCAAAATTTAAACATAACCAAAAACATCGGTGACCAGACAGATAGTAGAGAACCTTCTATTTCTACTGCTCCAAAACAATCGTCAGTCCATTCGAGTAATCGAATAAATCAGAGCAAAACATCCCGTATAGCAAGTGCAATTACCAAGGGAAAAACGCTGGTTGCAAATGTGAAAAGACGGCTGGAACAAAGCTCAAACAGGCCCTCCATCTTAGTTAAAGCCGGCTCGAACAGAACAAAAAAACCGTCTATTTCCTTGCCAGATAAACAATCAGACGCAATCCAGGGTGACCGGATAAAGTCGGACGAAAATCAACATAATAGCGGTTCAGCCAGGGATAACAAATTGATTGTTAATAGTGAGAGAAAACCCGCTCGTGATGTTAAGCAACAGCTCGATATCGTGAATACTGAGAAGAACAATGACAAAAATATTCTTAGAAATTCCAGAGAAGCTGATAAAGCACATACAGGCAGATTCACAACCGGAGAAAAATTTAAAGAAGCAGGCCAAAGAGCCCACGATAGGTTATTGCCCAGCGAAAGATTAAGAAAAGCAGTCAGGGAAGATAGAAAACCTATGACGAATACGAAGATGCTACACAATTTCGATAGAAGAGAGAAAACTTCTATATACCATCATGATAAAATAAAACGCGTCCATCGTTATGAGCATGTTTACAGGGATTACCGTGACCGTATATGTCACAAAATAGTCCAGCCAAAGTATCGCTTTGTTGTACACTATAGCTGTGGTCCGCGCCTCACGTTTCGGTATGTTTATCCTTATTATCTTCGCAGATACATCTTTGTCGATCTGGGCGGCTACTGGCCGGTAGAATACAGCTGTGTCCGCTATTACTGGTATGGCTGCCATCCATACTGGTGGTACGGCTACTACCCTATCGCCCGTGAAGTACAAACTGAAACATACAACTATTACACCTATAACTACTATTATGATACCGATGGTACCGTTGTAACCCAACCCACTGAGCTGCCCAATGGCATTCAGCCGGTTGACCACACTACCTTTGCAGACGTTCGCGAAAAGCTCGCCCAAGAGCAGGCCGCCGAACCCGATGAGGCAACTTTGGCTGACGTGTATTTTGACGAGGCAGTCAAGGCCTTTGAAGCCGATGATTATCAAACAGCTATTGAGAAGTTCACCCAGGCAATGGAGCTGGCACCTGATGATATGATACTTCCTTTTGCCTACTCTCAGGTACTTTTTGCCAATGAGCAATACTCCGAGGCAGCGGAAATCCTTCGTGCTGCTCTGATAAAGGTCACACCCGAAAAAGAGGGCGTGTTTTACCCTCGCGGCCTTTATGCTGATGAAGAGGTCCTGTTTGAGCAAATCGACCGCCTTACAGAAAAAGCCGAACAATTCACCTTTGATGCAAATTTGCAGCTTCTGCTGGGCTATCAACTGCTCGGCATAGGTGAAATTGACAAGGCCCTCGAGCCGCTGCAGCGGGCCAGCGAGGATTTGGAAAATGAAAATGCAGCGAAAATATTGCTTGAGCTTCTGATTAAAATCAAGACTTCCGAAAGTAAACCCGAAGATGCAAATGCAGTCAAGGCCCCAATGGAAAGCAATGTCACAACCGAAGTTCAAACGTGCATTCCGAGCAACTTCGGAAAGACCATTTATATAACGGCTTTAGGTGCTTTAACAGCAGGTGCGAGTTTCGGTGGCTATTATATCTGGTGCTGATTGATGCTCCAGATATATGTATAAACAGATTTTAAGAGACCTTTTAAATTTAATGGAGGTATAAAATGGACAAAAATTTAGTGACAATTTTAATAGTGATAGCTGTAAGCCTCGGCTTGTTAGCCGCGGTCGGCTGTGAGAGCGGCGCGCAAACCGGCTCTGCTGTTGGTGCTTTAGCCGGGGCCGGCATTGGACAGTTAGCAGGCGGCGATACCGAAGCAACTCTGATAGGAGCAGCGGTAGGCGGCACAGCAGGGTATTTTCTGGGAAATGAAAGTGACAAGAAAGTCGCACAAGCGGAAAGGACCTGCATCCGTGAAGACATGAAATATGTTGCAGTCAATATTACGAACAGCAACGGCTCTATCAGCCAGGTACGGCTCAGAAAATATGGTGTTGGCTACGTTGGCACAAGAGGCGAATATTATGACCACACGCCAACGGAAGATGAGCTAAGACCTGTATACGGTTTTTAGATACCCGGCGACCTCTCGAATAACCGGATTTAAGCCGGTTAAAAAATGTCTTTTGAATCCTGCTGGTCTTTTGAAACTTGTTTGTTGAGGAAATAGTGCCTTTGATGTATAATTTATTGTTACTTATGGTTAGTTACGTGCCTTTATGAATAAGGCAGGAGCTTCATAAATCTTCTATTTCAGCAGAGAACAGAGACGCAAGAGTAAGAGGCTATGAACAAGCGGCTGCGAAACGCTTTGAAGGGACTCGCCAGCCCGGATATACAACGCCGGCGCCGGGCAATGGAGCCTTTTATACGTGCTACATTCGATATATTCATCAGGTACTTATATCGCTATCTTGGAAATGAAGTAGAGTGTGAGGATGTGTTAGAAGATGTTTACGCTGATATATGGGAGAATCCGAGTCGTTTGCGTAATGTTAAAACCGAGAAACAGCTTCTCAGAACCGTGTATCTATATTATATGCGCAAACGCTTGAGGCAAGTTTACAACAGGATTAACCGAAATTTACACTTATCGCAAATACAGTTGAAAAACCTTGTTGCTCCGGAATTAGGTACTCTTGAGAAGATGTCCCAGGCTGAGCTTCAACAGGTCCTTCACCGGATGTTAAGCAAACTCAAAGCACGAGAAAGAAGGGCAATAGAACTCTGGATGGAAGGATTTTCTAACAGGGCAATCGCCAATGAGCTTAAAACTACGGTTGGAGCAGTCAAAATGCTTGAATTTAGAACCATATTGAAGCTGAAGAAGATGTTAAACGACTACTATTGTGAAGATTGATTATCTATTTTCCTACAGGAGTAAAAAAATGCCTGACGAAAATCGAGAAATCCAGGAATTACTGATTGACTACGCGGGTGCCTTGCGTGACGGCTGTTTACCGGCCTTTCTGAAATCTCTTACGCGCGAGGAAGCAAAGGCAATAGCTTCTTCTCGGCAGTTTCAGGATGCTACAGAAATTGCGCGGATTCTTAATGGTGCCGGGTTCGCCAACAAGGCTGTAACCCCAAATGTAGGACTATTCATATCACGTGTCGATGCCAAGATCACATCCCGTCTGAAAAAAGCCAAAGCATCATCACGAGGCAAACGCAGCACTCATATAAGAGGTATAGCCAAAGTAGAAAAGAAGGCCGAGAATTCGATATGATTTTGGACTGCTACCAGTGTTCATCCTGCTACTTTGAGGACAAGGAGCCGTCTTCGAGGATAGACCCCGCTACTATTTCACTACCACAACACAAATTGGTTTTTAGAAACGTATTGGTGGTCTTTGTTTGTATGGAAATGTACGATAGTAAGCAGGAGTTACAAGAAGCAACAGAGGAGTTTGCATCACTATCAGAGCTTATAGGCAAAAGACCCATTGTACTTTGCCCAAATGTCCACTTGTCGATTGATAAAGCACCTGAGAAACAGGCTGCGTTCTTGATAAGCGAACTGGAAAAAATGTTGGTTGATAAGGGCTACGATGTTCACCTTTTATCATTTGGTTACCATAAGCAATATGGTATGGAATGTATGGGCAATGTCGGCAGTATTGTCGGCAGAAGGTTCTACGGTTCCGAGGAAAAGCAATTCTTGAGACTTTTGACTCGCCTTGGTGTTTGCCCACCGGAAACACTGCCCAAAGATATGCCTTCCTGGGCCAAGATTCTGACTGAACGACAGCTACAAGTATTAGGTAGCAGAAAAGAAACCTACAACGTTGCCAGGAAAATGCTCCAGGACCAGCTCGATACAACAGGCCACAGTGAGCTTTGGACCTGTATGTTATTTGAAGGAGAAAGACAGCCTATAGAGGATTATCTCAGTGCTCTATATGAAATAATAGAAGATTACCCCGACGTAATGGTGCACCGCGCTATGAACTTAAGCCTGCCTGGATTTTCCAACGCTGCACGTTTTCTTTTCCGCAAGTATCCTGAAGCAATTAAATCGGGTAGAATTCGGATTTATAACAGTAAAGTTTCCGACTTGGAATTTCTTTTGACCAGAACCGCTGTTCTGCTTGCCTTTCCGCAAATGCCCAGAAGGGCTAAGGCACATGCTGGAGAAATATCGTTCGGTATTTACTGCAAAGATGATGATTTTGCAAAGAATTTGATTCAGTGGTACCGGACTTTTCTTGTCGATGCGAGATTTGGATGGATTCGAACTGAGGCCGAGCTAAACGAGACTATCAACGAGCTGGAAGAGGAAATGTACCAGGACAAAAGTGAATAAACCGTCCAAATCAGTTTCATTGCTAATAGTATAGAATACCAGATTGGGATTTAAACTGTGCAAACGGTCTTATCTGTGGCTGTTGTCTTGGCCTACGTGGTGGCGCTAACTTTCGTCGCTGTCCGTGCGCGGGCAGCACGACAATTTGAAGAGTTCTCTCTCGCCAGGCGCGCTCTTCCTTTGGCATTAGTCTTCGGCAGTCTCGCTGCTACTTATGTCGGACCAGGTTTCACAATTGGTTTTGTAGGCAGGGGTTTTAATAGTGGCTTTGTCTTTCTGGTCGTAGGGCTGGCGTATGCACTGCAAAACATTTTGGTCGGGCTTCTTATTGCACCTCGGCTGAGAGTTCTAAAGGATTGTCACACATTAGGAGATGCTATAGGTCAGAAGTACGACCGAAAGTGCCAAATTGTTGCCGGCATCATCTCTGTTGGCTTATGTGCCGGATTTGCAGCAGTTATGGCCAAGGCCGGCGGCGATGTACTACATGATATATTTGGCCTGCCACACTGGTCGTCTGTCATCATAATCGTTGGCATAACTACATTATATACGACTTTCGGAGGACTGCGTGCGAGCGTAGTAACCGATGCCTTTCAATTTACTGCATTTGCAATACTGCTTCCTGCAATGTTATTATTCGTATTGGCATTTCATCTCAAAGCCGATGCGGCAACCTTTATTGAGCAGGCCTCTACCGCCACGAGAAGCGGGTTTAGTTCTATGTCGACGATTGAGATAATTGGCCTTGTGGCCGCCTTTCTGCTGGGTGAAACCCTTATACCCCCGTATGCTAACCGGGCATTGGCCTCCAGAACAACGCGTATATCACGAAACGGTTTTATATTGGCAGGTGTTTTTAGCATAGTATGGTTTACGGTAATGATATCGCTTGGAGTTGTGGCTCGAAATATTATTGCTGTAAACACAAATGAAGATTATGTCCTGCTAAACCTGGTTAAATCGACACTGCCTGCCGGCAGTTATGCGCTTTTATTAGTCGTATTAGTATCAGTAGTTATGTCGAGTCTTGATTCACTTCTAAATGCCGGCGCTGTGGCCTTCGCTGAAGATATTATTAAGCCGTTTGCCGGGCTGACGGACAGAATGGCTCTAAACATTGGTCGTTTTGCGACAATTATTATTGCCGCTATCGCAGCCGCCGGTGCAGTTGCTGTTCCCAGTATTATTAAAGGCCTGCTTGTTTGCTATACCATCTGGGCTCCTGCGATTCTACCTGCCCTTATAATCGGCCTTTGGATTAAGCGTCCGCGCCCTCTTGCCGGTATCTTATCGATGGTTGTCGGCACTGTCGTTGCTGTAATGTTCCAGTTCATCTTTCCTTCTGCAACCAAGGTTCCTGCAATTATTTTGGCTCTTGTAGCAGCACTTTTGGCGTATGTCGTGGGTCACTGGATTGAAAAAGAAAATATTAAAAGTGGTATGTAAAAGATGAAAGCATTTGTCCTGATTATTGTGGTAATTGGAGCCTTATTCGCTATTGCCAGCGGCGTCTGGGTCGCTGTTGCATTAGTTAAGGCTATCTCCAAGCACCAGCCAACCTATCAAACGGATGAGACAAACAGTAAGTTGCAAAAAGAACCGCCAAATGCAAACCAGGGATAGTGCTGATTAGAAACACATCTAAAGTATATTCCTCCGGAAATCATAAGTTCCGTTATTTTCAGGTCCTCAGAAAAATCTCTTAAAACGATTTTCCACTAACTTCAAAAAAGCGTAGTCCTACAGAATCATCTCCCCTATAATGACCTAACAGCAGTCATTAAATAAGAAATGGAGTCAAAGTGAACAAAGTTAATCGTAGTATAATGTGGTTGGCTTTGGTAGTCATTGGGATACTCGCTTTTCTATCCGTCTATGGGGCATTTCTCGGCTCGCAGCAAGCCAAAGAGTTCTTTAACAGCGTTCCAGCAACTATCTATTGGGCGGTATTTACCCTGCTACTGATAATTGGCATCGCGCTATTACGACGATTGCTTCGTGTACCAGCTCTATTGCTAATTCACGTCGGCTGTGTCCTCATCTTAGCCGGCGCAATCTGGGGCTCAGAAGCCGGACACAAACTCTGCAAAAAACTCTTCGGAATCGACAAAATCCAAACAGGCCAAATGAAAATCTATGAGGGCTACTCGAATAATCGTGTAATACTGGAAAACAATCAGCAGGCGGAATTCCCCTTTTACATAGCCCTCAAAGATTTCCAAATCGAATACTACAAGCCGGAGCACCTCTACATTCAGACTCTACAAGGTGAAAGCTGGATGTTCCCTGTTGAAGTTGGCATTGAATTTTCCTTGGGCGATGAGTTCGGCTCTGTAAAAATCCTCAAGGTCTTCGAGAATTTCAAGATAACAATTGACGGCGAGAGCAGAACCATCATCGATGACACCGGCCCCGGGTCCAACCCGGCCCTTGAACTACGGTTCAAATCTCCTGACGGCCAGGCAATTACAAGATACGTCTTTGAGCGCTTCCCCGGCCATACTCAAAGCGACGATGAGCTTCTTCTAATCTATAGAAGGATTATCAGCGACTTTGTAAGCGAGCTGCAGGTGGTTCGCGATGGCCAAGTCGTTGCAGAAAAAAAAATTGAAGTAAATCACCCACTGCACTATGGCGGATACCATTTTTATCAGCATTCGTACGACAGCGATGAAGGCAAATATACTGTTCTTCTGGTAACATCTGATTCGGGTCTGTATTGTGTCTATACCGGCTATCTGATGCTTTGCCTCGGTGTAATCTGGCATTTTTGGTTAAGGCATATAGTCAACCGGCTAAAAACAAAAAAGAAAAATAAGATAAAATTTAAATGGCAATAAAATATACATATCAGGGTTTATTAATTTACCTGACGATTGCAGCATACTTTTTGGCTTTTTTAGCCCGCATCGCAGGATTTAAAAAAACAGCACGGACCTTGTATCTGGCCGGTTTTATTGTCGCAACCGTATCTTTTGGCTATCGCTCGTATCACGTTCGCCACGTACCATTTCAGAATCTTTTCGAAGTCTTTCTGGCTATGGCAATGGTGATTTACCCATTATCGATATTTTGCAGGCGTTTACTTCAGGTCGGTGGCGAGGCGGCAGATATGCTGATTGGAGCAATATTACTTGTCCCCGCCGGCTTCGTCTTTCGTGCAGAACCACAGCGGCTACCGCCGGCTTTGCAGTGCTGGCTGTTTACTCCCCACGTAGCGGTTTATCTGTTCGGTTACGTAATAATGGCAAAGGCAATGGTGCAGGCAATATGCCAGCTCAAAAACAATAAGGTCGATGTAGATACTTCTCTTGATTCTTACGAAAAAGGCACGTACAGAATGATTTGTCTTGGTTTTCCGCTTCTGACGTTAGGCCTGCTCATGGGAAGCTGGTGGGGTAAACTCGCCTGGGGAGATTATTGGGACTGGGACCCGAAAGAACTCTGGTCGCTCGCCTCGTGGCTGGTATACGTTGAATATTTTCACGTAAGATATATGTTCGGCAAAAGGTATCCGCGGCTCGGAAGCTGCCTTGCAATTTTAGGGGCCGTAGTAATAGTCATTACGCTGCTATGGGTTAACCTGTCGCGTCTTTTCTCCGGCCTGCACAGCTATGCTACTTAAAAAACTCACTTACTGTTTATGTAGTTTTTACATTGAAACGCGCATCGAGCTTAAAGAGTCGCTTCACAGGAAGATTAAGGACTTGTGAGCTTTCAAGTGCCGTAAGGCATCCTGCGGAAGACAAAGATGCCCGGATTTGTTCAAGGATACTTTCAATCCTTTTATCGTCAATTGCGATAATAGTAAACCAAATGTTGAAGGCATCGGCGCGAAGATAGCTGTGGGTTACTTCAGGGAATTGACCTATTATTTCCGCCGCTCGGCCAATTTGTCCCGCTTCAACACTAACAGCGGCCAATGTGCTGCTAAAACCAAGTTTGTTGGAATCGAAGCTCGCCCCAATCCGCCGAATTATTCCCTCATCGAGCATCCTTTTGACTTTGTCAAAAAGCTGCTCGGCTGAAATCTGTAATCTGTCCGCTATAAGCTCGTAAGGACTTTCGCTTAGTGGAAAATCATCCTGAAGCTCTCGCAGTATTCGACAATTAAGTTTATCCATAAAAACTTTTCTACCGACCGACAGGTTTTACGTTTTCTCTTGACCTTGATGTTACAAATCACTATACAAGACTATAGGGCAAAGCCGCCCGATTGTAAAGGTAAAGCTCGTTATAAGGCATTCGATATCGGAAAATAAAATGTCAAAGGCAAAAGTTTATCTCGTAGGAGCAGGCCCTGGTGACGCCGAACTTATCACCTTAAAGGGCTATCAGCTAATTTGCCAGGCCGACGTCATACTCTACGACCACCTTATACCGCCCGAACTGCTGCCGCTTGCCAGGCCTACTGCTGAATTAATACCCGTCGGCAAACACGCCGGCAAACATACCCTTTCACAGGAGAAAATAAACGAGCTTTTAATTGAAAAAGCAAAAGAAAACAAAATCGTTGTCCGGCTAAAGGGTGGCGACCCATTTCTCTTTGGCCGAGGGGGTGAGGAAGCTGAAGTCTGCACCGAAGCGAAAATAGATTTCGAAGTCATACCCGGTGTCACCAGCGCGCTGGCCGCTCCTTCTTATGCCGGAATACCAACTACTCATCGCGACTTTACTTCCAATGTCGCTATCGTAACCGGACATCGAAGGGACGAGGAAGAAATCGAAATACCCAAAGCAGGCACCATCATTTTTCTTATGGGTGTTGCAAATATACAAAAAATCGTTGACTGCCTTCTAAAAACGGGCTTCTCGAAAAACACCGACATCGCAGCGATTGAAAATGGTACCTTTTATAACCAGAGAGTTATAACCGGCACACTCGAAAATTTTGTTCAGACATTCCAAGTATCCAATCTGCACCCCCCTGCTGTTTTTATTGTCGGCAGGGTTGTCCAGCTTCATAAAAAATTGAACTGGCTCGCCGGCAAACCAAAGGTACTTGTTCTCGGCACACATCCCGAGAAATACAAACACCTCGGCACCATCGTACATCGCCCGATAGTCAAGTGCATAGCTCTGGATAATTATTCACACCTTGATAAACACATAAAACAGCTCCGCCGTAAGGCGTCCTGCGGACACACTTTTGACTGGCTGATATTTACCAGTCCCAATGGTGTTCGGTTCTTTTTTGAACAATTGCGTCTTTCCGGCCTTGATGCCAGAGCCCTTTCCAAAGTAAAGGTCGCCGCCATTGGCAAAACGACCGCTGCAGAGCTTACCGCCTCCGGTATATCAGCTGATATGGTCCCGGACACCGAATCGAGCGCAGGCCTGCTCGAAAAATTCAGCTCTTTAGATATGAAAAGCAAGAAAGTCCTTCTGCCGAGAGCCGAAGTTGCCTCATCTGAACTGCCCGAAGGCCTGACCCGACTCGGTGCAGTAGTTGAGGTCGCTGCGGTTTATAAAATTATTGAGATAGAGCCGGCAGACATCGATTTTGATTATATCGACATAATACTTTTTACCAGCGGCTCTGTTGTCAGGGCATTTGTGAAGAAATTCGGCAAAGTGCCGACACATACTCGTCAGGGCGAAGCCCGGCGTAGCCCGATCAAGGCCTATTGTCTCGGCCTTCCGACACTGGCCGAAGCAAAAAAACACGGCATCGATGCCGAGATTATGCCTCGGCCGCGAGACACATAGGAAACAAAATTCAAATGAGCAAATCTCAACAAAGCAACAAATTATTTCGCGATGCGATAAAGGTAATCCCCGGCGGAGTAAACAGTCCCGTTCGTGCCTTCAAGGCAGTCGGCAAAAAGCCCATATTTATCGATAAGGCAAAAGGCCCATACCTTTATGACGCCGACGATAACAAGTATATCGACTACTGTCTTTCCTGGGGGCCGATGATACTCGGCCATGCACACACCCAGGTCCTAAACCACGTCAAAAAAGTAATGGCCAAAGGTACCAGTTTCGGAATTCCAACCGAGCTTGAAACCCGGCTTGCCATGATGATTGTCGAAGCCATCGACACCATTGAAAAGGTTCGCCTCGTTAATTCCGGCACCGAGGCCGTTATGACCGCAATTCGACTTGCACGCGCAGCAACCGGGCGAGATAAGGTTATCAAATTCATCGGCTGTTATCACGGCCACGTTGACCATATGCTCGTCAAAGCCGGCTCCGGTGCTGTGACATTTGGTACTCCAAGCAGCCCCGGCGTCCCAAAAGATTTTACAAAACATACCATCCCGCTGCCCTACAACAACGTCGAGACGCTCGAAAAAGCCTTCAATAAATACAAGGACAAAATCGCTGCCGTTATAGTTGAACCCATTGCAGGCAATATGGGAGTTGTACTGCCAGAACGCGGCTTCTTAAAAACTATCAGAAGATTGTGCAACAAATATAAGAGCATACTAATCTTTGACGAGGTAATCACCGGTTTTAGAATCCAATACGGCAGCGTCCAGGACCTTTACGGCGTAAAAGGGGACCTGACCTGCTTAGGCAAAATAATTGGCGGCGGATTTCCTATAGGTGCCTGCGGGGGCAAAGCAAAGCTCATGGATAACCTGTCCCCACAGGGGCCAGTCTATCAGGCCGGCACCCTTTCAGGAAATCCGGTCTGCGTCGCAGCCGGCATCACGACATTAAAGCTGCTCAAATCAAAAAAACCGTACTCTGCTCTCGAACGTTCGACCAAAAAACTTTGTGCCGGAATCAGCCAGGAACTGCAAAAACGTAACGTGAAACACACAATAAACCATATCGGCTCGATGTTCACAGTGTTTTTTAATTCCGGCCCAGTAACTGATTATGCATCAGCTATAAAATCCGACACCTCGATGTACACAAAATTTCATACTGCTATGCTGAAAGCCGGCATTTATCTACCCCCATCACAATTCGAGGCCTGCTTCGTTTCGACCGAACACAAACAGATAGATTTTGATAAAACAATCTCAGCTGTTCGCAAATGGGGTGCTGAGTCAATTGCCAAAAATCCATAAAAACTTCTATTTTTAGGGGAATATTTTGCTTTGTGACCACTTGGTTAAATGCTGAGTGGTCATTTTTATTACAATTGCAAATATCTTCATTAGTAAAACCAATAGCATTTTGCTTACATATGATAAAATAAAAAAAATGGGAAAAAACCTTTATAAATTATAAAAAATGGATTTTGTCTTTTATTCTTCCTTGAAAATCTCTTTTACATGGTGTAAACTTAAAAATGGTAAGTTAACAAGCATTTCTTGATGAGATACGAATTAATATAGATACTTCGACAATTAGCTTCTTATGATAGAATTGTGTCGAAGGAAATTAAATGTGGGTGTCTTCTAAAATAATGGACTCATGGATACCCATCTTGTTATATACAAACTATAAAGATTGCATCTTATTCGCTAGTCTTTTTCAACATGAAACTTAACGAGATTTAGATTTGTGGGAGGTAATAAGGATTGAAAAACAGTTTGTTATATTACCGAATATATAGTTATGTAATGATTTTTTACATGAGATATAGCTGACGTATTTGGAGTTTGTAAAAAGCTATTATTTAGTTTTTACTCCAAATTTAGGAAGGAAGGTTATCATGGCAAAATCGAAAAAAAGAAACTCTAAGATTAGTCGTGAATCCATTATTCGTACAGTACAAACTCCACTTGGATTTTTTGTGTTCGTTGTGCTTGTTATGGAGGCTATACTTGGAGGTGTATCTTATTTTACTACGGATACTCTACGACATTTGGTTATTTGTGCAATGGTAGTTCTCATATTCGCACTTGTCATTATTGTAGCTTTAATGGCCTATTATCGACCAGAAGCTCTCAGAGGTGAGAGATTTGCACCACAGATAAGCGTAGATAATTGCCATGAGAAGAAAACGCATGAAGACAACATGATTCTAAACCTGGAGGAACTACTTGAGACGAAGGAGCAAGATAGAATCTTCGGTCTTTTCTCAAATGAAGCATTTGAGATCTGTCCTATCACTGTAAGGCAAATTATTGAGACCTGTGTTGGACGAGGGACATCATGCAATAGTGAGACAATAATTTGCATACGTCGGATAATCGATCTTCTGGAGAAAGATAAAAATCTGAAGAATATTGATTACAGCTTAGTTGCTGACAATAGACTTGCCTTGAAGAACCTTGAAACCAGTTGGAGACCATGTCTTCCAGAGCGAGACAGGTACATAAGCCTCCAATATCCAAAACTATCCTATAAGAGCCCCATGCCTCCAACAGGTATTCCACAAGATATCCTCCAGGCATGGATTGATATGGCCACAATTGCCAAAAAAATGCTTCGACAAACATTCCTCTCGCCATATCGACTTGTTCTTAGCTACTCAAACCAAGATTATATGACAATCACATCAACCTTAGTATCTAAGGAGAATATAATTCCGTATTCCCATACACCGGTCATAGAGAGGAAGGTATTTGAACCGTCATACTACTATGGTAAGGAAGCTCATAGTCCCTCGTCTGAAACTGTGCCTCACTTGAACATTCACCAATACTTTGAACAGAAGTATGAGGGAGCTGCAAGTGCGGTGATTCACTGCCATCCAGCAGTTGTGCTCACATGGCTCAAATTAGATGTCAAACATACCGAACTCCTCCCGGAAGATGGAATACTGGATTACATTAAGTTCGGAACAAAAGAACTCGGTGAAAAACTAGCTGAAACTTTATGCAGTAAACGCTCAGCTATAGTGAGAAAACATGGTGTTTGGACTGCAGGTAGAACATTTGATATTGCTTACCTAAACTTCATTAAGTTAATTGCTGACATTGGACGATTAACTGGAGGAGATATAGAATGCTTAAAGCTTCAGAAAAGGTTTTCATAATAACTGGAGCCTCTGCTGGGTTGGGCCGATGTTTGGCTCTTGATGCCGGTAAAAGAGGAGCTAGAGTTGTTCTCATTGCTAGGCGCCGTTTTGCCCTGCAGGAGATTGAGAATAAGATATGCTCCTCAGGAGGAGAAGCGCATACTATCCAAGTTGATATCCGAGAAGCAGAAGAAGTGAGGAGTGCCTTTAGAGACATTGAGTCTCTCTGGGGACGAATAGATATACTGATCAACAATGCAGCAGTAGTTGAGCCTCTGGCACCACTGGTATCATGTTCTGATGCTGAACTGCTTAACTCGCTCAAAACGAATGTGTATGGCGTCTATCTTGCCACCAAAGAGGCAATGAAAAGAATGATTAAACAATCTACTGGAGGTTCCATCATTAACATCACGGGGGGCACAGGACAGCATCCATACTCTGGTTGGTCCGCTTATTGCAGCCAAAAAGCAGCTATTAACATGTTTACTCGGTGTGTTGCAATTGAAGTAGCTAAAAGTCCCATCAGAATCATGGCTATCTGCCCAGGATCATTTGATAGTCACATGCAGCGGGCAATTAGAGCAGCAAATGAATCTGAATTTCCAGAGCGGAGTAAGTTTGTACGTCTTTATGAGCAGAGAAAATTAGCTAATCCGAAGGAGCTTGCCAGAATAATTATAGACATTAGCTTAGTTGACTGGCCAGAAATGTCAGGCCGCGTTGAAGATTTGCGATGTACGGAGTTTCGGAAAGAATGCAGCAAGCGAGGCATCATTTTTAGTGGGGACTGGGCATAAAGCCAATGTTCATAGCGTTATTTTGGGTTTATAACGATTATCATTTGAAATCACAAACAGGCAAACGGGATCCCTTCAATAAAAGTGGGGTACTACTGGTTGGACGGTAATCGACCATAAAAGTGTTTAGTTATACTAAGAGGCAAATGCTTTGCACCTGAACGGAAGACAAAATAAGAACTATTATTTCATGGTCTTGGAGCATTTCAGCTTAAGTGCGTAAAGTGATTTAAAGCAACAGTCTTGAAATACGGCAGACCCCTTTGCCCACCTTCGACACCAATACAATGGTATCACCAACTTAGGTAAAAAGATTATAGCCTATAAAAAGACCCAGGTCTGTGCCTTCACAAATTTCCCTGGCAGTAAAAAATGACTCAAAAGCAAGAAAAACGCATAACGCCCTGAAGTCAACTGAGTAGAAAACCCTCACAATAGCAGACTCAACTGAAAACTAATCAGGCATCTGGAAGACTTCGCCGCTGCGTTTCAATTCCGCCTGTTTCTCACTATCCAAGCCGATTTCGGTATCTGTCAAATAACAGGCCGGCTCCGGCGCCCACGGGTCGCCAAAATGCAAATCCGCCCGTACCCTCAAACTTCCCCCGCAAACATCGAAAAATTTACAAAGTCGACATCTACCCTTTATAAAGCTTCGCCGGTCTTTCAATCCCCGAAGAAGCGGGGCGCTTGTATCCATCCAAATTTGGCTAAATGGTCTCTCCCGCACATCGCCAAGAGTATAATGCTGCCAAAACTGGTCAGGGTGGACCTTGCCGTGAAAATCAATACAGCCGATTCCAACTCCACTGCTGTACAGCCCACCACCGTTCCAGGTCAACAGTTTCCAGACCTCAGCCGCCCTGCTCGGCTCCTCCTTGAGCAATTTCAGATACACATAAACACCGTCAACATGGTTATCGACAGTCAATATATCCGTTTTTCGCCCCGCCTGTTTGAACTGTTTTGTCTTGGCTATAATTTTCTCAACTGCTTCTCTTGTCTGAGCGTGTATAAGGCCTTCATCGACTATAGTTCCTCCTCTGCCGCTCGGTACGAAGTGATAAAAGCAAGCCCGCTCAATATTATTTGCTTCGAAAAAATCGAACCAATTCTCCAAATCCTCGATATTTCTTTTAGTTAAAGTCAATCTAAGGCCGATGCGCACACCGGCATCCTGACAGTTTTTTATCCCCCTCACTGCACTGTCAAAAGCACCTTCCACACCACGGAACTGGTCATTGACCTTCCCTATACCATCGAGACTGATACCAACATAAGAAACTCCATATTGTTTTATTTTCTTTGCTACCTCTTTTGTTATCAATGTCCCGTTAGTTGAGATGACTGTGCGTAGACCTTTAGTTACTGCATATCCAATCAGCTCAAATAAATCATCCCGCATCAATGGCTCCCCGCCGGAAAACAAAACCGACGGCACACCAAACTTGGCCAAATCGTCCAACACATTTTTTGCCTCTTTGGTTGACAGCTCATCGTCGGCCTTTTCAGAGCCGCTATCGTTATAACAATGCACGCACTTCAGATTACATGTTCGAGTAATATTCCAAACAATGATAGGCCGTCTCTGGGATGCACTTTTTGGTACAACTTCTCCGCCCGAACCCTCTTCGCCGTAGCGAAGCCAGTCACCCGGCGTAACTTCACCGCAATATAACTTGCTGATATTTATCATAGGCAAATCTTAAAAGCTAAAAAATCAACTAACCGCTTCGGGCGGAATGTATGCACAAAAAGGTTCTTCAGCCATATAATTACCCGTAGCGGCGTATGCCCTGGCGCGACAGCCGCCGCATACCTGTCTGTAGCCGCAAATACCACACTTGCCCTCAAGTTTATTACTATCCCGCATTCGCGCAAGATCCTTGTTGTCGTACCATATATCTG
>CAYSJK010000029.1:0-16859 GCA_964431375.1 uncultured Pirellulales bacterium
GGAAAGGGTTTGGTTTTATCACCCCCGACGATGGCGGTGAGGATTTATTTATCCATCACTCGAACATTGTGGCGCAGGGATTCCGGTCCCTTCAGGACGGACAGGCAGTAGAGTTTGAAGTTTCGCAAGGTCGAAAAGGACCTGAAGCAACCAATGTACGCCCATGCTGAGCTGAATCTTAGTGTGCAGGATCGGTGAAAGCCAAAAGCCCCGCAAAAAGGTGGGGCTTTTTTATTGGTTAATGCTGTTTTTTAAGCCGGTTAGTCCAAACTTGGTAATAAATATAGTTTTTGATTTTATCAACCGTAAAGCTTTGATAATGTATATGTGTGAGTTTGAGAGGCCTTATTAGAGAAATTGGAAAGGAGGCAGTTATGGGTATCAATTTAAAGTGGCTTGGTCATGCAAGTTTCAGGATATGTCACGAGGACACAGTCATATACATCGACCCCTGGAAATTAAAAGATTCGCCTAAAGATGCCACGATAGTGCTCGTCAGTCATAGTCATTATGACCACTATTCTGCTGATGATATAAACAGAGTTTCAGGTCCTGAGACGAGGCTGATTGCTCCGGCTGATGTCATTAGCCAGCACGGTAAAGGACAGACAATCATGCCCGGGCAAAGGATTGAATTAGAAGGTATTAGCGTAACTGGTGTGCCTTCATACAATCCGAACAAGCAGTTTCACCCGAAGGCGAATAACTGGGTCGGATTTATAATCGAGTTAGGTTCCAAACGTATTTACTACGCGGGCGATACCGACCTGACGGATGAAATAAAGGCGCTTAAGGATATTGACGTGGCACTTCTGCCCGTGGGAGGCACTTATACTATGGATGCCGAAGATGCCGCCGAGGCCGTTACCTATATAAAGCCAAAACAGGCTATACCGTACCATTGGGGTGACATTGTCGGCACCCGAAAAGAGGCCGAGAAGTTTGATAAAAAAGTACTATGCAATGTAACGATAATGTCTCCAGGCCAGACAATAAATATTGAATAACAAATTAAATTGTAAAACTATAAACAAATAGGAGTGTTCCAATGAATCAGGATGAAGAACATTTGAAATTACTTTCCATTTTTCATTATGTGGTTGGTGGCATTTCCGCCTGCTTCGCCTGTTTTCCTTTTATCCATCTGATTATGGGTATAGTGATGCTGGCTGGCGGCTTTCAAGACTCTCGCGGTAGTGGCCCACCTGCAGCTTTCGGTTTAATTTTTGTGATTATGGCTCTTTTTATTATCTCTCTGGGCTGGACACTTGCTATCTGTCTGATTATCGCTGGCCGACAGCTTGCCAAAAGGAAACGCTACACCTTCTGTTTTGCCATCGCCTGTATCAGTTGTATCTTTATGCCCTTCGGCACAGTCTTAGGCGTCTTCACAATCATCGTCCTGATGCGACCATCCGTCAAAGAACTATTCGAGGCAAACAAAGGCATCGTAGCAGCTTAACTTCTTAAGCCGGCAAGTAGTGCTGTAAAAAAAATTGGTCAGGTTTGTAATTGACCATCGATTATTTTTTAGGCAGGTCAAGGATTCTTTTGCAGCGGGGGCATTGGACTTTATTGGCCTTGAAATTCGGTGGGATTTTTAATTTCAGGCCACACAGGCAGGTTAAAAAAACAAATTGATTGACACTCCGCATAATGTCACCAACCTGACGCATTTGATATTCTGCGCGCTGTTTCTTTTTGGCTTCGGCACTTGCCTGGCGCAAGGCAATATCCTCTTTGGTCAAGGCCATAGCCGGAACAACCGTCTTATTCTTCGTTACGTTAGTAAACGCATCCGAATAGTCTTTAAAAGATGCTCCGTGGGACATACTGCGCAGAATTCTTACCCTTTCAGAAATCGGCGGGTGCGTGCTTGTCAAATCGGAGAGCTTCATTTGCCCTTTTTTCTTGAAAGGATTAACAATGTACATCGGCGCTGTCACTTTATTGACACTGGCTAATTGCGGCGATGGGTCATTGGCAATCTTTTCCAGAGCGCTGGCCAGACCTTCCGGGTAACGTGTCAATCTGGCGCCGCCGGCGTCGGCAAGATATTCGCGCCTTCTCGAAAGTGCAAAATAAAGCAACTGTGCCATTATAGGCGCCAGAATCGCAGCGATTATCGCAATTATCAGCATAAAAATAGCTGCCTGACCGCCGCCTTTGCCGCCTCCTGAAAACCTTCGCCGCGAGCCCATTGAGCTATAAAACATTCCCCGTAGGAAAACCTGAGAAAGCAACAAAATTGAGCCGAGCATTATACCAGCGACCGTCACAAAAAGGATGTCACGGTGCAGAATATGACTTATTTCGTGGGCGATGACACCCTGTAGCTCATCGCGATTTAGACGACCCAAAAGGCCCGCTGTTACAGCAACGGAGGCGGTTTCGGGGCTTCGGCCTGTCGCAAAGGCGTTGGGGGCCGAGTCAGGTATGATATAGACTTTGGGCATCGCAGGCAAAGACGCAGCGATTTTCATTTCTTCGACAATATTAAATAGCTGCGGGTAGTCGTCATGAGTTATAGCTTTAGCGTTGCTTGCAGCCAGAAAGATTTGGTCGCCGCTGGAAAAACTTACCAAAGTAAGAATCAGCCAAATTACAGAAGCAATAATTAAGCCGAAAAAACCACCCTCAGAACCAAAGAAACCCAGGCCGATAACGAAGCCTAACAGCAGTAAAACCACCGCCATCAGTACAATCAGCACGATGGAGTTTCTCTTATTGGCCCGTATCAGTTCCCACATTACATTAGATTCTTAGTTTTAAGTTCTTAGTTTTGAGTTTGAGACTTTGCTTTAAACTGAAAAATTCAAAACTAAAAACTGACCTTAGGCACTTCTCGCTCTGCAGCAATCTCAATCTCAAAGAAATCGCGTTTGCCGAATTTGAACATATTCGCAACGATGTTAGAAGGAAACATCTGAATTTTGTTGTTAAAGAACAAGACCTGGTCATTATAGCTCTGCCTGGAAAAAGCAATCTTGTTTTCGGTGCTGGTTAGCTCTTCCTGCAGTGAAAGGAAATTCTGATTGGCCTTCAAATCCGGGTAGTTCTCAACAACTAATAGAAATTTACTCATAGCTTCACCGAGAGCACCTTCGGCTTTCGATGCTTCAGCAACGGTCTTAGCTCCCATCGCCTGGCTTCGGGCCTTTGTTATCTCCTCAAAGGTCCCACGCTCGTGCTTCATATAACCCTTGGCTGTTTCGACAAGATTAGGAATCAAATCGTGCCTGCGTTTTAGCTGCACATCAATCTGAGACCAGGAATTATTAACCTGATTTCGAAGCCGGATTAGGGTGTTATAAACACCAATTACAAAAGCAACGAATAGAGCAAGAACGACAGCAACAACAATTAGTGCTGTCATAATTTTTCTCCTTGTATTGAATGCACTTTTTTATCTTGCACTACTTACTACGCATTTTCAGAATGACTGCCACGACGATAACAACAGCAGCGATAACAAGCCACATGATGGTCCATGTACTCAGACCTATTATGTTTCCGATAACCATAATTTTCTCCTTTCATTAAATCTGTTTATCACCGGAATTGTACTAAGTTTCTCCTTAAACAGCCAGAATTCTTTTTTACAATTATTTTATTGTTTCTAATTAGAATCCTGCTGATTGTGGCCGAACATGTCAGCCAATAATTTTCGAATCTTATTGTCTTTATCCAGTTCCGCTCTGTTTACGATATCCTGAAATTCACCTTTATCGAACCACAGACCGTCACCTCTGCGGCACTTATCTATAATCAAAGTTGGCCTGGAGGGGCCAATTATAATTTTTTGCATTTTTTTGTCACAGATAGGGCACTTTCTCGGACTTTCTGTAGAATCAGAGTCAATTTTGAACGAATCGAGCAATTGTTTGGCCTTTTCGGGCTCGCCTAATAACATTTCCAGTTCGCCTGAGTCCAGCCAGATACCGCTGCAATCGGTGCAATAGTCGATTTCAACGTCGGCAAGCTCGAGGGTAATCATCGCATTTTTACAAGCTGGACAGTCCATAAAATCGCCACTTTTTAAAATTTCTATGTTGAGGTATATTACACACCTTGCTTTTTAATGTCAACAAAAGCTTTTTGACGATTTTACAGTTGGCCACTTGACCATTTTTCATCGCCTATAGGGTCAAATATGTGCTTGACGACGGGAATATGCCGGGCTAATATAAATCTCCGTTGTAAGAGGCACTGCCTAATAACAGCTAAATAATTAAAAGGGCCGAAAAATGATTGTTGATTGTCATACGCATGTTAGTTGTACCGACGACGACGATATTGGCACATCTGAACATCTTGAAGCGACACAAACAGTAGATACCTGTTTCGTATTGGCTGCCCCGGATGGGCCAAGTGAAAAAGTCAATAAGAAACTGTCTGAGTATGTGAACAAACATCAGGAAAAAATGGTTGGTTTTGCAGTCATAGAACCTACCAAAGATAACATCGGTGTCAAAAACCTGACATCCATCCGGGACAAGCTCCAGCTTAAGGGTGCGGTTCTGTACTGCTGTCGCTGCGGTTTTCATCCGGCCCACAGCAGGGCGATGCGGTTCTACGAATCAGCACAACAGCTCGGCTTGCCTGTCTTTTTCCATAATGGTGGAATTTTGCAGTCAAACGCCATTCTGGACTACGCCCAGCCATACCTTTTGGATGAGGTTGCAAGGACATTTCCAGAGTTAAAAATTATCATCGGGACTATGGGAATGCCTTTTGTGGAGCAGACATTGTCGTTGGTAGCGAAACATGAAAATGTGTTTGCGGATTTGACAATAAGGCCCGGCAATGTCTGGCAAACTTATAATATTGTGGTTGCAGCGCATGAGCGAAGGATAATGAATAAATTGCTTTTCGGCAGTGGTTTTCCAGCCGGTAATCCAGGCCAGTGCATAGAGACGCTGCTCGGCTTTAATATGCTTTTAGGTGACACAAGGATGCCAACGGTTCCGCGAGGCAGCATTCAAAGCATTATTGAACGTGATACACTGGAGCTGCTCGGAATAGAGCATAAAATTGAAATATCCCAAGAGCATAAGACAGAACATAAGACTGTAAAAGCATAAGTCCCCTGTGTGCTCACGAAAATCAGGAAGATAAGTAGCGATGGCTGAACTCTTAGAAGAGCAAAGGGAGAGCTGGGGGACACGAGGTGGGTTTATTCTTGCGGCAGTTGGTTCGGCGGTCGGTTTGGGCAATTTGTGGGGGTTCCCATATAAACTTTACAGCTACGGCGGTGGGGCGTTTTTGATTCCGTATATAATCGCTTTATTTTTGGTTGGTATTCCCCTGATGATTCTTGAGTTTAGTCTTGGCCATTATACCCAGCGGGCAGCGCCAAATGCATTCAAACAGGCACACAGGAGATTCGAGCTTGTCGGCTGGTGGGGAACCCTTATGGGCTTTATCGTCATCACCTACTACGCAGTTCTTCTTGCATATTGCTTTAGCTTTTTATGGTACAGTATCGTCGGGATATTTAACGGCGGACATCTGCCCTGGGCTGGTGAAGGAATTGAGGGAGTCGAGAACGCAAAAAAATTCTTTTTTCAGGAATATCTGGGATATCAGGCAGGCACTGCACTCGGAAGTATCAGATGGAATATTGTATTTCCGCTGTTTTTCACCTGGGTGGCGATGTACTTTTGTATTTTTAGGGGTGTGCGGCTGGTCGGCAAAATTGTCTGGCTGACCGTCCCTCTGCCGTGGCTTATGCTGCTTATCCTAACGGTGCGGGGTCTGACGCTTGAGGGGAGTATGCAGGGTCTGACGTATTACCTGGACCCTGTGTGGTCGGAGCTTGCCAAACCTGTTACATGGCGTTACGCATTCGGGCAGGTGTTCTTTTCATTAAGTCTTGCCTGGGGCGTAATGATTACATACGCCAGCTTTTTGCACAGAAAAAGTGATATCAATAATAACGCAGCGGTCGTAAGTCTTGCCGATTTTGCAACGAGCTTCGTTGCCGGTTTAGCTGTCTTTGCCACGTTAGGGGGGATGGCTTTTGTTACCCAGCAGACGGGTCATTATATACCGGTAGAAAAGGTGGCTGAGAAGGGGCCTTCGCTGGCATTTGTGGCATTTCCTTATGCACTGGCGCAGTTGCCTTACTCGGCGTACTTCAGTTTTGTTTTCTTTTTTGCACTTGTGACTTTGGGTATTGACTCGGCATTTTCGATTACTGAGTCTGTTCTGGCAAGTATTCTTGATAAAACAGGATGGCGGAGAGATATCATCCTGCCGGTAATTAGTATTGTCGGTTTTTTGTGTGGTCTGTTCTTCGTCACAAACGGAGGATTAAACTGGCTTGGAACCATCGACGGCTTTGCCAACGGGACCTGGGGTATTGCATTTATGGGCCTGTTGGAATGTCTGGTTCTGGGCTGGCTCTGGAAGATTGGAATATTAAGGCGTCATGCAAATAGCCGAAGTGATTGGAATCTGGGCAGATGGTGGGACTATTTGATTCGGCTGGTAATCCCCGTACTGCTTGGGACACTTTTCTTCTGGCAGCTTTTTGAAGACCTAAGTGCTGAAGGGGGCTTCTTAAGAAACCCGCAAGGAGAATGGATTCTGCCGAACTGCGTTGGGCTTGGTGTTCTAGCACTGGTACCTGTCTTTGCAGTCATTTTCAGCCTGTTCAAAGGTCGTCGGGATATTCAAATATCACAGCACAAAAAGCAGGATATGCAAGTAAGGGCCAGATTCAGCGGACTGCTCGCGCTTTTACTGGCATTGATTCCAGCAGCAGGCTTGCTCATTACGGTCTATAAGAGCTCTATCCCGGAGGCGGCCGAGAATGCAGCCGGTAATCCACAGTTTTGGTTATTGCTGTCAGGTAGTTTAATTTTGGTATTGCTCAGTAATTACATTCTGGATAAAAATAATACTTCCGGTAGTCAGGCATCCTGGTTTGCCAGATATGCGGGGATAGTCGCAATAATGGATGTTGGAGCGTTTATTGCGCTATTGCTGATTGGTCTGACTCGAACGGTGAAAGTCGATACAGAGGCGCCTATTCACCACGAGTTGGGCGGTGTTTCATATGTAATACTTGCTGTGGTATTTCTGATTATAGTGGGGGGGCTGGGCTGGTGTTTTTATCGTGCGGTTGCAGCGGCCCGGCCTGACGAGCAGCAGCTTCCTGACGAAGTGGGCGACGAGCAGCAACAAACATAGTACTAAGTTTTCGTCGATGAGCTTTGGTTTGCCTCAAAAATAAGACTATCCACTATTTCGGCTTGAAGCCTTTGACATTATCGCCGGTATATTTGGTGCAGGCCTTTTCCAAATCCACATCACTTATATTAGCCAACGTACAAAGCCAGGCAAACACGTCGGCAAATTCTTCCTCTTTATTCTTTGCATCTTCAGAGACAAGCGCGGTAGCAAGTTCTCCTACCTCTTCAATAAACCACATAAATGTGGCTGGAACGCCTCTTTCCTGGTCTCGCTTTTTGTATTTTTCAGAGATTATCTGTTGAAATTCATTAATATTCATTTTTGTCGAATAATTAGAGCGTATAGAGGACGAAAGAACACTCTCACTATAAATACCAAGCAGGAAGAAACTTCCCGATATACGCTATTTTCTAACCTGAAAGTAAATTTGAAAGCTTTGTTTTATCGAAAACACTTCTGGCCTGAGCAATTGCTGCATCATAAACCTTCTCAGCTTGCTTGCTGAATTTCTCCCCTCGCGTTTGCTCAGACAGGTCCAACCGACTGGCTAGGGGGCCATCAACAGCTTCGACAATTTGGAGCATTGTGATTTTTTGGGGTGGCCTGGCGAGAGAAAATCCACCACGAGGCCCTCTTTTGCTGCGCAAAACATTTGCTCTGACCAATTGTTGAAGTATTTTAAGCAGGTATTCCAAAGGTATATTATATTTCTTTGATATGTCCTGAGACAAAATAATCTTTTTGTCCTTATGCTGAGCAATATAGCCGACCGCCAACAGTGCATACCCAATAGACCTACTAATTCGCATTTTAATCTCCTTCAAAACATGCCAAAATTGTCAAAAGTTCTGTTTATGTAATAAGAGGGGGCTAGCCAATAAAAAGGCAAATAATGGCCTCTTCCGTTAAATCAAGCCCTTCTTGATACTCCTTTGATAGTATAAATCAATCACCCCATTACTCTAATTAGAAACTCTTTAGGCTTATTATTAATTGTTGATTCCGATATTGCAAGAGTTTTTATCTCTGAAATGCAAAAAATCTTCAAATTTAGTAAAAAAACCTTCTAATTCCCTGTTGGTTTCTTCAAAAAATACAGAATTCCAAAAATTTTCTTCGGTTGCGCAAAAAGCTTGACATAAAGGGCTTACTAACGTAGGATTTTGCTGAAATTTTACTTACTAAGGAGACTGCTATGGCTGAGATTAAGCCAAGGATAAGCGTGGAGTATTCTGAAAATGCGACAATAGTTTCTTTCACCGGTGAAAAAATCCTCGAGGAGACGGACATTCAGGCACTTCAAGAGTCGATTATGTCAGTCGTTGAGCAAGCCGAACATATAAATCTAATCTTGGATTTTGGTAATGTCCGTTTTTTATCATCCGCCGTCTTGGGACTTTTAATTAGAGTCAGCA
Source organism: uncultured Pirellulales bacterium (assembly GCA_964431375.1). Taxonomy (GTDB): domain Bacteria; phylum Planctomycetota; class Phycisphaerae; order Sedimentisphaerales; family Anaerobacaceae; genus CAZBWE01. The sequence continues at coordinate 8,616 of CAYSJK010000029.1, forward strand.
AAAGGATTTACGAACGTAATGGCCAGCTAAAACTTTGTAATATCAGCCCAAAAATCTACGAAATCTTTAAAATTACCCGACTGAACAAAATTTTCGATATTTACAAAGACATCGAAAGTGCTAATGAAAATATATCTGAAACAAGTAGTTAAGTGCTTTTCTTGTTTTACTTACGAAGTAAGAATTGGCTGACAATTGAGGCCCGACTCGCTATTTTGAAAAATAACTTTCACCTATATGAACTAGCAGGGGAGTTCGGGAAAGTATAAGATTATGACTTCAGAAACGTCTGTTAGCAGTTCAATAGTTGTTGAAAGCGTACCATCTGCTATTTTCGAAGTTTGCAGACAAATCCTGTCAAAGCTCAAGGAAAATAGTTACAGCAAAGAAGATGTTTTTGCCGTCCACCTTGCTTTGGAAGAGGCTTTCAGTAACGCCATCACGCACGGTAATAAAATGGACCCCTCTAAAGAGGTTAGAGTCGACTATTCCTTAAGCCCGGATAAAATTGAAATCTCAATGACAGACCAGGGGGATGGATTTGAGCCGGGTTCCATACCAGACCCGCGATTTGGAAGAAAGCTTTATGAGCCCGACGGAAGAGGGCTGCTTCTTATGGAATCGTATATGGATGTGGTAGAATTTAATGAGCGGGGCAGCACCGTACGCATGGTCAGATACAAGGAAAAACCGCCTATATCAAAGAACCAGGGAAAAGCACAGGCATAACAGAGTCCGCAAAGAATGAAATGGATAAGTGGTGCATGTTTAATAAAGTTTTAATCATTTACGGCTGTTTTTTTATCTTGGGTGGTTGTGCATATAATGATGAACAGATGCCCAGGATTGTATATACACCTCACCCTGAACCAGAAATTGTTCAGCCAAAGATTCCAAAACCAATCCAAACTATTAATGCAAAAAATATCCCCAGGGGCTGGATACCTCCTTCGCATCTTGAAAAGAACTGGACAGCTATAGTAATACATCATTCAGGAACAACAAATGGAAATGCAGCCATATTTGATAAATGGCATAAGCAAGGTAATCATTGGGAAGGCGTTGGTTACAATTTTGTTATAGGCAATGGAACTGACAGCGCCGATGGCCAGGTAGAGATTACATTTCGATGGAGCGAGCAGACAACAGGTGCACATTGCAAAACGCCGAACAACTGGGCTAATGAAAATGCGGTCGGAATTTGTCTCGTTGGTAATTTCAACGATACTGTACCTACTACTCGCCAGATGAACTCGCTCTTGAGACTCATTCGCTTTCTGCAAAACCGCTATAGTATTCCCCAAAGCCGTATTTACGGCCATAAAAACACTCCGGGAGCAAGAGTAACCGACTGTCCCGGCAAAAACTTTCCGATGTCCAGGCTGAAATCGATGCTCGGCTCTTGAGTTTGTATCAAAATCCACACGCAGGCACTTTGGCAAATTGCGTCCTATAAACTCTATTTCAAAATTCAGCATTTGCAATTTTTTGTCGGAATCAATCCAAAATATTAATACAAAGAAAGCTGCAGTGCGATTATTCCGATGCTACTCTGCGAAGTACGCTACGAAGCACGAGAGACTTTGCTGGTGACACGATTCTAAAAAGCAAATGAGGAATTGGTCAAATGGATACTTATGACTCGTTACTTGCCTCTGAGTGTGTACTGAATGAGCAGATAGCACGTCGGATTTTTGACATCCTGCCCGAAGCGGGGCTGACTGTGGCCATCATCGACAGGCAGGGCCACTGCTGGACAAGCGACCCAGAGAAGTTTTCACAGTTAAATATCAACGAGTCGTTTTTGAAAGAGCTTTATGACAAAATCGATGATGGTGCCGAGCCGGTTATTACCCAGGTAAATGAATGCAGTATTATTGCAACACAACTGGTGACCGACCGGACTAATTGCGGCTATGTGCTGATTTGCTTACCACAATATAGTCCTGAATCTACGATGATAAATATCGGCCTGATTGAAGCACTGCTCAATCAAATCGGCCTGATAGCCAGCCTTATCGAAGAGAACAATCTGCTTCAAGAGCTTCAAAGGAAATACCACAACATGTACAGCTGCAGCGAAACACCCTCCAATTGACTTTTTTTCATACGCTCCGTATCAGTTATCACCCGTTACAATTTCCATATTTCATCGCTACCAATAGAAGTTTTATTTGCGTTAATGAGGGCGATTGATATAATTAGCACATATTTAGTGGTAATATGCTAAAAGCTACTTTTTATCTGCATACTGGACGTTGGTAAAGGGAAAAAGTGAAATTTCAGATTTTTGAAAAAGGTAAGGTCGTAGATAAATTTACATTGTGCGGAGCATATATGTTCGGAACGGATGGAATTGGTATCCGCCGGGCTAAATTTACGTTTAAAAACTCCATTTTAGAGTGCAAAAAATCGAATCTGGAGACAGCTGGGCTGGCTTTGCTGTGGCCTATCGAGGGATTTGGCAAAGTCCTTTTACCAACAACATGTTTGCCAGAAAGAAGAAATCCATATAACCTAAACGTCGAAATAGCACGGGCAAAACTGATGCAAATTATCAACAAGCGCGAGGACTGGGCTTTTTTCGACCAATTAGGAGGTATGGAAGATATCTCTAAACAGGCCCAGGACCTGTTTACACAGGCAATTCAAAATATAAAAGACCCTTCACTGGCCTCAAAATTGGCAGACGAATCACTTAAAAAAGCAATAATGTTCGCTGAAGACCTGACCATTAAACAGGCAGAATCCCTTTTCAAAGTCAGGAGTAAGACTCATGGTTTCGGCAGAGGTTGCCTTGGCTGTAGAATAGACCCCAGGCAGATTGGTAATCCTGAATATGTCAAGAAGCTGCTGGAATTGTCTGGCTCCGTAATGATACCAATAAACTGGGCAAAAATAGAATCTCAAAAAGGCAGCTATGATTTTTCGACGATTGATGCGTGTTTTGAGACTCTTGCCAAGAAGAAATTGACATTCAGTGCAGGACCGTTGCTTTGTTTCTCGAAAGAATATCTGCCCGAGTGGCTCCTAAGGAGCAAGTCCGGATTTGAGAAGATTCGCGAAACAGCATATCAGTTTGTTTCACGGGTGGTTACTCGATATGCAGGTAGTATTCGGGCGTGGTGTGTTATAAGTGGCCTGAACGTATTTAACGATTTCGGTTTTGACTTCGAGCAGGTTTTGGAGATGACCCGTGCGGCCAATATGGCCGTGAAAGCCGCAAGCAGCAAGGCTCTGAAGATAATAGAAATCTGCAATCCGTGGGGCGAATATTACGCAGCGATACCCCACACCATCCCACCTCTGGTATATATAGATATGGTCGTACAAAGCGGAATTAATTTCGACGCCTTTGGGCTGCAGATAAAATTCGGAAAAAACCAGGTCGGTATGCACGTCAGGGATACGATGCAGATATCAGCAATTTTAGATTACTTTGCCCCCGTAGCAAAGCCGCTATATATAACCGCTGTGGAAGTTCCAAGCCAAAACAGCAGTGGCTTGCAAAATCCGGAATTCGCTGGTATATGGCACCAGCAATGGGACCAGGCTACACAAGCACAGTGGATTGAGTGGTTCTATAAAATAGCGCTTAGCAAACCTTTTGTTGACGCAGTGACATACTCGAACCTTACTGATACAGATGATAGCTCCATTGCTTACAGCGGTGTATTGACCGGCCGGCTCGAACCTAAAAAATCTTTCCGTGCCCTGAAAAAACTCCACGATTCTATCTTCACCCGCTGAATCAATCGAGGCCGGTAAGTTGTGAACCGAAGGAGTAACTCTACACGAGATACGATATGACAGAAGCCAGACAAAAAGGAGTTCAATCATTTGCTTTTGTAATAAGTGTATTTATAGCCGTTAGCGTTTCTTTGGGCATTATCTCGAATCTTAAGAGTACTTCCAAGCAGTGCCTAACCGGAGTAGATGAGAAAATAAACCCAAACAACGCTTCAATAGAGAGCCTGATAAGGTTACCCGGTTTAGGTATTTCGCGAGCTGAGGCAATAGTGTCTTATCGCAAGAGATTCAGCAATCAAGAACAGAACAGACCTGTTTTTCAAAGGTGCGAAGATTTGCAAAAGGTCAAAGGAATAGGACCGCAAACAGTAAAAAATATTGGCCAATGGCTAAAGTTTGAATAAAAATATTCAATTTTAATTTCTAATTGGGAGAAAAATTATGAAAAACTCAACCAAATTATTCATCTGTTTACTTTCTATAATTGGTGTATTGGCGCTGGCAGCTGTCGTTTTAATAGTCATCGGTATTCTTATTATCATACCAGCCCGCAGGTCGATACCTGACCGAGTGATTCTGGAGGTTGACTTTGAAAAGCCGATAATTGAGCATGTGCCTCTGGACCCACTTGCACAGGCCTTTATGCGCGATATAACGACCGTCCGCGATGTTGTCGAGGCGTTAGAGCGTGCCTCGGAAGATGAGCGTGTTGCCGGAATAGTTGCGAGGGTTGGGGCGGCACCAATGGGGCTGGCTGTAATCCAGGAAATACGTGATGCGGTCGAAAAATTCGCTGAAAGCGGCAAGTTTACAGTCGCCTATGCTGAAACATTCGGCGAGGTTGGACCGGGCAACGGAGCATATTATCTTGCAACGGCATTCGATGAAATCTATCTGCAGCCGTCCGGTGACATAGGCTTAACAGGACTGATGTATCAAAGCCCCTTCTTCCGTGGTACACTTGATAAATTAAAAATCACGCCTCGAATAGACCACCGTAAGGAGTTTAAAAATGCAAAAAATATCTTCACTGAGACAGAATTCACAGAAGCGCACGAAGAAGCAGTGAAGAAGGTAATGGATTCCCATTTCAGCCAGATTGTGAGGGGTATTGTCGAAGCTCGTGGTGTAAGTGAAGAACAATTGTTGAAGCTAATCGATAACGCACCGCTATTGGGCGTCGAGGCCATTGAAGCAAAACTGGTTGACGAGCTGTTATATCGCGATGATGTATATGAAAAGGTCAAAGCAAAAGCCAAAGGTGCAAAACTGTTCTACCTTCGAAGATATCTTGAGCGAGTTGGAAGACCACATAGGAAAGGAGCGAAAATTGCTTTAATATACGGTGTAGGTGGGGTACATCGTGGCCAGAGTGAGTATAGCGCTTTTTCCGGTTCATCATCAATGGGTAGCGATACCATTGCTGCCGCATTTCGCGATGCGGTGGCGGATAAGAAAGTCAAGGCAATTGTGTTTCGTGTGAATTCACCCGGCGGCTCATATGTGGCCTCAGATACCATCTGGCATGAAGTGGCCAAAGCCAGTGACGCAAACAAGCCGGTGATTGTCTCAATGGGCAACGTAGCCGGCTCCGGTGGTTACTTCGTTTCTATGTCAGCAAACAAAATCGTTGCCCAGCCGGGGACTATCACCGGTTCGATTGGTGTAGTTGTTGGCAAGCTGCTAACGCGTGATTTCTGGAAAGAGCATATAGGTATTACTTTTGATGAGGTTCAAACCAGCGAAAACGCATCGCTTTGGGCAAGCACTTCTGATTATTCGCCTGAGCAGTGGCAAAAGGTGCAGGATTTTCTGGACCGTGTTTATGACGATTTCACAACGAAGGTTGCTGAGGGAAGAAATATGGAGAAGGAGAAGGTTCTCTCGGTGGCCAAAGGTCGCATCTGGACCGGCGAAGACGCGAAAGAGCTTGGCCTGGTGGATGAGTTAGGCGGTTTTGATGTCGCCTTACGATTGGCAAGGGAAGAAGCTGGTATTGAACCGGATGCTCCAATTAGCTTAAAGGTGTTTCCACGACCCAAGCGAATGATTGAACAATTTTTACGGCGCGGGCCGGACAGCAGTGAGCCTCGTGCAGAAGTAGTTATGGTTGAGCAATTATTGAAGGAAATACGGCCTTTGTACAAAATGGCAAAGCAAATTGGCCTGATTGAAAACAACGATATTTTGCGGATGCCGCAGTTCGAGGCAAGCTGGTAGTTTGAGTTTAGTCTGTGTAACAGTGTCTACTGGCCGGCAAGGAAAGATAACAGGGGAAAACGAGCAAATGGATGAGTGGGAAATTGATAAGCCGCTTGGACAATGTTACGGCACTGGTGGAAAAATAGAACCCGGTGAAGAATATTTTGGCGCTCTGGTAGAAACCGACCGGGGACTCGAACGTCGAGATTTTTGTGCCGAATACTGGAATAGCGAAAAACCGAATGTATTTTGTTACTGGAAGACAACACTGCCTGAGGCCGACCAGAAAAAACACGTATTCGTTGATGATGAAATACTGATGGCCTTTTTCGAGCGGCTGGAAAATGAGACTGAGCAGGAAAAAGTGAATTTTCGTTTTGTTCTGGCGTTAGTTTTAATGCGAAAAAGACGCCTGAAATACGACGGTTCAAAAACAGAAAACGGCAGAGAAATCTGGCGATTGAGAATTGCCGGCGAGAAGGATTTCGTAGAGGTAATAAATCCTCATCTGGATGAGCAGCAAATTGAGCAATTAACTTCCCAGATAGGAGAAATCTTACAGACGGATTTATAGAAAATGCATTATAAACATAACAAATATCGATTGTTTATTAGTTTTTCCCTAGTGATACTAACAGTTATCGGCTGTAAACCAAAAATGCGCAAGCCCACCTCGGCCAATTTGACCAGGGGAACTAAAACCGAAGTTTTATCTCTATTAAGGTCACGTGTAAAAAGCGCCCCACAGCTTAAAGCCAACGGCAAATGTCGCCTGCAGAATTATATAGATGGCAAAAAACATAAACAAAACTTCCCGGTGAAATTATGGCTCAATCCCCCGACCGAAGTTTACCTGCAGGGCGATATTGCCTTTGACCCGAAGGGGCTTATTGCCGGTACAAATGAACACGAATTCTGGCTGACACTAACACCAAAGGATATTAGCAGCTACTGGTGGGGCCAATGGATGGATGAGACTTGCATTCAAAAGATGTTAATAAGTCCGAAAACTCTGCTTGAAGCCCTTGGAATTGCTGAGATTGACAGGGAAGAAGACTGGTCTTTGTCAAAAAAGGGCGCCTTTGACGTACTTGAAAAACACAATATGCTGGGAATGATAGTCAGGAGGATATATTTAAGCAAACCCGATTATCTGGTCAGAGAAATCCACTATTTCGATGACGATGGCAGAGCTACTGTTGTAACTGAACTGGACAAATACAAACAGCTATTGAACGATTTTTCTATACCAACCGTTATAAAGATAACCAAAATCACTCAAGCCGATGAAAAAGACTCAGCCGAAATTAAACTTGGCTCCATAAAACAAACAAATTTGACCGATAAGCAGCGCGAACGTCTCTTTACTCGCCCGGACCCGCAGGGTTTCAAGCATATTTACAAAATCATTGATGGTAATATTATTGAACAACGGCGATAAATAAATCGTATAGTGCCCATTATTGTCATTCGCTATTTTTGATGGAGTTTATTTGTGGCTAAAGCGAGCTTAAAAGAAAAAATTAAACAGGGCCTGTTATTATTAGATGGTGCGATGGGGACTCAGTTAATTGCCGGCAATATTGAAGCAGGCAAATGTAGCGATTATCTGAATATTGAGTCACCCGATATCGTCTCTAATATTCACAAGGCCTATCTGCAGGCGGGCAGTGACGCGGTTCTCACCAATACATTCGGGGCCAACAAAATCGCTCTTGCCCGGCACGGCCTTGCCGAACAGGTCGAAAAGATAAATATCGCAGGAGCCAAAATAGCCCGGCAGTCCATTCTCCGTCCCTTAAGGACTGCGAAGGATGAAGCAGCAGGGGAGCAAAAATATGTCCTGGGCGATATTGGCCCGAGCGGTGATTTCCTAAAACCTTTGGGAAATTTAGAGCCGCAGGACTTAAAAGACGCCTTCGTCCGGCAGGCAGAAGCACTTTTAGCAGGGGGAGTGGATGGTTTCATAATAGAGACAATGACTGCTTTGGATGAAATAACAATTGCAATCGAAGCGGTAAAATCAGTTTGTGGTGGTTTGCCTGTATTTGCATCATTTGCCTTTGACCGTGCAGGTGGAGATTACCGAACGATGATGGGAGTTGATGTCGAATCAGCAGTTTCAAAAGCTCTTTCTCTGGGAGTCGATGCTGTCGGTTTTAACTGCGGTACGGCAACTCTCGATGAATATGTAGAGCTGGCACAAAAATTTGTCTCTGCAATAGAGGCTTTGGAGAAAAGTCGGGGCACGAGTCACGAGTCACGAGTCACTATTCTTGCCGAGCCGAATGC
>CAYSJK010000030.1:0-16799 GCA_964431375.1 uncultured Pirellulales bacterium
AATCGAAACTGCATCAGTAATTCTGCTAAATTTTCATTCTTTATCTTACGCATAAGCTGGATAAATCCGAAATCCGAAGCACGAAATCCAAAACAATATCAAATGACCAAAATACAAATGTCCAAAACATTTGGTTTTTGCCGCAAGGCATCCTGCGGAGAAAATTTGAACATTTGAATTTCGAAATTGTTATGAATTTCGAAATTCGATATTCGAGTTTTCTTACTTGACCAAGTGTCCATTTTACCAAATTAAGCGCAAAAATACAGCCTTTTTCAATGCTGTTTAGGGGATTTTTTACAGGATTCAGAACGCAAAATAAAAGCAAAGGCCCTTATTAGTTATAGGCTTTTGCTCTTATACACTTTTTTAGGCGATGAGACTTTTAGCTACATCTACAGCCGAAGCGGCATCGTCTGCATAACCGTGGGCGCCAATCTTGTCGGCGTAAGCCTGCGTTACCGGTGCTCCGCCTACCATAATCTTGGCCGAAACCTCTGCATCGTTCAGGGCCTTCATAGTTTTCTCCATGCCGGGCATTGTTGTAGTCAAAAGAGTGCTCATACCCACTAAATGTGCGCCTGTGGACTTGGCCTGTTCTACGAACTTTTCCGGGCTAATATCAACACCGAGGTCGATAACTTCAAAGCCGGCTCCTTTTAGCATCATTGCTACTAAATTTTTACCGATATCGTGCCAATCGCCTTGCACGGTTCCTATTAGAAACTTCCCGATTGGTTCGACACCGGCCTTGGTAAGTTCCGGCTCAAGCACCTTCATCGCCATTTTCATTGCCTGTGCGGAAATAAGCACTTCAGGTATGTAAAACTCATTCTTTTTAAAGCGTATACCAACGACATCCATACCTGCAATTAATCCGTCGTTGAGGATGCTTTTAGCTGCAGTTCCTTCTTCAAGGGCTGCCTTGGTGATTTCTACTGCTGTATTTTGGTCGCCTTTAATGACTGCATCAGCTAATGCCTTCAAGTCTGCCATCTTGACTCACCTCCATCCCGTTAGAGTCCAAATGTAAAAACTCTCTAACGGGGACTATTAAAAATGCTAATCAACCTATAGAGTTCTCATCTTCTCTTACTCAGTTAAAACCGTGATTAAACAATATTCTGCAATCCAAAACAAGTATTAAATGACCCTTTTTTCCCAACAGGAGGATTTTCTGTGAAATAACGGAATAATGGTGAAAAAGCAAGTTAGCATTATTTGAAAAAAATCCCTGAAGATGGTATATTAACTTCTTTTGTTATTCTGAGATTATTTGCCGTATGTAAATAATCCTTTAAGATGAGTAGATTGTCATTCTAAGGCATAAGTGCTGAATTTTGATTGTAATCCAATCGATGAAAAACTATAAATCCGAAATATGAGCAACTATATAGTTTTAGTAAAGCAGGTTCCTGACGTAACTCAGATTACTGACAACGCGTTTGATTCGGAAACCGGTACGCTTATCCGAACGCGCCTTGCCAGCGTCATAAACGAGCTGGATGCTCAGGCCCTGGCCTTTGCGCACTATATGAAAAAAATTAGCGGTGCTCAAAACGGCAAAATAATTGCTTTAACTATGGGGCCGCCAATGGCTGAGGAGGTATTGCGATATGCTCTGAGCAGATGTGCTGATACGGTGGTGCTGCTGACTGACAAAGCCCTTGGCGGTGCAGATACCGTGGCAACGGCAAATCCTCTGGCTTTTGCCATAAGAAAAATAATCAAAGATATTCTTAAGAGCGGCAATGATTATTATGTAGTAACCGGTATGCAGTCGGTGGACGGTGACACAGCTCAGGTACCTCCTCAAATCGCTGATGAATTGGATTTGCCCTGCATAGCTTATGTTACCGGCGCAGAATTTAAGGATAGCAGGTTTGAATTCACACGCATTATAAGCGGCGGCAGCCAGGTGGTTACACCTAAGAAACTGCTGGCTGTGATAACCGTTGCTAAGTATGAGTATCCTCTGTTTGCTACATTTGCAGGAGCCAGATGGGCAAATAAAACAGAGGTTATTCAATGGGGAAGCGCCGATATAAATGCCGCGCATATCGGTGTCAAAGGTTCCAAAACGGCTGTAATCCGGGTTTTTCCTCCGGGTAAAAGCACCAGAAAATGCCGGCAGATTAGCGACACCAAATCATTAGCCAGGGTCCTTGTTGACAGTTTTACCAGTGGCAATGGCGAGTCCGGCCTAGGCACCGAGACCCAAACATATCGCTATATTTTACCTGATAAGCGGGCAGATAAGTTTGACAGGAGCTTCGAAGGAACAAAAAAGGAACAGCAAGATTATGAAATTTTGACTAATGTGCTTGCAGAACTGGGCATTACTGATATTAGCCGCGTCGATGATGCCGATAGGAAGAAGATTCTTTCTGCTGTAGGGGGGCGATTCCACAAAAAGACATTGGAGGATATGCTCAATGGTTTTAAGTTGAATGAGCCGGCCTTTAAGGGTGAGGTTTGGGTAGTAGCCGAACACAGCGATGGCGCGGTACATCCGGCTACGTTTGAGCTTATCGGCAAGGCTCGTGAACTTGCGGATTCTCTTCAAACAAAAGTAGGTGCTGCTGTAGCCGGCTACGAGATTGAGCCGTTTGCGAAAGAGTTGATTGCTGCTGGCGCGGACAATATCTATATCATCGAGGACAAATTATTGAGTGTATTTGACCCTGCTGCGCATCGCAAAGCTATCGCCGATTGCGTTAGCACATATTGGCCTCAAATTGTTCTATATGCCGCAACTCCGCAAGGCAGAATGCTTGCACCTATGGTCTCGTATAGAGTTGGCTGTGGACTGACCGCCGATTGCACCGGCCTGGATATCAGGGATAATTCACGAAATGGCCTGATAGGTATTCTGTTACAAACCAGACCGGCTTTGGGTGGTAACGTTATGGCTACTATTCGAACGAAAAACTCGAAGTCGCAAATGGCAACTGCAAGGCCGGGCGTTATGAAGCGCCTGCCTCCGGATAGCTCGCGAACAGGCAATATCATCAGGCATAAAGTGCAGCTCTCTGATGACGATATTAGTTTGGAAATTCTAAAAACAGAGTTGGGCACAGGTGAGGTGAACTTTGGTGCTGATGTGGTTGTCAGCGGCGGTAAGGGCATGCAAAGCCGGGACAATTATGAACGCCTTATGGGCATGCTTTGTGATGGTTTAAGTGGAAAGTTAGGTACGCAGGTCGAAAGAGGGGCATCGCGTGCAGCGGTAGAGCAGGGCTTTATCGAACGCGTCCACCAGGTCGGCCAGACCGGAACATCAATAGGGCCGAAAATTTACATCGCTTTGGGAATATCCGGGGCCATTCAGCATATGATAGGAGTTGCAAACACCGAAACTATCATCGCTATCAACAGCGACCCTAACGCACCGATTTTTAAGCAGTGCGATTACTATATCGTCGGAACTGTGGAAGATACAATACCTCAGTTGGTTAAGGCATTGGAGATAGTGTAAAAAGTGCCAAACGAAAAAAGCTACAACAAGGTATCTGTCTTGATAGTCGGAGCTGGGCCAGCCGGGCTGGCAGCAGCAATTCAGCTCAAAACTGTAAAACCGGATATGGATATCTGTGTTGTGGAAAAAGGGGCCGATTTGGGTAACCACAATCTTTCCGGTGCCGTCCTGGAAGCCGAGCCGCTGCATACGCTGCTGGACTCGGCTGTGCCGGCATGGCAGGATAGCGATGCCGCTAAAGATGTCCTGGCAAACAAAATTGATAAAGACAACATTATGTTTTTGTTAGGCAAAAAGCTGGCGTTCAACATATTCTTTGCGCTCAAGCTCGCCAAAATCTTTCACCTCGGCTTCGGCCAAATGCTCCATAAAGGCGACTACTCTGTTTCGATAAGCAAGCTTACCAAATGGATGGGGCAGATTGCAAAGGACCTCGGCGTCGAAGTTCTGACCGGCTTCGCAGCCGAAGATATTATTCTCGATGAGTCATCTGATAAAGCCATAGGTATCAAGCTTGTTGACCAGGGTTTGGATAAAGAGGGTAACAAGCAGCCGAACTTTGTCGATGGGGAAGTTATAGAAGCAGATTTTATTGTGCTTGCTGAGGGATGCGATGGATTGGTGACTGAGAAATTTGTTGAGAAGGCAAAACTTAAGAGACAGGCAAATCAGCTTTACTCGGTGGGTGTAAAAGAGCTGATAAAAGTTAGCCCTGAGCAATACGATAAGTTCACCTCCAGCCGGGTTGTTCACGCTATGGGCTATCCAATCTGGACGCCTCTCATTGGGCCGGGTATGTTCGGCGGCGGGATTGTTTACGCCGGTGCACAGGACCATATTTCAATCGGCATGATTGTCGGTGCCGACTGGAAATACTGCGATTTTAATCCCCAGGATGCGCTTACGAATTTCAAGAATCACCGCTTTGTAAGGAAATTTATTGATGGCGGTACGGTCGTAGAGGCCGGAGCAAAAATGATTCCCGAAGGCGGCTTCTATGCTGTTCCAAGAGACCCCCAGACCGGCAGTATCGGCAAAGCCAATGTAATGATTCTGGGTGACAGCGCCGGCTTTGTGAACATGCTCAAAATCAAAGGCCTGCACAACGCCATCGATTCAGGTATCCAGGCAGCAAAGGCAATTGCTGAAGCTATAGACAATCCGGAACAGGCAGCGGTCAAATATACCGAGCTGGTTGAGCAGTCAAATATTGCTAAAGAGATGAAGTCAGCAAGGAACTTCCGCCAAACAGTAGCAAGGTTCGGGCCTTTACAGGGTATGCCGCTGTCGGTTTTGGGCGGCCTGCTGCCGAAATTCGAGGTTGAGAAAGACTATGAAGCGATGACAGTGGCTCGATATCGTCTCAAACCTAATCAAAATTTCGATAAAGACACCTTTACCGCTATGGCGGCAACAGAGCATCGCGAAGAACAGCCGTCACATCTGATAATTTTGGATTCCGATATTTGCAGAACAAAGTGTACACCAATATTCAACAGTCCCTGCATTACGTTCTGTCCGGCGGGAGTATATGAGACCATCCACGATGAGGTAAAACCGGCCAATCCGTCGAATTGTTTGCACTGCAAGACCTGCCAGAGAAAATGTCCATTCGACAATATCAGATGGACCGTCCCGGAAGGCACCGGCGGACCACGCTATAAGCGAATGTAGAATCTAGCGCATAAAAAAACCTTCCTGAATCGAAACGCTTATTCGGATTGGATGGAGAATAGGTGTTGGAAAATAATATTGCTGCTGGCTGTGTGTTTTACTTGTTCTGATGTTGGTGCTGCTTTTCCGGCTGCTCCTCAGGTTGCACCTCTGGTTCTTTCTTGGCCTTTTTCTTGGCCACCTTCTTAGGCTGTTTTTGTGGCTCTTCACCGGCCTCATCCTTGGCTTTTTCCGGCGGTTGCTCTTCGGTTACCTCATCAGACTTTTCTTGGGCTTGCTCTTGTTTCTCTGCCTTTTCTTTCTCTGCCTTTTCGCGTTGAATCGCTTCGTATATTTCTATGCGATGAACCGGTATCTCCCTGGGGGCTGTTATACCCAGACGTACTTTATCTCCACGAACATCTACGATGGTAATCTTAACGTCATCGCCAATCATGATTGACTCGTCTTTTTGTCTACTTAGAACCAACATTGTCAACTCCTTTTATCAGCTGGTCTTAATATGTTTTACGAAGCAACCTAACCAACGGTTCACCCAGCTGTTTGCAAAACGCTTTTCTATGTCGTTATTTCATAGCGGTTTAATCCGAGCGTCTGGCCGACAAACCTTAAACACACCTACTATTTTCGGCTAATTTCAAGACCGAAAACAACCAATTTTGGTTTTTTGGATTGCTAAAGGTAAGTTGCTGCATTTTTTGTGTATAACAGCTTGAAATATATACACTTACGTAAAAGAGGGATTTTGGAAAAGATGTGCCGGATTAGATAAATCCTGCATATTTTGCTATTTTTCCGCCGTAAGGCGTCCTCCGTAAGGAGTCCCAAGGACTGCGGAGTGTTTTCGCCAGAAGTTATATCGCACAGCCAGCCAGTAACCGGCGATTGCGCCTAATGTCCCGAAAGCCACCATTTGTACCGGCAATATCGAGATAACTGCATTAGAGAAAAAAGCACCCGGTTGATGCTTAACGAGATGTTGTAATACATCTTGTTTGACGTAAGCAATTATAGCGAAAGCATTTACTATGGAGCTGGCAATTGTGGGCCAGATGTAGCTGACATTAAGAAATGCTTTGACTGCAAAGCTGGCAAGCCCGAACGAGACTATAACTGCGAAGGCAATTTGCCCGACTTCCGGCTGACTGACAACTGAGCCTAATTTGGGGTCGAATATTTTAACATCCTGAGCAAGTAGTCCTATAAAAAAATAAGCTATTAAAACCGAGCTGACCAGACCAATCGCCGCATTTAGATATATTCTTGGGTTAGGATTAGACTTTTCTTGTGCATCGTTAGGTTCAGGCACTGACAGTCCTCGGGACGCCTTACCGCGGATTCTCTGTCCACTCAGAACGCCGGCATATCCGGCAGCGACGATAGCCAGCCAGAGTATCGGCTCCCATTTTAATACCGCAAATAGTGCCTGGCGTTGAGCGAGGGTTGGATTTAGCTGCATTAGAGAAGCCATGCTGCCGGTACGTAGTCCCAGGACAGCTAAGCCGGATGGAGCTGCCAGGATGCCAATCTCTTGGCCATAAGGCCAGGAAAGAAAATAGGCAATAAAGCCGGCTAAAAATGCCAGCACTACAAGGATTATTGAGTTACTTGCATTTATACTACCAGTAGCTACGGAGACCGCTCCGAATGGTTCGATGTGTCCTGCTATCGGCCAGGCCAGAATACCTATCAGGATAATACCGGTGGCCATCGCGGCAGCGATTCTCAATCTCATCAGCCAGGATAATTCCATAGCGAAGCTGCCTTTCGGTTTAGTTAAATGATTACTGATTAAATAACTCGTGCTACGTAGAGCACTACTTACCAATAACCAGTTACGAATTACCAAATTGTATGTAATAGGATACAACTTAAATTATCGATGAGCAATAGTTTATTATTGACTATTTACTATTTTGAGGTTGCTTTGTCGTTGAGCTGCTCGCAATGCCAATCTCATTGTATGTGTTTTTCTGCGCTGGCCTGTGAAATCTGTGCCTGCCCCTGCCCGTTGTTGGCGGTGGGTTAAAAAACTGTCCAAAAATCACTCCTGTATTTCTTGACCCCGTTAGAAATCCTGCGATGGGGTACTTAAAGATATTTTAAAAATATGATGCAAAGTGCAAAAAAACGAAATTTCTAACGGGGTTGACATTTTACCATTTTGCAGTTAGTCTAATGCCGCTCTGCGAAGTAGCGAAGCTCCTTCGCTACGAAGCACGAGTTGCAAATATTGGACGCCGAATATTTAATAAGGTACAATACGAAATATGAACCCCGTTAGAAATTAGGCGACGGGGTACCTAAGGGTATTTAATAAGAGTTATGGTGCGAAAACGGAAAATTTCTAACGGGGTGAAAGAAACCGAGCAAATCCAGTCCACAGGACGCCCTACGGCGGAGCGATTCGAGAAGATGCGCATTCTCGATGAGCTCAAGAATTCCTACCTCAACTATGCGATGAGCGTGATTGTTTCGCGTGCTCTGCCGGACGTTCGTGATGGGCTGAAACCTTCGCAAAGACGAATATTGGTTGCAATGAACGATTTGAACCTCGGCCCGCGAAGCAAACACCGCAAATGTGCCAAAATCGTCGGCGATACCGGCGGCAACTACCATCCGCACGGCGACCAGGCGACCTACGGAACACTGGTGCGTATGGGCCAGGACTGGAATATGCGATATACATTGATTGACCCGCAGGGCAACTTCGGCAGTATCGATGCTGACCCGCCGGCAGCAATGCGATATACAGAAGCGCGAATGACTGCCCCGGCTATGGAAATGCTCGAAGATATTAACCACGATACCGTGGATTTTGTGCCGAACTATGATGAGACCCGCACTGAGCCGACTGTTTTGCCTTCGAAGTTTCCAGATCTTTTAGTCAATGGCTCGACCGGAATTGCCGTCGGAATGGCTACTAACATCCCGCCACATAATATTGCCGAAGTGTGCGATGCGCTGTTACTGCTCATTAAAGAGCCCAGCTGCGGATTCAAGGATATTATCAAGTGCCTGCCCGGCCCTGACTTTCCAACAGGCGGAATCATTTGCGGCAGAAAAGGTATTGTAAATGCCTATACTACCGGTAGAGGCCACCTGACAGTCCGTGGCAAAGTAGATATCGAAACAAGCAAAAGAGGGCGGGAGAAAATAGTCATAACCGAGATACCCTATATGGTTGTTAAGACCACGATTGTCACCAAAATCGCAGATTGTGTTCATAAGGGTACAATTGCAGAAATTGCCGATGTCAGGGATGAATCGGACCGCCACGGATTGCGGATTGTCGTGGACTTGAAGAGAGATGCCGATGCCGAAGTTGCATTGAACAAGCTGTACCGTTACACTTCACTGCAGAGCACCTTTGCTATTGCCAATATCGCGCTTGTCAATAACAGACCCGAAACGCTCAACATCAAGCAAATACTCAATTGTTTCATCGACCATCGAAAGACCGTCATCAGCAGGCGAAGCAGATACCTGTTAAAAAGATGCAGAAACAGAGCACACATCCTCGAAGGGCTTATTTTAGCCGTTAGCGATATTGATGAAATCATTGAGCTGATAAAAAAGTCGCCCGATGCACCGACCGCAAAGCTGAACCTGATAAAAAAACCGCTGAAGTTAGCTGAGGTGGCTACACTGAAGAAAATTCTGCCCAAGGCCTTCATTAGGGAGAAAACCAAAGGCAAGCATTTCCTGACCGGCCCGCAGGCCGACGCAATCCTAACGATGCAGCTGCAAAGACTGACTGGTCTGGAGATAGAAAAACTGGCTAAAGAATACGCCGGCATTATCGAGCAAATAGAAGGGTACGAAGCAATATTGGCCAATGAAAGTATCCTGATGGACATCATTCGTGAAGACATCTTCGAAATCAAAGAAAAATATGGCGATAAAAGACGGACGCAAATCGCAGCTGAGGTTGAGCAGTTGGATGTCGAAGATTTAATAGCCGAGGAGGAGGTTATCGTTACAGTCAGTCACAGCGGATACGTTAAGCGAATGCCGATTGATACTTACCGCAGGCAGGGCAGGGGCGGCAGAGGAATCATCGGCTCAGATACTAAAGAAGGTGATTTCATAAAGCACCTCTTTGTTGCTTCTACCCATGATTATCTGCTTATTTTTACAAATCGCGGCAAATGCTACTGGCTGAAGGTCTATGACATCCCAAGTATGTCCAGACAAAGCAAAGGTAGAAATATCGTCAACCTGCTCAAGCTCGGAAATCAGCAGGTTGCCTCAATAATCAACGTCAGCAGTTTTGATGGCAAAGACGAGGAGGCACAGCGACAGCTTGTTATGGCCACAAAAAATGGTATTGTAAAAAAGACAAAGCTATCAGCTTACAGCAATCCGAGGTCGACAGGGGTTATTGCCATTAATCTCGACCCTACCGATGACTTGATTGGAGTAGCGATGACCACAGGGACCGACCATATTGTGCTCGGCACGCGCGATGGCATGACGATACGCTTTGACGAAAGCCAGGTTCGCTCAATGGGCCGTGCCTCGCGGGGCGTTAAAGGCATCAGACTTCGTTCCGGCGATGCTGTAGTTGGCATGGTGATTGTCGAGGAAAAAGCCGCTCTATTTACAGTCTGCGAGAACGGATATGGCAAGCGGACGGGTCTTGAGAATTACCGGTCGCAGAGTCGAGGCGGAGTGGGTCTTAAAAACATAAAAACAACCGCTCGCAATGGTAAGGTCGTTGCCCTCAAAGCGGTTCAGAGCAACGATGATTTAATGATGATAACCGCCAATGGGATGATTATTCGTACCGGACTTGATGAAATCCGCTCGATTGGCAGAAATACGCAGGGCGTACGTTTAATAAAGCTCAAAGCCAGTGACAAGCTCGTCGCAGCCGAAAAAATAGTTGGTGAACCGGACAAAATCAAAACGAAAGTAACAAACGATACTAATCAAAAAGAAGCACCAGAACCTGAAGCTAAAACCAACTCAAAGTCGCAGGTGAAGCCAAAATCAAAACCTGAGCTGAAGACAAAACCTAAGTTAAAATCAAAAGCTGATCGAAAGCCAAAAACAAAATCTAAACCGAAAGCTAAGGCCAAGGTAAAAGTTAAGAAAAAGACTCGCAAATCGAGATAGTACTCTACCACATTTTGCCGGTATGAGCTCAAATGACCAAAAGTAAGATAGGCACAAAGAAAAGAAATGAGTTTGTTTATGTCATCGCCGGCGAAGATGAATCTCTCGTCAGTTTATACTGCCGGGAATTACTTGATAAGCTGATAGAACCGTCACAAAGAGCAACCGGCCTTTTTGATGCTGACCCGAATCAGGCTTCCATTTCCGAGATTCTGGATGAGCTCAGAACTGCCCCTTTTCTGGCAGACAAGCGGGTTGTTGTGGTAAAACGGGCCGACAAATTCATTTCTAATAATCGTGATTTACTCGAAAAATATTTCGAGAGCCCCAGCCCTACGGGCATTTTAATTCTCACTGTTAACAATTGGGACGCACGAACCAAATTAGCTAAAAAGTTACCGAGCAGCGGCAAACTCATAACGGTAACGCAACCAAGGGGAGAGCAGTTGCTGAGGCGTTTGATTGATTATGCCCGGCAGGCACACGACAAAAAATTAACCCAAAATGCCGCTGAAATCCTTGTTGAGTTTGCAGGGGATGAATTAGCAAGGTTGTATAGTGAAGTTGATAAGCTGGCGATATTTGCAGATACCGAAAAGCTTATTGATGTAAGCCATATCGAGGCCTTGATTGGGCATAATCGTATATATGGTGCTTTTGCAGTGATAGACGCCTGTTTAGCAGGCAACTCCGCTGGTGCGATTGCTCGGCTGAGAAATATGTTCGCAGAGGATAAAAACGCAGAATATACTGTCGTTGGTGCTTTTGCGTTTCATTTTCGAAGGATGTTTAACGCGAAAGTCCTGCTTGAAGAGGGACTCAATCCTTATGATATTGCAGGCAGATTGCGAATCTGGGGCAACAGAGACGGTTTTTTTGCAATGCTTCGCAGAATGAGCTTGAAGCAGATCGGTGCTGCCCTGCAGAAGTTAGCGGCTATCGATTATGCAATCAAGACCGGCCGGACAAAGGCCGAAGTGGCAATAGAACAGTTAGTAATCGGATTAACTACCAACTCCAATAAACTTTGAAACTCCATAAGCTCCTTGATTGGATTAGAATCCTGCCAAACGGCTTGCCGGGGCGTAGCTCATAAATGTTTATTTAAACTTTTAATCCCCCGGCTTCGTTTTATGAAGACTACACCGTGACGACCTTCGCTCATAAAAGATGCTGTGAGCGAAGACCGGAGAGGGCGGGATTCCGGGCTTCGCCCTTGAACCCAAATTTGCCTTTGGCAAATTTCCATAGGAGCTCTGCCCCTCTGGCGTCGCTTCGCTCCTGTCACCCCGACGACCTGGGGAAATTCTTTCCCCAGACCCCTTTAGGGTTCGAATCCTGCCAAACGGCTTGCCGGGGCGTAGCTCATAAATGTTTATTTAAACTTTTAATCCCCCGGCTTCGTTTTATGAAGACTACACCGTGACGACCTTCGCTCATAAAATATGCTGTGAGCGAAGACCGGAGAGGGCGGGATTCGAACCCGCGGTAGGGACAAGCCCTACACAGCCTTTCCAAGGCTGCTCGATAAGCCACTCCGACACCTCTCCATAACATTCTATTTTTCTGTTTATTACTGCTTGTTACCAGTATAGAAAAATAAGCTGAGATGTGCAATTAGAATCTCTCGGGAAAGTTGGATGGGCATTATAAAAGGCCTTGGAAAATTGCGCGACCCTGCAAACTTCAGGGCCTGGGCGTATGGAGTAACGACAAATAAATCAATCGACTGGATTAGAAAAATAAAAGCTGCAAAACATATCAGTATAGTGAAGATAATTGCCTGGCAGATGGCCCACAGACACGGAATCAAGCGGGAAATAAAAAGGCTCGAGCTTCGCATCGCCGAACTAAACAAGACAGTCAAAAACAGGTAAACATAATAAGCTGATTTTTTTGGATTTTAATGGCCAAAAGTGGTGGTGTCATATACAATCTATAGTTCTGAAATATACATAAAAGGATTTTATTTCCAGGTGTTTCTGATGGGG
Source organism: uncultured Pirellulales bacterium (assembly GCA_964431375.1). Taxonomy (GTDB): domain Bacteria; phylum Planctomycetota; class Phycisphaerae; order Sedimentisphaerales; family Anaerobacaceae; genus CAZBWE01. Next base: position 12,265 of record CAYSJK010000030.1, read on the forward strand.
GCGGCTAATATAAGGGAAAAATTTGTAAAATTTGAGTTAAGGAGATAACCAAAATGAAAAGAATCATTATTTTGCTGATTTTGTGCCTGCCTGTCACTGTTGCGGCCAGGAAATTTAAAGGATTGGCGCCGACACCACCTATGGGATGGAACAGCTGGAACACCTTTGGAACGAGTATCAATGAAAAGTTAATCAAAGAAATGGCTGAAGCTCTTATCTCCAGCGGCATGCAGCAAGCCGGCTACACTTATATTGTGCTTGACGATGGCTGGGAGGCTAGAACTAGGGACAAACAGGGCAACCTCGTTTGTGACCCGAGGAAATTTCCAGGCGGTATGAAGGCCCTGGGCGATTATCTTCACGAAAAGGGTTTCAAATTCGGCGTCCACAACTGTGCCGGGACAAAAACGTGCGCCGGCTATCCCGGCGGTCGAGGCCATGAGTTTCAGGATGCAAGGGCCTATGCTTCGTGGGGTGTCGATTATTTGAAATACGACTGGTGCAGCCACGGCACAGCCAATGCCGAGGAAACATACAAGACGATGCGAGATGCGTTGTACGCCGCAGGCAGACCGATTGTCTTTAGTCTTTGTGAGTGGGGCAACAACAAGCCGTGGTTGTGGGCGAAGGACGTTGGTCATTTATGGAGAACAACAGGTGATATCACCGACTGCTATGATTGTCAGGACGTATATGCTATGGGCTGGAAGTTTATCCTGGCCAGCCAGGTAGGCCTGGAAAAATACGCCGGCCCAGACCACTGGAACGACCCGGACATGCTGGAAGTGGGTAATCCCGGCCTTTCCTTTGTCGAATCAAGAGCGCATTTCAGTTTGTGGTGCATTTTGGCCGCTCCTTTGATGGCTGGTAATGATGTTAGAAAAATGTCCGATGAGGTCAAAGGTATTCTTACGAACGAGGAAGTCATTGCCATCGACCAGGACCCGTTGGGTAAACAGGGCTATCAGTTTATGATTCATCCCGGTAAGGAAATCTGGGTCAGGGAATTGTCAGATGGCGATTGGGCTGTGTGCTTCTTTAACAACAGCGATAATACTGTAAAAATCAGGGTGAAATGGACGCATCTTTCGTTTCTCAAAGGCAAATATAAGATTCGCGATTTATGGCAGAAAAAGGACATCGGTACAACAAGAGACGATTTTGTCGGCGATGTAGATTCGCATGATGTGGTTCTGTTCAGGTTAACTCCGGCTAAATAATAGCTCTTCCTGATAAATCGGGATGTAGCTTTTTGGATATTCGTCTTGGCGTTCTGGTCATGTTCTGCTGTTTAGTGAAAGGAGTCACAAATGCGTGGATTGAAAATCTGTTTGTGGATAACTGGCATTTTATGCCTGCTCTCGGTAGTAGGATTATTCCTGCCGCTGTCGGTGTTCGAGTCTATTGCAGGTTTTTTCGGGATTGATACCCTGCCGGACTCACCGTTGGTTACGTATGGAATTCGTACGTTATCAGCTACGTTTGCAGGCATTGGAGTATTTTTCATTATCCTGGCGATGAACCCTATGAAATACGGAGTAATGGTACCATTCTCAGGTCTGGTTTCAGTATTTATAGCTGTCATCTGCCTGATAACGGGACTGTTGGTGAATATGCCTGCTGCGTGGTTCCTCGGCGATTTTTTGAGCTGTTGGGTATTGGGCGTTCTCATCCTTTTGTTCTGGCTCCGGGCAAAGAAAGCCACTGGTTCAATTAGTTAACACGCTGCGATATAAATGCCTCGAGTAACCGGGCTTTTCGCAGCTTCGTAAATTTAATAGGAGATGAACCTATGCAATACCGGGACTTGGGACGCACGGGCTGGAAAGTTTCTGCCGTCAGTTTTGGTGGCTGGGCGATTGGTGGCACGTGGGGCCCCGTCAAAGATGCCGAATCTCTGGCCGCTTTACATCGGGCCGCGGAGCTTGGCGTCAACTTCTTTGACACCGCCGATGTCTATGGTGACGGCCACAGCGAACGCTTGGTGGCGCAATTGCGCCGCGAGCACAGTGAAACCATCTACATCACCACCAAGGCCGGACGACGGTTAAATCCTCACACCCCGGAAGGCTACAATCGCAAAAACCTCACGTCCTTTGTCGAGCGCAGTCTCAAAAACCTCGATACTGAAGCCATTGATTTGCTTCAGCTCCATTGTCCACCCGTGCAGGTTTACTATATGCCGGAAGTCTTCGCAGTGCTCGATGACCTGGTCAAAGCCGGAAAAATCCGCTACTACGGCGTCAGTGTCGAAAAGGTCGAAGAGGCCCTAAAGGCAATAGAGTATCCCAATGTTCAATCCGTGCAAATCATCTTTAACATGTTCCGCCAGAGACCTGCCGAGCTTTTATTTGAGCAGGCCCGCAAGCGTAGAGTTGGTATCCTGGCCCGCGTCCCGCTGGCCTCCGGGATGCTAACGGGAAAGCTAAAACCGGATACTGCCTTCGCGTCTGACGACCATCGAACCTTTAACCGCCACGGCGAGGCCTTTGACAGGGGTGAAACTTTCTCCGGCATTGATTATGATGTCGGTCTGCAGGTCATTGACCAGCTAAAGATTATATGTCCGTCAGAAATGACTATGGTTCAGTTTGCCCTGCGCTGGATTTTGATGTTCGATGCTGTAGCATGCACCATCCCCGGCGCAAAGCGTCCGTCACAGGTCGAACAGAACTGCTCTGCCGCGGATATGCCGTCGCTCTCCGAAGAGACTATGGCCAGAGTATGTAAAATCTATGATAGCCATATCCGTGAATTGGTGCACCAATATTGGTAAACTCAGCTAAATATCTGGTGTTTATTTTTCATCAGTGTTAATCTGTGTCCATTTGCGGCTGAAAAAAAAATTCAAGCTAAGGAGAAAGTTATGAAAGCAATTCGACAAATTGGTTCGCTGGCCTTTGTGTTGGGACTGTTTGTGGTTGTATTTGCCGGCGTGCCGTGGCACGTGCTCGTTGAAGATGATCCGGTCGTGCCCTGGTGGCTGCGGATAGCGGTTTTCTGCCTCTTGGGCGGTATCCTTGTGGTCCTGCTGACCCTCGCTCTCGAACAGAAGACGAGCAGGGGACAGGCAGAAGTGCTTCCATCAACCGTTTCTGAAACGGCAGTTTTGCTATTGAATTCCACGGAAGTACCCGGCAGAAAGGTCACCGAAATTCTCGGCCTCGCTCAGGGCCATACCGTTTTTGCTATCTGGCTTGGCAAGGACCTCTCTGCTATCGCAAGGCTTATTCTCGGCGGCGAATTGACTGAATATACGGAGATGATGGGAATGGCCAGGTCAGCAGCTACCAACAGGATGATAGCCCAGGCGGAACACATGGGAGCCGATGCGATAATCAACGTTCGCTATATGACTACGTCTGTCGTGGGAAGTGCCGCTGAGCTTTTAGTTTACGGCACAGCCGTCAAGCTTAGCTAATAGCCCGGCCTTGTATTATTGGCTTGTACTTGCAGGTCGATAGCTTACGAAAGCTACGTGCTTGCTGTCGGGTGACCAGGAAGGGACATTGATGGTTCCCTGCCCGCCGAATAATTTGGTTAATATTCGAGGCTTACCTCCGCTGGTCGGCATAATTCGTATCGCCACATCTTTATTAGGCGGATGTCCTTCCACGTCCTTATCATAGGAAAGAAACACAATCCATTTCCCATCAGGCGATGGATGGCCGAACCAGTCGGCATACTCTTCATCGAAAGTAATCTGCGTTTGGTTCTTGCCATCGGCGTCCATTCTCCAGATTCGCATTATGCCTGCCCGCTCGGAATTGAAATAGATACATCGTCCGTCGTGAGAATATTCCGGCCCGTCGTCCAGCCCTTCGGTATCGGTTAACTGCACTTCCTGCCCACCAGCCGCAGGTATAGCATAGATATCGAATTTACCGTTTCTTTCTGCGCAGTAAGCCAGGGTCTTGCCGTCCAGCGACCAGCCGTGCCAATACGATGGCCCCGATTCGGTTACCTGTCGGGGCGTTCCACCTTCACGGGGCAGTACATAAATAAGTGACTTTCCCTTATGATGATGGCTTATCGCTATGAGTTTACCGTCCGGCGAAAATCCATGGTCGTTGTTACAATGAACCGCAAAATCAAGGAATATGATTTATAGCTTCGTATTGTGTACTGCGAGCGATATTAAATATCAAAATGTAAAAAGCAAAAATTCGGAATCCCGGCAGGCCGGGATGAGATTCTATACTGAAGAAAATTTGATTTTTACTATGTAGTTTTGCAGTTTGATTTTTTATTTTTAATTTAATTTGGTATCGGCGAAAGAACGCTGTATAGGAAAATTAAAGAATATGGTTTGTAAACTTAATCGCAGATTACGCTGATTGAAGCTGATTCCAATAATAGTTTAGTGTATTATGAGGTGAGAGATGGAAGATTTAATCAATGCGTTCAGAAAGTTTTTGATACGAGATATGTCGTTCATAGTAGGCGGTGGCTCGGTGATCATCAGTTTTCTTTTTGTATACGACCACAAACCTCAAAGCCTGACCCCTTTTGGCTCTCCTTACAAGTTGTCTTAG
>CAYSJK010000031.1:0-16691 GCA_964431375.1 uncultured Pirellulales bacterium
ACTCCAAAACGCGATTTTCGATATCAACTTTCATAGTTTTCGCCCCCTAAGCTCTTACCTCTTGATGAATGAACTGAACTGAGCTAACCACTGCAGGTGCAGGTAACAAAGACAGGCGGCGGTCGGATTCGAACCGACGAATAACGGTTTTGCAAACCGTCGCCTTAGGCCACTTGGCTACGCCGCCAACCGCAAAGCGGTTCTGAGTTTACCGCAAAACGGCCTATTTTTCAATAAGATAACCGATTTTTTTATCTGTCTTTTACAACTCTTTGGTAATATTTCCGCATTGAAAAGCGTCTATACTCTATGCAGAAAGACTATCTATAGTGATGAGAATAGGCCGAGGTTTTTCGTATGTAAGTGTATAAGCTTAAAAAATTTGTGGATTTTATCGGAATCTCATCTGCAAAACTTACAATAGATATAGAGGGTCGAAAGTAGTTGTGTGGTTGTGGACTGAGTTTTCGTCTTTTATTTTATAACCTTTTATTGTATAATAACATAGGTAAACACAAAGTTGACATTACATAGAAGTTAATTTGGAGAAGAGTGTTATGATTTGTAGGTTTCGACCTACATTGTTAGGTTGGATTTTTTGCACCATTATAATCTTTGGCGTAGCAGGTGGGTGCAGTACGAAGCACTATAAAGCGCAAGCCGACAAAGAGGTGTATAAGATTATTGACGGTAAATGGCAGCAAGGCTTCGGCACAAAAGTCAATTACAAAATCAGTGACGTAACGCCATCTCCAAACGACATTCAGGTTGAAAAAGCTGTTCCCGAATCAGGCGTTATAACTCTCACACAAGCCGTAGCCATCGCTACTGCAGATAATCGAGAATATCAAACCCAAAAAGAAGCCCTTTACTTAACAGCCCTTGACTTAACGCTGGCTCGACACCAGTTCGCTCGGCAATGGTTCGGTACTATTGATGCCAGCTATACAAGAGACAGCGCTGATGAAAGTGTCGGCGTCGATGGTGGATTGGGTTTTAACCAGCTATTGGCTGATGGAGCGCAGATAAGTGCCAATATCGCTATCGATTGGGCACGCTTTCTTACCGGAGACCCGCGAATGTCGCTTGGCTCGGTCCTCAGTGCAACTGTAGTGCAACCGCTGCTGAGGGGTGGCGGCCGGGAGGTCGTACAGGAAAACTTCACTCAGGCAGAGCGAAACGCTTTATACCAGATACGTTCGTTCAATCGTTATCGCAAAACGTTTGTGGTTTCGATTATAGATGAGTATTACAGTGTTTTGCAGCGAAGAGAAGAGGTAAATAATGCCAAGAATAATTATGATATGCAGGTTGAATCAAAACAGCGTCTGGATATGTACGCTGAAGCCGGTCGCGTGGACCGTTTCGACGTGGATGAGGCGGAACAAAGCATGCTCAGAGCGGAAAATAACTGGGTGACAGCCCAGCAGAGATATGAACAGGCACTCGATGCGTTTAAGATAAGGCTGTCTTCGCCAACCGACGCTGACATAAAGTTAGACCCGAATGAGCTGGAGGTTTTGAAGGAGATTGGGATAAGCGAGCCCAACTATACACTGGACGTGGCTGTTGAAACGGCATTAGATCGACGTCTGGATTTAGCTAATAGCACCGATAGGGTCAATGATGCTGAACGCAAGATTAAGGTAGCTGCTAATAATCTCGGTGCAGAACTCAATCTGATTGGCAGCGCCACCGTGGGCTCAACACCCGATACCGATTATACCAGATTTCAGTTTCATGAAGGAACCTACGGATTAGGCCTTGAAGCAGATTTGCCCTTCGATAGAAAAGCCGAGCGTAACGCATATCGTGAAGCACTGATATCATTTACACAGCAGCAGCGGTCATATCAAAACGACATTGACCAGGTTAAATTGGAGGTGCGCGGCGCATATCGCCAGCTGCGCGAACAAGCTGAGGCATATCGCATTCAAAAACTGAGTCTGGAATTAGCTGAGAAGCGTGTAGTGAGTAATGAAATGTTATTAGACGCTGGCCGAATAACAGTCCGACTTTTACTGGATTCACAGAATGCTTTGTTGGAGGCCCAAAATAACTATACAAGAGCATTAGTGAGCCACACAATAGCAAAATTGAACTTTTTCAGTGATATCGGTGTATTACAGGTTAGACCGGATGGAATGTGGGAACAAGAGATACGACGAGGAGATTGAATAATGGCAGAAAATAATGTTAATGATGACCAACCTAAGCGCAAATCATTCAGGACTCTTGGTGCAATTGTACTTGTTGCGGTCGTCGGTTTGATACTCGTTTTGTTCGGAATGGTTGGTAGCAATACCGAATCAACCAATAATCAGGCCACTTTTATAGCTAAACGGGGTCCTCTGACTATAAGTGTGTTGGAGTCGGGCACAATAAAAGCCAGAGAACAGATTATAATAAAGAACGAGGTCGAAGGCCGAACCTCCATTATTACACTCATTCCCGAAGGTACACGTGTTAAGAAAGGAGACCTCCTCGTAGAACTGGACGCGAGCACGTTGCAGGACAACAAAATCGACCAGGAGATTCGAGTACAGAATGCCGAGGCCTCTTTTATCAATGCCAAGGAAAATCTGGCAGTAGTGGAGAACCAGGCGGAGAGCGATATTGACAAAGCCAAGCTCACGCTCGAATTTGCCCATCAGGACCTTAAGCAGTACAAGGAGGGGGAGTATCCCAACAAAAAAACAGCCGCTGAAAACGCAATTACCCTGGCAGAAGAGGAGCTTGCACGTGCCGAAGAGACTCTTACGTGGTCGCAGAAGCTGTTCGAGAAGAAGTACATGGCCAATACTGAGCTGCAGGCTGACAAGCTGGCTGTGAGCCGTAAGAAGAATGACCTGGTTCTGGCGAAAAATAATTTTGAGCTGTTAGAGAATTTCACCTACCATCGCAACATCGCACAGCTCGAAAGCGATGTCAAACAGGCTACGATGGCTCTGGAGCGCACAGAGCGCAAAGCCAGAGCTGATGTTATCCAGGCAGAGGCAGCACTTAAGGCGAAAGAAGCGGAATATAATCGTCAAAAGGATAAGCTGGAAAAGATTGAAAACCAGTTGGGAAAAACGAAAATATATGCGCCTTCTGATGGGCTGGCGATTTATGCAACCAGCGCTCAAACCGGCGGCTTCAGAGGCAGTCAAGAGCCTCTCGAGGAAGGCCAGGAAGTTCGCGAACGCCAGGAGCTTATTTATCTTCCAACCACTGAATCAGCCATGGTCGAGGTGCCTATTCATGAGTCGAGTCTGCAAAAAATCCGCATCGGACTTCCGGCAATCGTAACAGTTGATGCCCTGCCGGGGAAAAAATTCCTGGGCCGTATGGAGAGTATCGCTCCCTTGCCTGATGCAAGAAGTATGTGGATGAATCCAGACCTTAAGGTCTATAATTCAAAGATATACCTGGATGAAAGCGACAGTGCGTTACGCACAGGTATGAGCTGCAAGGCGGAAATCATAATAGAGCAGTATGATGATGCTGTTTATGTCCCTGTTCAGGCGGTCCTGCGCGTCGGAGGTGAGCCGACAGTTTATGTTGTAAAAAATAAGTCGGTCGAACCGCGCAAAGTTGAGATTGGATTGGATAACAACAGAATGGTCAGAATCATAAGTGGCCTTAGCGAGGAGGAACTTGTCCTACTTACGCCTCCGTTAAAATCCGCATCGGTCGATCTTGGCGCACAAGTTACAGGCGTCGGCTCAACTGGTTCCACCGATACATCCGATACCTTGAAACAGCAGATAAACCAGAGGCTTGAAATCGCCAATGGGGAACAGCCAGAGGTTCGCCAGAAAGACAGACAAGACAAAGAAGCCTCATTTCCAGACGAAGCCGAACTCGAAAAGATGCGGAAGCAGTTCGAGAATATGTCAGACGAAGAACGGCAGAAGATGCGCGAGAGGTTCGAGAATATGTCGGATGAGGAGCGTAAACAAATGCGGCAACGCTTTCAGGGCTCAGGAGAAGGAGCAAAACAACAGCGTCAGGAAAGGAATCAGTAGATGGTAGTGCCCATCACAGAGAACAACGAAATTGTCAAGCTCGAGAAAGCCCAAAAAATATACCAAATGGGAATGCAGCAGGTACATGCTCTTGCCGGTGTGACAGTCTCCTTCAAAAAGGGCAGCTTCTGGGCCATTATGGGGCCCAGCGGCTCAGGCAAGAGCACTATGATGAACATACTCGGATGCCTTGACCGGCTTACCTCCGGTCGGTATTTTCTCGAAGGTAAAGACGTCAGTAGTCTTGATGACGATTCCCTCAGTGAGCTTAGGCTCAAACATCTTGGATTCGTATTCCAGAGTTTCAACCTAATACCACAACTAAGTGTCCAGCGCAACATAGAATTGCCGCTTTACTACCTGGGCTGGGATGCTATTCGCAGTGCCAAGCGTGCAGAGAAACTTGCCGAAGAAGTTGGGCTTGGTGGCAGACTACACCATCGACCCACAGAACTTTCCGGCGGCGAGATGCAAAGAGTTGCCATCGCCAGGGCATTGGCCAACGACCCACAGGTTATCTTTGCCGACGAACCTACCGGGAACCTCGACTCGGTCACTGGTGAACAAATCCTGGATTTGCTTGTCAAATTAAATAAACAGGGCAAGACAATTATCATGGTAACCCACGAACCAGATATTGCCACGTACGCTCACAACCAGCTGCACATGATTGACGGTGTGATAGACAGAATTGAACGGAACCGCAATGAGGCAGACTAAGATATTCAGAAACATATGGTTAGGCATAGAGAATGTGCTGCTGCACAAACTGCGTTCGTTTCTGACCATGCTGGGAGTTGTCTTTGGGGTAGGAAGCGTCGTGGCCATGTTGTCAGTTGGTGAGGGGGCCAGTAAAGAAGCGCTTGAACAGATACGAAAGCTCGGAAGCAACAACATCATCGTCTCAGCGATCAAGTCAGCGGAGGAAGAAGCGACGACCACCCAGCATTCGCACATGAGTATCTACGGATTGACCTATGAAGACCAGCTTAGAATTGCTGAGAGTTTCAGTAACATCAAGAAGACCGCGCCGGCGAAGCTGATGCGAAAGGGATCACGTTTACGTGAGAGGGCAATGGAACTGCGGGTAGTGGGTACAACACCCGAATGGTTCGAGCTTGTGCCCCGCGAGGTCATAGCAGGGCGGGTGCTTCTTCCGGCCGACCAGGACAAACAAGCCCCCGTGGCCGTGCTTACTGAGTTTGGAGCTCGCAAAATCCTGGCCATCGAAAGCACGATAGGCCAGACCATCCGCATAGGCGGCGACGAGTTCGAAATCGTTGGTATTATCAAAAGCGAAAGCGGCCAGGCCGGAAACATCCAGATTCCGGACCAGCAAATCGATGTCTACATTCCCATGGAGGTGGCACGTAAATACTTCGGCGACATAACCTTTATACGCACATCAGGTTCACGGACGCTGGAAAAAGTAGAGCTGCATCAGATTATTGTCCAAGTAGACGATACCAAAAATGTTGAATCTACCGCAGGTGCTATTGAGGAAATGCTAAAACGGTTTCACAAGAAGAAAGACTACGTTGTCAGTGTTCCTCTGGCATTGCTCAAACAGGCCGAAGCAACAAAACGAACGTTCAACATCGTATTGGGTTCTATCGCGGGTATCAGTCTTCTCGTCGGCGGAATCGGTATTATGAATATTATGCTTGCCTCCGTGACAGAGCGAACGCGGGAGATAGGAATCCGCCGTGCTATCGGCGCCAAAAGAAGGCAGATTGTTATCCAGTTTCTAATCGAGACGGTTGTCCTGTCTACTACCGGAGGCATCATTGGTTTAGGTGTTGGTACCTTGATACCGTTTTTGATAACCTATTTCTCCGGCATGATGACGGTCCTCACATTAGCAGGCGTTCTGCTTCCACTGTTGATTAGTATGACCATTGGCATAGTCTTTGGATTGTACCCCGCGATGCACGCTGCTAAGGTCGACCCCATTGTTGCGTTAAGACATGAGTAAGAACGGCGGAGCCGGGATTCAAACCCACAACCGATGACTTATGAATCCAATTTTACAGTTTGTGCAACGCGCCCGGCAGGACTCGAACCTGCAACCTTCGGATTCGAAGTCCGCGACTCTATCCAATTGAGCTACGGGCGCCAAAATCCATACACTTCCCCAATCCATATTTATTCAAGGTCTCTGTGTCTAAAAAAAACTTAGTACCAGCTAAAGCAGGTATCCATTAATTCAGTCTCTTACAATAATCAAAATCGCCGCTTCGGTCAAAATAAAAACCGCCCATGCAGGACGGCTGAGCAAAGATTCAACATGAAAAACGACCTATCCTTCGCCCCAAACTAATTAAAGCTTTACGACTTTTTTTGCTTTTTTAACCAGCTTTTGACCTGAATCTCGAGCTATCCAACAACTTGCGTACTTTCTCAATGTCCTTTTCGAGCTTGTTGAATCTTCGCCCGCAAACAAAGGTATATAAAGCATCCTCAGGCCGGGTGTTTCCGGAATTATCCTCATCGGTTGGATTGGCAGATGCCACTTTTTGTGCAATGTAGTCTTTTATTAGCTTTCCCTGGTCCTTTAGCATCTTATGCAGCAGCTTTATCGTATCGTGTAGAACCACTGTACCCCGTTCCAGGGCCTCAAGGCGTTGTTCAATTGTTAATCTCGTATTATACATTTCTTGAATTTTAATTAAAACCTTTGCCGATTCCATTCAGCTTTACCCAATTTTTCTCATTTTTTTTATCCTGTCTCTATGTATTTTACCCACAAAAGAACTTATTTGTTCTTGGTATTTATGCGCGTACGCAAGTATTAGTCACCAAATTTATGCAGGAATTACGACCTACGGGTATACGCCTTATCTTTGTAGTTAAGCAATATTAGACAAGCCGGACATTTCAAGTTATCTTTGTTGAGATTCCCCCGTGTTTAGATGCCAGGTATGAAAAGCGAGTCCTTATCTCATAATCCAGCGTTTATCTTTATAAGCCAGATTGGCCCCAGAAGGCAGGGCTGGGTCACCTTTGAGGTCATAACTTAATTCAAGGGTCCTTCTCAGATAAACTTTGACCGGCTCACCTGTTATTTTGTCCTTGGCCACTGGATGGTCTATCGCTACCGTCTCGTTACTTAAGCCGGCTATGAACATTTTTATACTGCTGGCATTAGCATCAAAATCATGCCATACGATAGCGATATCCTTGGTGTTATCTTCGCCCTGAAGTATCTTATTGCTCGTTTGTTCGAGAGACTCAAGAAATTTGTATCTGCTCTGATGCCGCCTTTTTATTTGTTCAAAAACCACTGCCGGTACCGTTTTTCCTGCCGGTATGATTTGAAATGTATCTGTCATCAGGTCGGACTTGGGATAAAAATCAACATCCTGACCTGTCTTATTCGTAACTGTCAATATCACATACCAGAATCGTATTGGCCTGCCGGTGCCGCTTGTCTTCAAAACAATCTGTTGCGGATGGCTAAATGCAGTATTTAGCATCCACATACCCGGTCCGGGCACAATGGACGGCTCCGGAGCCGCCAGACAGCTACACGCTGTAACAGCTATAGCTAACAAACTTATACGAATCGAACCTCTCATTGTCTCGACCTCAAAGAACATTTTTTCCATTTTACACTAAAACTGCCCGATGGCAAGAACATTTTGCCTTTAATCCTGCATCGGGAGCCGGAATATGGCATTCACTACTTGATAATTGTAATCTGCTATTACTATGTATCGATAGTTCTTATTGGATTTCTGTTGTTATTTTCATAAATATTTTTGACCAAAATCTTGTCCATATCTAAAAGGAAAGCGGAAAATCGTTGCTTAACAAAAGAAGTTGAGTTATTTTATGCCGGTAGGGCAGTGAAAGAATTTTTTGAAGTGCGATAACAATGTGCTTGGTTAGATTGTTCGATGGAACAAGAAAGAGACGAATACAATCAGCTTTTGGAGCAGATTGAGCAGCTATTTGAAGCTGAGGATATCTTTGCACTAAGGCAGTTGCTCAATGAGCAGCGGAGCAGTGACATCGCAGAAATTGTCCAGCTCGTGGACAATGAGCAAAGACGCATTATCTTCGATGTCCTGGAAAAATCCATCTCTGCGGAAGTCCTGGAAAAGGTCGATGAGGCCACTCGAGCAGAGCTGTTTCAACTACTCAAAGAGGAAGAAATAAAAAGCCTTATCTCCGAGCTCGACCACGATGACGCCGCCGACCTTCTTGCAGAACTGCCGGACGAAATATGCCAGAAGGTGTTAAACAGCTTATTACATGTGGATTCAGCAGGGATAAAAAAGCTGATGAGCTACTCTGAAGATTCGGCTGGCGGGATTATGGACCCTGCGGTAATAAGTGTTACCGAAGATGCCACCGTAGCCGGGGCTGTCAGTAAAATTCGAGCGGCTGAAATAGATGAGGATTTTTATTCGGTTTTTGTTGTTGATAAAAACGGTAAGTTTATGGGTGACGTTCGTATTCGCTTTTTGCTTACCCGCCCCGAGAACACCAGGATAAACACCCTTATTGACCCGGATACTATTTATGTAAACGCTGACGCCGACCAGGAAGAGGTTCGTAATATATTCAGAGATAACGACCTTATTGTCGTACCTGTCCTTGACGCCAGACACAAACTCATCGGAAGAATTACCGCCGACCGAGTCATAGAGGTGGCGGATGAGGAGGCGGCTGAGGATTTATATACAATGGCAGGTACCGACCCGGATGAGCTGGATAAAGTTTCGGTGCTGCATGCCGCGCGTGTCAGGATGACCTGGCTTTTGCCCTGCCTGCTCGGCACCGGCATAACCGCCTTCGTCTTGATATTCTTTAATAAGAAATTCAGCTTCGAAAATATGGCTCTTGTTTACACAGCTGCGGTTGCTTTTGCACCTATGATTGCCGCAATAAGCGGCAATGCCGGGCTGCAAACGTCCGCTATCGTAGTTTCTGGTTTGGCTACCGGACATTTAGCTGCCTTGAAATTGAGCCAGGTTTTTACAAGGGAAGTACGGATTGCTCTTATGCTTGCATTGACCTGTGGTCTGATTGGTGGTTTTGTTTGTGCGATTCTACTGCACTATCGAACTTTAGAAACCAGCATTGAACCAGTGCGGATTATTTTTGCCCTCAGCATTGCTATGTTTTCAGCCATAATGGTCGCCACAACGCTCGGCTTATTTTTGCCTTTTTTATTCCGCCGAATCGGAATAGACCCGGCTATAAGCTCCGGCCCACTGGTCACCACTGCAAATGACTCCATAAGCGTTGCCATCTATATGACACTGACATTTCTATTGGCAATATAGGGTAAAAGTAGAAATTAATCGCAGTAAGATTACACAGAGGGGATTTAGCTATTTTGTTTATCGTCTTACTACCAACTGTCGACAGGGTGCTATTGTTGTTTTATCCGTTCGGTGAGAGTCAAGTCGGCGAGACCGGAAATCTTGCATCATAAGCGGCATTTTCGGAACATTAGCTGGTCTCTATGGAGTTTTTGAGAAGTACCAAGTTGACAAATCGCAGTAAAACCTTATAATATAAATAAATAAGCCCACCATAAAAGTGGGGGGCTAAATACTGACAAAAAATACTTTGGGTAAGTTTTTTCATAAGTTTTGGAGTTCGCCGTAAGTTATGGCTACAGAAAAGCCTTCCATTGATACTCATATAAGTTTGGATAAAGAGCCGGAAATAAACAAGTATTTCAGGGCCGCTATTAAAACCCAGGCAAACGACCTGCACCTCAAAGTCGGCCAGCCACCGAAATTACGCCTCTATGGGGAGTTGAAAAAGACGACTGGTGAAGTAATGACCGCAGATAAAATGGAAGAGCTGGTCTTGGAGATACTAAGTCCAGCCCAGAAAGAGTCTTTTTTGGAAAAAGGAACTCTGGATTTTGCTCACGAGGTCGGCGATAAAGACCGCTTCCGGATAAACATATTTCGCCAGCGGGGTATGATTAGTCTGGCGGCAAGACGGGTCAGTGCCTATGTTCCACCCTTTGAAAAGCTTCACCTGCCGTTGATATTGGAAAGTATATCCAACAGTAACCAGGGGCTGGTTCTTGTGGTGGGACCGACGGGTTGCGGCAAAACCACAACTGTTGCATCGATGATAGACTACATAAACCGCACTCGCTCCTGCCATATAATCACTATTGAAGACCCTATTGAATATCTGTTCAAGGACCAGAAAGCAATAGTGTCACAAAGGGAAATTGGCTTTGACGTCCCGAACTTTGAGGAAGCTTTAACATACCTGATGCGGCAAGACCCTGATGTTGTATTCATTGGCGAAATGCGCGATGCCAAGACAGTCACAGCCGGGATGAGAGCAGCCGAAACCGGACATCTCGTTTTTGGTACGATGCACTCAGCAAATGCTTCCCAGGCTGTTCACCGTCTTTTGGACCTCTTTGCTCAAACCGAACGAGACCTTGTAAGACAAACTTTAAGCCTGGCAATCAGAGCAATCATCAGCCAGGTATTGCTGCCGTGTATCAAGGAAGATATTGATAGAATACCCGCTGTCGAGATTCTTCTTGCCAATCCAGGTGTCAGAAAACTAATTTCGGAAGGTCGGGAGGGTGATTTGCCCAGTGTCATCCGAAGCTCTCAACGAGAAGGTATGCAGGACCTTACGGAAAACCTCTGTTTGTTAATTCAAAACGGCTTTATTGACCCCAAGGACGCATACAGATATGCACCAAATACAGAAGAACTAAAAATGTCGCTAAAGGGAATTAGAACCACTGCCGAAGGTATCTTATGAGCTTCTACTGGATTTCCTAATGGAGTATCGTATGCCGGATTTAGTGCTAATGTCAATCGAATATGGAGGATACATATCCGTAGTCAAACTCATTGTCTTTCTGGTTTTGTTCTTTTTGTTACCGCCGTTAGTTACCTGGGTTTATAGCGACGCCAAAGCAGTGGAGACGAAAGAGGTTTACTGGACGGGTATTGTACTCGGTGCAGGGGCGGCAGCAGTAATAATCTGGCTGGTTATACCCATCTTTATCATCGGAATGCTGCTTTATTTGATAGCCGTAGGAGCAGTATCTGTGGCTTATGTAAAGCACCGAGATACCATGGTTATGGACTATGACCGTATTCTTACCGCCGAATATTTTAAGAGTTTGTTTACCAGCGAAGAGAAGAAAGTCGAAGCCCTGAAAAGCTCTACGTTCATAACCGCTAATAATAACCAGGTGCCCGTGCCTGCCCCAAAAACACCTGACTTTTTCGGCTATAAGGTTGCTTATGATGTTTTAAATGACGCCGAATTGAAAAGGGCAAGCACGATTATTTTCTCGCCGACACAACAAGGCTATAACGTTACTTATTATATTGATGGTGCTGCGTCAAAACAACCAGCAATAAATCGAGACCAAATGGAATATTTCATTCGATTTCTAAAGCATCTTGCCGACTTAAATATCGAAGAAAAGCGAAAACCACAGAAAGGCAAGTTCAGTGTTCTGCGGGAAAAAGACAAGACTGAATGGGAAGTATCCACAGCCGGTTCAACTGCCGGAGAGCAGGTCAAGCTAAAGCAAATAATAAAACAAGGTGCAACAAGGTTAACTGATATCGGCTTAATGCCTGAGCAGTACGAGCAGCTCAATAAACTTAAAGAGCAAAAACAAGGGCTGTTTTTAGTAACAGGTCCCAAGAAAAGCGGCGTAACAACCACACTTTATGCACTGCTGCGCAATCATGATGCCTTCATTAACAGCATAAACACACTCGAAAGGCAACCGTCTGCCGAGCTTCCAAACATAACTCAAAACATTTACACCCTCAGCGATAGCGGCACAACAACCTTTGCCAGAAAACTGCAGGAGGTGATAAGAATGGGGCCTGATATCGTTGGTGTTGCAGACTGCGATGATGCTGAAACAGCCCAGGTTGCATGTGCCGGAGCTCAAGACGGTAAAATGATATATGTCGCTCTCAATGCAGACAGCGTGGTACAAGCGCTCGGTAAATGGATTAAAATGGCCGGTGACAGAAGAACGATAGCCGAAACCCTGCTGGGTATAGGTAATCAACGGCTACTCAGGGGACTTTGCAAAGAATGCAAGCAGGCATATACGCCGGACAAAGAACTTCTAATAAAATTTAACATTGCCCCTGAAAAAACCAAAGTGCTCTATCGAGCCGGTAAAGTTCAGTACGATAAGCGCGGCAGGGAAACGACCTGTGAAAATTGCCGAGGGACAGGTTATATAGGCAGAACAAGCGTATTTGAAATCATTATTTTGAATGATGAATTAAGGAAGGTTGTAATACAATCAAAGTCATTGTCGGAAATTGGTTCTCAATTTAGAAGGGCTAAAATGCTTTATCTGCAGGAGCAGGCAATGAGAAAAGTCATCGCAGGGACAACAGATGTAAACGAAATGATAAGGGCACTATCAAAAAATAAAAAGTGATAATGATAACAAAATAATTGTAGCTATAAAGCGCGAAATAACAGAGAGACCGTAATGGGCAGTTTAATTGTACTTTTAATCATCGCAGGCTGTGTTGCCTATCAATATCTGAAAGGCACGGTTATCAGAGCATTTGCCACGATAATAATTGCTATTTGTGCAAGCGTAGTTGCGTTCGGTTACTTCGAGGCCTTGGCGAATATCTTCGTGAGTCGTAGTTCTGATAACGAATATCCCGCACTCGTACCCTGGGCACAGCCGCTTTCTTTTATATTGCTGTTTGTTCTGTCTTTCGCTATCCTGCAAACGGCCCTAACTTTTTTAACTCGTAAGCCGGTTGATTTGGGAATTTTACCCGAACGTATCGGACGCATTATCTGTGGGATTTTCCTGGGTCTGATTATATCCGGCCTTTTGCTAACAGCACTTGCAATAGCCCCGTTACCAAGTAAGTACCCTTATCAGCGATTTGATGAAAGAAGCCCGGATGCTGAAAGGCCCAGTAAGGTTTTGCTAAATGCCGATGGTTTCGCAACGGGCTTGTTCACTATGTTAAGTAATGGCAGCTTTAGTGCTATAGCTAATAAAAAAAGTTTTGGGACCCTGCATCCGGCCTTTCTGGACCAGATATTCCTGAATCGACACGCTCTTACAGACAAGGTAACATCTATCACAAGTTCAAAAGCGATAGAAGTTCCAACGAAAGATGCTGCCTGGTACGCTCCTGAAGGTATAAAAGATTCAGAGGACAACTCAATTCGGAAAAGTGGATACGACATCATAATTGTACGGGTCGGAATAAAAAGAACCGCGATAAAACAGGCGGGCACGTTTACCCTTTCTCAATTAAGGGTGATTTGCAAACCAAAAAACGATGCAAATCTCCTCACTGGAAAAGGCAAAAATGCTTACCCAATCGGATACTTGATAGCGCAGAATCAGGTGCAAAAAAAGAGGTTAAATGACGAGATAATAGTAGGGCGCCTTGTTTCCGGCGAAAAGGTAAAATGGATTGACTTTGGTTTTTATGTGCCTAACGGTTTTGTGCCAATGCTGGTAGAATTCAAACTAAACAGCATTGTTGAAGTGGGGTCACCCGTATCTGCAGAACAAGCTCCGCCGGTAATACCTTTCGTTGATAAGCAAGCCGAAAAAGAAAATGATGATACAGAGCCTGATACCCACTCTGGAGAACGCGGTCTTAGCGACATCAGTAAGTCTATAGTCGGTGACCAATCTGATGAGAACCAATAGTACGGCCGTACTTTTGGACAAATACTTTCACTGGAGAAAATACATAGACTATTGAAGAATTTAAGTATCAAAAACCCTCCTAAGGCGGCGGAATAATTTTAAGTGGGAAGAAATTAATCTATTAATATTGTTTTAAGCGGCTATTTTTATTTGCGTCTCGTTTTCGGATGCTCTGCTCAAGATAGTAATGAGCAGAAATTTGTCTGGATACACTCTTAGACGCAGACAACTAACTCTTCTAAATCCAGCTCCATCAGATGCTCAAGATAAGCCTTCAATTCTTCTTCAGAAAAAGCGACAAGAAATTCCGGCTTGGCAGTTTTATTGATTTCACAAATGCAGTCTATCAACTCCCGTTTACTCATATGTACACGTCCTTCAAGACTCATGTAAATCCCCCATTTACCTACGCAATATCGACAGAGTTAAGATTTTTTCTTTAGCCAACGAGATGTAGAGCAGGTTAACGACCTATAAACCAAAACACTATATAGCAGAATTTATTTTGCTCAGACTACCATATGTAGAGTAAGTGAACGGATTATTTTGTCACTTCTTTAACTGTCCAATAAAATCACATTCGACGCTGATAAATCTAAATCGAAAAAATTAAGAAATTTTTATTTTTTAAATTTCTGACCAACCACAACTCACAGAAAAAATTTATAGACACAGCAGTTATAAATCTGTAAGTTACAGCCCAACTACCTATGAGACAGGGTCAAAATCGCTTTAGCGAGGGCCAAACCAATGGAAGAAAACACAAATCAAATTAGCGACCTAACAGTTCGAACGCCCCCAACAGGCCTGGCTATTTTGACTTTAGTAGGGCCTTCATTTGTCTGGGTAGCCGAGTATATTGGCTCCGGCGAGGTTATTTTAGCCACGCGTACAGGTGCTATTTTAGGTACTACTATCCTTTGGGCGGTTGTTATAGGCATATTCTTAAAGTTCTGGATTGGTGTCAGTGGTGCCCGTTATACAGTCTGCACAGGCGAATGTATGGTTGATATGCTCGACCGCATCCCTGGCCCGCGTCATTGGGCAGTCTGGATTGTACTTGTGGTGCAGTTCATCGCCGCGATTATTGCAATAGCGGCACTGGCCAATGCCGCAGGTATTTTTTTCGCCGGTTTTATAGGCATTCCTACCCGCATTGTTCAAATTGTCTGTGGTTGGGCGGTGTCACTCTTTGCAGTGGCTGTTGTTTTCTCAGGTGTCTTTGAAGTTCTCAAAATTATAATGAGCATTTTCGTTTTTATCATTGTCCTCGGCACGATTTATGTCTCTGTCCGGGTATTTCCACCAATTACTGATTTTATCAATTCCCTGATCCCCAATGTACCGGCGGTTCCGCAATGGGCGGTTGATACCGGAGCCGTCAGTGCAAATCCGTGGGAAGAGATATTGCCTCTTATCGGCTGGGGCGCAGGTGGCTTTGCCAGTCAGGTCTGGTACACCTATTGGGTACTCGGTGCCGGCTATGGAGCTGCCAAAGGCCGTGGCTATGGAAAACCAGCGGATGTGTCAATGCTGAAAAATATGAGTGAGGCCGCTGCTAAAAAAATAAAGGGCTGGTGCCACGTTCTCTACTGTGACGCAACGTTAGCCGTTGTAATAGGAATCGTAGTAACTGGCGCCTTTTTAATCGCCGGTGCCGGCATCCTAAGACCCAGGCAGATTGCTCCTGAAGGTGCTAAGGTCGCTGTTATGCTTTCAGAAATCTTCGCATCAAATTGGGGCAAGACCGGCTCTGTCCTTTTTATGCTTGCCGGTGCTGCAGCTCTTATATCGACTCAAATCGGACAATTAGCCGGCTGGCCACGATTGCTTGCTGACTCAACAAGAATCTGTTTCCCCAACATCGCCGGAAAATTCTCATGGAAAACACAGTACAGGTTTTTTCTTATCATTTTCTTTTTCACCAGTATGGTCATCATTTATACGCTTGGCTTCAAACCGGTCGTTTTGGTAAAGGTCGGTGCTATACTTGACGGGTTGCTTTTGACACCGCTGCAGGCAATCTGCGTTGCAATCGGTCTGTTTTTCGTTATGCCCAGATTGCTTTCTAAAGAGGCTGCTAAGATACTCAAACCGAACCGAATATTCGTTATTGGATTGATGGTTGCATTTTTAGTCTTCAGTTGTTTTTGTATATTCCAGATTCGCTCTGTTTTTTAAACAATTAAGAGTATAGATGAATTGGATATTTTAAGACTTGTTACATATTGCGGTTTATTCTGTGAGCTCTGTGCCCAGCGCGAGCGTATTCCCCGTCAGGCCGACGCTCTCAGGCAGTCTATGGCCAAAGAAGGATACGATTCCTGGGGTAAAGAGATTCCCGGATTCAGCGAGTTTTGGAAGTTCCTTACCAATCTTTGCGAGCCTGATAACTCCTGTGCCGGATGCAGACAAGGAGGAGGAAATCCTTTTTGTTCGATACGAAAATGCGCTCTTGAGCGAAAAATTGATATATGTGTCTTTTGCAGGGAATATCCGTGCAAGCGTGTACAGGCACTGGCGAAGGGCTATCCAACCCTTATCGCCGATGGAGAAAGAATAAAAGAGATTGGAATTGATGCCTGGATTGTAGAACAGAAAGAACGTGCGAGAACCGGTTTTGCCTATGTTGATATTCGATGCCGTCCTTATAGCATTCCTGATGAGTAAATATCCCGCTTATAGTGAATCGGTCAGTTAATCTTTCCGAAGAGTGTAAACGGGCTTGTTGGTGTTATTTTGGAATAATTGGTTGAACTGCCTGGTATCAATGCTTTTTTTCAAGCCGAAGTGTTCTGGATACTTGTATTTGACCATATATAACGTTGCCAGCGCCAAAAGTGTGTCGTGCTGATTAGTTTTACGGCTGGCAAAATCAGTCAATATATCTGCGTTTGAAGAAAAACATAACCGTCTATTGTCCCACCCGCCGTCTGGTGACTGTTTGGCGATTATCCTCTCAATCCATCGCCTGCGAATTTTCTCCGGATGACCAGCCC
>CAYSJK010000032.1:0-16613 GCA_964431375.1 uncultured Pirellulales bacterium
GGGACGAAGGGACTTTATGAGTTCTACAGAGAGAAGTATCCGGGTGAGAAGAAGTTTTACGATTTGATACCGCCTTTGCTGGAAAAGAAATACCTGAAAACGATTATAAAATGTCATCAGTGTGCGCAGACGCTAGATAAGGGATGTTTGGATGGCATCAGAGAAATAACAGTACTTGATATTGATTATATTCTACACTGAAGGAGAAGAATTTGAGATTGCCACGGCCTGCCCTTCGATAAACTCAGGACATGCGGCCTCGCAATGACCCTGAGTAAAACCTGCGGATAAATACGCCATACAAATGGCGGGTAAATCCGCCAAACAAATCCGCCACATAGATGGCGGGCAAGCGGCGGGTAAAATGGTGTGTTATTCTTCGTTCATATATTCGTATAGCTTTGTAAGCGCATCACGTCGAATTTGCCTAATCCTCTCCCGTGTCAGGTCAAGTTTTTTACCGATTTCTTTTAATGTCATCGGCTTGTTTCCGCCAAGGCCGTAATGCCACCTAAGTACTTTGGCTTCACGCGGCTCAATTTTGTTAAGCAATCTCAAGGCCTTGGCTTTCTCTTCATCCGCAACCAAATCGTCCTCGGGCTGGCCGGCATTCTGGTCCTCCAATGTGGCCTCAAGCATTTGATTTTCGCCCGAACTCTCGCCCCCACCGATATCAGTTACAGAGCCAAGGACCTCTACGATTCGATGCACGACTTTTGCCTTTCGCAGGGGCATACCCATAATATCGGCCATCTCTTCGACTTCCAACGCCCTGCCAAGTTTACTTTCCAGCTCCGCTGCGATATGTCTCCATTGATTTATCAAAGCTACCATATAAGTGGGAATATGTACCGGCTGAACGCTCTCCAGAAGTGCACGCTTGATGCTTTGTTTTATCCACCACGCTGCATACGTACTAAAGCGAACCCCACGCTCGGGGTCAAAATAACCAACAGCTTTTATCAAACCAAGATTACCCTCTTCAATCAGGTCTCCCAGACTCATCCCTCGGCCGCCGTACTTCTTGGCGATATTAACGACCAGCCGAAGGTTGCTTCGCACCAACTGCTCTCTGGCCCACGGGTCATTCTTCTCAACGACCAGTTTGCCTAAATAGTGCTCTTGTTCTACCGTCAGCAATGATGCTGCGTCAATCTCCTGCAGGTATTCTTTTATAGTGGCGTCAAATGCTATAGCTCACTCCTGCCCAGCCAAAAGTCTTTCGACCCCAGCCATTAAGGCAAATTCAGCTTTTCCCCTAACTCACTATTATAGGACGATTGCCCTGGTTTCCATTTTGCGACGTGCTGCAAAATGTGGTCCCACTCCTCCATGTGTGCAAAAACCCATTTGAAATATCGACCAAATATGCCTGTGGGTTTACCCCGTCAGAAATTTCCCTTTGTATCCGGCAACATACATTTAAAATATTCTCAGAAAGGCCAATCTTTTAACGAGAACAATATCGTAGAAAAAAACCATGAAACCTGTACCAGCGCAAGCGGGTATCAGCGGACAAATTCGCATTATTACACAACAGATAATGCAAGATATGAATTGCTAAGAAACCTGTTGGCGAGCAGCTTGACTTTTATATTCTTTCAAAGATTTTAGCCACTCTGTCCAGGCCTTTTTGTAAATCTCGCCGGAAACCAAGAAACCGTCATTGTGGCTGCCGAAAATTTCTACAAGCTTTTTCGGCTCGTTCGCCACCTCGTAAAGCTCCAGCCCAAATTCAAACGGCACAACCTCATCGTCCCTGCTGTAAATCAGCATCGCCGGACAATGAATATCTTTGATATAATCGATTGTCCTGTAGCTGAAACTTGCAAACCACCGCACCGGCATATAAGGATAAAATCTCTTGCCGATGTCAGCATAAGATGTAAAGGTGCTCTCGATAACCAGGGCTCTCACCCTAACCTTACTTGCCAGGTATGCAGCGATACTACCTCCCAGGGACCTGCCGAAGACGATGATATTATCCGGTGGTATTTTTTTTTCTTCGGTCAGCCATTTATAGGCTGCCTCAACATCCAGATATGTTCCCCCTTCGCTGGGTTTACCCTCACTTACCCCGTAGCCGCGATAGTCAAAAATAAAGCAATTCAATCCAAGATTATAAAAGATATTTATACTGTCCAGACGATGCATCATATTGCCGCCGTTACCATGGCAAAACAGAACCGTAAACTGCGCGTTTTCAGACGGGATATACCAACCACTCAATCTCAAGCCATCATCACTTTCGAAGACTACATCTTCAAATTCCAGGTCCAATTCGGCTGGCGTATAGGTAACTTCCCCCCTAGGACTGTACAAAAACTTCGGCTGCATAATGTAAAGTATCACCCCCAAGCCCCAATAGGCAACAAATAATATTACACCAATATATATCAGCATCGAAATCATAGCGTATCACGGGCTTCGCTGCCCGTGATACCACGGCCAGGATGGCCGTGGTACATAATCATTCTTTTGAATGGGCGACATTTTAATTTGCTCGAAAGAATAAAACAAGCTACAATCTTGAAAAGAAAAAGGATTAGACACAAAAACACGAAGTTGCAAAAAATTTATAAATTAAAAAAACCTGGTGTCCTGGCGCCTTCGCGGCAAAAATTAAATATGATTAAGAGAAGAAGAACAAAAACTGTTAAGGTTGGCCAGGTTATAATCGGCTCATCTGCTCCTGTTGTCGTACAATCGATGACGAAAGTGCCAACCACTGATATTAACCGCTGCGTAAGGCAGGTAAACCAGCTCGCCCAGGCCGGCTGCCGGCTGGTAAGAATCGCCGTTCCGAGACGGGCTGACACGGCGGCGTTTGCAAAAATAGTGCAGAAGGTAAATGTCCCGTTAATTGCCGACGTTCATTTCAGCCCCAGCCGAGCCATTGAAGCGATAGAAGCCGGTGCTGCTAAAATACGGCTCAATCCCGGCAATATAAAAAATCGAAAAGACATCCATCGAATAATAGATGCAGCCAAGCTGCACAAAGTCGCCATACGCATCGGCGTAAATGAAGCAAGTATCAGGGACCTTAAAAAACAAGATGTCCCGCCCACAAAACGCACCGCTTTGATGTTGAAAGAAATAAAAAAGTATGTACAACTGTTCGAAAATCGCAACTTCACCCAATTGGTTCTAAGCGCAAAAAGCCACGATTGCTTAAGAACTATTGAAGTCAACCGCAAAATTGCAGAGACCTTCGATTATCCTATTCACGTCGGCCTGACCCACGCAGGCCTGCCCGAAGATGCACAAATATCATCGGCTATCGCTATAGGAACGCTCCTGGCGGAAGGTATTGGCGACACTATCAGGGTAAGCGCCGCAGGTGACCCTGTAGTGGAAACTGAAATTGCAAAACAGATACTAATTGCGCTCGACCTTTACGAACGCCCGACTGTGGAACTTATAGTCTGCCCGACCTGCGCCAGGGCCGAAATTGACGTAATCAAACTAGCCCGCCGAGTCAAAAAGACGGTTACTAAAATTAATAAACCACTGCGTATTGCCGTGATGGGTTGCATCGTCAACGGACCCGGCGAAGCTGCCGATGCTGATTTGGCCGTCTGCGCCGCAAAAAATAAGGGCTTTATATACAGAAACGGGCGGAAAATCGCAACAGTACCTGAAAACAAAATCATCCCGGCGTTAATGAAAGAACTACACAAACTATAACATTATGGAAACAAACGAGAGACTATCAGATACATCCGGCGAACCATCGAAGACAGCATTCAGACGATTTTGCATCGTTATCATCTTCGGCATCGCCTTTGCATACATCGAATCCGCTGTCGTTGTCTATCTGCGAACAATCTTCCATCCCAACGGTTTCATCTTTCCCTTAATCAACTTTGGTATCGACCCGCTATGGGAACCGCTTCTGCTAACTGAAATCGGTAGAGAAGCCGCCACTCTAATTTTAATCCTTATCGGTGCCTGGCTGTCCGGCAAAAACCGTCATCAGAGGTTTGCTTATTTCGCGACCATATTCGCCGTTTGGGATATCTTCTATTACGTCTGGCTTAAGATTCTCATTAACTGGCCCAGCTCAATTACGGATTGGGACATTTTATTTCTTATACCGACTACCTGGGCTGGTCCTGTTTTAGCCCCGATGCTTATCTCATTTACACTGCTGTTATTTGCCGTAATAATACTTTACAGAGACTCTTGCGGCAGAAGCCTTAAAGTAACGCTGATTGAGTGGCTCGGTTTTATGCTTGCCGGTTTTGCCGTGGTTGTCTCCTTTTGCATTGCCGGCCTGCACATTACTAAAATCGACTTTCAATCACATTTCTACTGGTGGTTATTCGCCACCGGTAATGTTCTTGCTGTCGCCGTATTTACAAAATGCCTCCTGAAGTCTAAATAGAGCACCTAATCCCACAATTGAAAAAAGCCAAAGACCCATACTTTGGATCTTTGGCTATATACTTTAGGTATTATATCCGTAACTTCGGTCGTCTTTAACTTTTATCGCTCTGCGATGTACTTACTCCAGCCGGCTTCCCATATGACACTTGCCGACCGGTTCTGTTTCTATCCTGCACAAATCCCTCAAATTTGCCAAATATCATCTTGCCGGCCGATGTCTGAAGTGAGCTGGTGATGCTAATAACCACTTCCCGCGCAATCTTGTTGCGAGCACCTTCAACAACAACCATCGTCCCGTCAGCCAGATAACCTATACCCTGCTCCGCTTCTTCGCCGGGTTTTATTATTTTAACTTCCATAGTCTCACCCGGCAATGCAACGACCTTCAATGAATTAGCCAAATCGTTTATATTTATTACATCAACCTCACGAACTTGTGCAACCTTGCTGAGGTTATAGTCCGTCGTAGCAAGACGCCCGCTACAACTCTTGGTAAACAGCATCAATTTCTGGTCAACCCCTTTGGCCTCCTCAACCTCCGGAATCGCAGCGGTGTCATCGATTTCCACATCAATAACAGGATTCATTTGCATCTTATTAAGTATATCAAGTCCCCGCCTGCCTCGGTTACGCTTGAGCTTGTCAGCCGAATCAGCTATCAATTGCAGCTCATTTAGGACAAAACGCGGAACAATCAATGGAGCATCAAACATTTTGCTCTGGCACAGATCTACAATCCGCCCGTCAATAATCACCGACGTATCCAAAACCAACGGCCGGGCCCCTTTGGTTTGTTTGGCAAAATGAACATAAGGAACCACAAAACGCACGTCATCCTTGGTCCGCATCACTACACTGATGGTTAGAAAACATATACAAATCCCCATCATCCACTTAATTGCCTGAAGCGATATCGGGCTTAATCGAAGTAAATATATCTCGTCTACCAAGTCGATAATCTGTGCCGCGCCCCAGCTGAAAAACATCCCCGCTAAAAGCCCAAAAAACACACCCGCCAGCGCTGCCAAAGACTTCTTCGGCGTAAAAACATCAACTATAAGTGTTATCAACACCAGTACCGCACCGCTCAGAAGAATTACATAAAAGTTTCTCCTGCCTTCCTCGCCTGCAATCGGATCCGCGCTTAAGTTAAGAATTAAAACTGCGATAATCATCACAAAAAATATGAATCTAAACATCCAGACTAACATAGCTATTAACCTCCAAATTATGACATAGTCTTTTATTTATAATATCGGCTATTGTACAGTGCATACATATTAATATCAATTTAATATCAATAATTACATTTCTGCCGTTATAAATAATTTACCCTCCGCTGTTGTCTTAAGTTCATCCTGAATCCCCCATAATACGATAAAAAAAGCCATAAAAACAACCGGGGCCTATATCGCTAAACGATATAGGCCCCGAAAAGATGCAAACTCATTGGCCAGCCAATACGTTTACTTATTTACGTATTAGCGTCTCTTGCGAATCAGAGCCAATCCACCCAGACCTAACAGGGCTATTGTAGTCGGCTCAGGAGTCAAGTACGCATGGTCGATAATCCATTCCTGGGGACACTCAGCGTCTGTCCATCCGGCCAACACAAATTCAAGGTACGTATAAAGCGGATCGCCAAACTCATCTGTGGCGAACTCGTCATTATATATGTCACCATCAAGAAGATGGGCATAGCTGAGTGACATGTGATATATTCCGCCATTAACAATATCCACATCAACCTGCCCTAAGCCGTACCAGCCGATACCATCTGAATTGAGAATCAACTGGAGATTGGCACCACCAGTACATGGCCCGCAACCAGGACATGTATCCATCCAAGGATTAACCTTTATGTCCATATTGAACGTATCGTTGGCGAAGAACGCATCTTCCAGAGTAAGGCCGGAATTACCAACACAAAATCTCTGTGGATCCGGAAGCCTGAGCTCTATCAGCCCTACCCAACCTGATGGAGCAACTATCTTGAGACTGTCAAAGTCCAATGTTGACCAATCATCATAGCCAATCATGACGCCATGGGTAATTGTGGTCCAGCCGTCATAATCACCTGTGGCTTGCCAGCCGTTGTGGTTGCCGGGCATTTCCCAGTTGCCTAACAGAAAATGGCCATCGTGACACACATCACCCTGGAACAATATGGTGCTTGGATCATGGCAGCTGCCGTAGCTGCTTGACGCCAAGGCCAGTGTTAACACACAAACAAAAGTTATTAACTTTGTACTCATAATACTCCTCCTCTTTTCAAATAAACATATTTGCTCCGGCTACAAGCCGAAACAATTTAGTCGCTCTCGACAAGCGTACAAACCTTTCACAACCAGTTGTGCCTGTCTCAAACAACCATACAACAAAACAAGCAACAAAGCTCTTCACCAACCCTGTGCCTGTTAAAGAACTCTTTTGGAACTTGGTCTTTACCTCCTCCTTGGGGAAGCTCAAGTCTGAGCTTTTGGTTGAAATGCCAATACTTTATGGCTCATCAACCTCACTCCATATATACATTTTTATCTCAACTTAACCTGCCTATTTATACCATATTAGCTATGTCCTCGTCAAGAAAAAAGTCACAAAATTACAGGAAATTTTGTGTCACAAAGATATGAGATGCATAAGTTCAGCATATACAAGCGCTTATAACACTGGCTTGCAGGAAAATCACCTGGAAAACTTCTTGCAACTGCTATTTTTCATCTTCCCTATAGCCACTTTGTCTCGGTTAAATATACAAAACAAAAAATTGCCAGATTCATCCTCAAAAAACTACGAAGATAGTGGCCAAGCAGGTAGCTATCTATGTCTAATCCTCATCCCCATTTGCTTGTTATTCTTTCGCAGTGTCCTGTTTTGCGCTATTATCGTCGCTGTCTTGTTCAGTATCCGTGCTTTCTTTAGGCCGTTCTGACTGCGTGGGTGCAGATTCTTCTTCTACTACCGCTTTATCAACATCTGACTCTTCCGGCTCATTCACAATGCCTTTTTGCTCATCCGGCTCATTTTGCGTTTGAACCTCGGAGTCGGATACGCTCAACCCGGCTTCTGCCTCTTTGTTTTCACCGGCCTTGTCCTGCGGTTTCTCAGATTCGTCCAAATCGGTACTCGAAAGGTCATCCTGGATTTCCGCCGATGGCGGCTGCTTGGTGGGCTCGGCTGTTTGTTCCTCAGCAGCCCACTGAACTCTTCTCAAACTCAATCCGATTTTGCGGGCCTCATTATCAACCTTTAGAATCTTAACTTCAATCTCATCTCCCACATGAACAATATCCTGAGGCTTGTTAATCTTGTGGTCGGCAAGTTCAGAAATGTGCAGCAGGCCCTCCAAATCCGGTTCAAGCTCAACAAAAGCCCCAAAATTAGTAAGTTTTGCCACCTTGCCTTTTATGATATGTCCAGGGATATACTTTTCCGGAATAGCACGAATCCATGGGTCTTCGGTCATTTGCTTTATACCCAGTGATATCCGTCGTTTGTCTTCGTTAACTTCGAGAACAATGCACTTTATCTCCTGACCTTTTTGCAGGGCCTCGCTCGGATGGTTATACTTCTTAGTCCAGCTTAAATCCGATATATGTATCATACCATCGATGCCCGGCTCTATCTCCACGAACGCCCCGAAATTAGTCACACTACGCACCTTCGTTGAAACAATCGCCCCAAGCGGATATTTTTGAGAAGCTATCGCCCATGGATTCACTTCGGTTTGCTTCAGACCCAGCGATATTTCCTGCTTTTCCCTGTTAACACTCAGCACGATTATCTCAATTTCATCACCGAGATTGACCATCTCGCCAGGGTGTGCCAGACGCCTTGTCCAGCTCATCTCGCTAATATGTACCAGCCCTTCAATGCCATCTTCAAGCCGAACAAACACGCCATAGTTCATAACATTTACGACTTTACCCTTTACCTTCGCTCCGATTGGGTAACGCTGTTCAACATCATCCCACGGACTGCTTGTCTTCTGCTTCAAACCCAAAGATATCTTCTCATTCTCTTTATCTACATCAATAACCACACATTCGATTTTCTGGTCAAGCTCGACAACTTCAGACGGATGTGATATCCTGCCCCAGCTCAAATCAGAGATATGCAACAGGCCATCCAGGCCACCCAAGTCCACAAATACACCAAAGTCAGCGATGTTCTTCACAACACCTTTTCGTAATTGACCGACCTCGATTTCCGAAAGAATTTTCTCCTTGCTACTGCATCGCTCTTCTTCGATAAGCTTACGCCTCGATATGACAATGTTCCGACCTTCGATATCGATTTTAAGAATCTTGCAGTCCACCTCTTTGCCGATAAATCTGCTTATGTCGCCCGGTTTTCTGATATCCACCTGCGAGGCCGGTAAAAACACAGGAACTCCAATATCAACAAGCAATCCGCCTTTGATGCGCCTTATAACCTTGCCCTTGACAATATCTCCTTCCTTTTTCGTGTCGATAATAGTTTCCCAGCCCCTAATGACGTCTGCTTTGCGCTTGTTCAGCAGAACAAGTCCGCTTTCAGAATCAGTATCTTCAAGAAGGACCTCTATTTCTTTGCCCGGCTCAATATCATCAGGGCTGTCAAATTCACTCGCATCGACAACTCCCTCGCTTTTCAGGCCAACCTCGACAATAATATCATTACCTATTTGCGACACGATTGTTCCTTTAAGAACAGTACCCGGCAAACGTAAATCCACCTTCTTCTGCAGAGCCTCCTCCAAAAATTCATTTTCTTTCTCACTGAACATCTCGTTGACTTGCTGGTCAAGTTTCTCTTGCGACAAACCTAATTTGTTAACTATATTTCTATCTACCATAAATAAAAACCCTCTGTGGAGTCTTTGTCTTCGACGTATTGGCGCCCCACATTCACGCCAATAAGCCCTTGTGCAACACTGCACAAATATAAAAGTTCTGGTTAATCATTTATAAAAACGCATTGGCCAACGCAACCAATGCAAACCGTACATTTTCAACTTTTTTTCAAAGTTGCTATCGGTCGCTGCTGCTACCAAAATCCTCCAAATTCTTTACAAATTCGTCTATTATCCACTCAGGCGTTGAGGCCCCTGCCGTAACACCTGCCATATTCTTACCGGAAAGTATACTTTTGTCAAGTTCATTCCAATTTTGCAAATGAAATGTTTGGCTGTTTACTCTTTTGCAAAGCTCTGCGAGTCTCCGCGTATTGGCACTTTCCAGACCGCCAAGCACAAACATTACATCTACCTGCCTGCACAATTGCACAGCCGACTCCTGCCTTTTTATCGCCTCCTGACACAAAGTGTTGATTACTTTCAGCTCACTAAAGCTGCATCTCTCTATAGCACTAAGCATTTCACTAAAGTAATCCGGGCTCTGTGTAGTCTGACAAACAATTCCTAACTTAGCATTTCGGGGCAGCTTATACAAATCCGACTCATTAGCAAGGACAATAACATCCCCCGCACAGCCCACAACCGCCTTGACCTCAGGATGATTTTCATCGCCGACAACTACCACTTTATAACCATCCTTTTCCAACCCTTCGACAATATGCTGGACCTTTTTGACCAGCACACAAGTGGCATCTACAATACTAATGCCTTTTTCTTTCAGCTTCGCTATCTTTGCCGGGGCTGCACCGTGAGACGGAATCAAAACTGTCCCGGATCGAATTTCCTCCACGCTATTTACGATTTTTAGGCCGGCTTTCGCCAGATGCTCAACTACATCTTTGTTATGAATAATTGACCCGAGACTGCAAACATCTCTCTCCTGGCTCAGTATCCTTTCAGCCATACTGATAGCGTTTCTAACGCCGTGACAAAATCCACACTTTTCTGCAACTAAAACTTTCATAAAGGCCAATTCTATACAAAATCACCTATATAATCCAACAAAACTTCCTTCTGAAGTAAAAACAGCATTTGTGAGGCTTATAGTAAAAGTTTTTGAGTTGCTTGTACTACAGTACTCTGACACTCAATAATAGTCAGGGCATGTAAGTAAGCAAACAGTGATTAATCGAGGTCACCATCAGGTTCCAGCCATTGAAATGTCGTAATTGCAAAATCCACAAAATCCACTTTCGAATCGCCGTTTACATCTCCCGCAACGATAGTTTCCCAGGCCGGCTCGATACGATATGACTCGATTGACTCTATTGCACTTTTAGCAGTACCGGTGTTTCGTGATGATTCTACAGTTTCAACAGAATCATTTCCCCCAGCCAAAAACTGTGCCATACTTGGCTCAAATGGGCGAGCTTTAGGCGGTGTTTGTGTAATTGTATCACAAAGGTCCACATTATCGCCGTATTTTGTTATTGCCTCTTCTTTGATATAGTTCATAATCGCAGCAAAGTGGATATCAGGTTCTATCCGCTTTCTTCTTTCTCCGTTTTCGGAATAAACAATGCTCAGGATTTCATTTTTCTCATGCACTCTGGGTTCAATTTCGAGTTTCACTGAAAATCCATATTCAGAAAGAAAGTCAAGATTGGGAACCGGATATAGTTTAGGTTCTGCCCCTTCGCAGCCAGGAACTGATTGAATAATCGAAGGAGTAACATAACCATCATCCAGGCCTATATCAAAATTCCTCTTTTTCATATTAATAAAAAATATCAAATCGCCCGAAAACCAATCTCCCCTTACCTTCTCGGCCGCTCGCCTTGCTACCTGTCTCGGCTGAACTCTTAGCTTTTCCAGCTCCCTCGCAAAAGCCAGTGTCACAGCTTCATCATACTCATGTTCAGTATCTCGAAGCGCCTGCGCTGCAATATGTGTTCCCAGAAGATTTGAAAAGATATCCTCCCAGGTAAAAGCAGATGCAAACTCCGAATAAAGAACTCCTGTGCATTGATAGCCGAACCACGTAATGATTTCATGCCATGTAGTTGCCGTGTAGATGAAGTATTCTCCAAGACGAATAGAGATATCAAATGCAATATCCTCCTTTTCTTTTCCTGACAAATCTTTCCAGTTTTCCGGATAAGTAATCTGCACATGATACCGGGATGGCTCCATCAGTTTGAATGAAAACTTTTTTTTGTTTTCCTTGAGTTTTTTAAAAGTATCTGCAGTAACAAATGCCGTCCAGTCGGCCGCTTTACGCAAATGAGCTATATCAATATGCCCGCCTTTGCAGGTATATAAAATCCCGTTTTTTTCCGAAAAGCTAAACCGATATGAATGCTGCCCCAAGTCTTCAGGGTCTAAAAAATTAGTGCCAACAGTTGAACTGGGATAGGACCCCATCCGAGTACGCGGAGATGTTTGAGCATCTTCTATGCCAAGGAACTTTGCCTGGGACACACCTATTCCATTAAGGATTATCAAAAGGCAGAACAACGAGGCGATTCTAACGTTTCCTGCAGCAAAATGTAGAATCTCTTTCATTCCAGCACCCAATCTTCCAAATAATAATGAATCGGCAACTTTTTCCCGGCTTTTCATAAATATCTTCTGTTTTTTATCTATACAAACAATCGCTAATAATTATTTATGAATAAGCTTTTTTCCTCCATTGCTCTTTCTCCACTCTAAGGAGTATACTTATACGCCTCCCTATCAAATAATTATTATAACAATTCTTTGTTGCTAAATCAACCCTGATAACGCAATCATATTCAACGAAACTTACTTTTCTGCAGCTAAAGACTCATATCTGATTTTTAATTCAAGATAAAGTTATAGGACTTTGATGAAAATTTGAATAAAAAGCGGTAATATGCTTAGGCCAAATCGGGCAAAGGCCAGAAAAAAGCATTCATCACACTCTTCAAAGTAAGAGCGGCAATTCTACAAACACAAAATCATAACTAAACAGCTTATATAAACACCAGTTCCTTAAAAGCTTTATTCGGCGAGTGGATAATGTGAAGGTATAAACAAAATAGAAAATGCACCTTAACTTAGTTAACATCCGGGGGACCCTTACCCTCCACTTGTTGGCCGCATTACTATTGGATGAGGGCTCTTCTGATAGATTTGCTTGAATAATCCAATGATATCTACAATATTAGATTTTTAGGCACTTAACTTTCTGTGGTAATTATTCCGCCGACGGTATCTTTCGTACCAAACGTGGTCGGCGGTGTAACTTTCGCGAATCCAAACAGCTATAGAAGGGCCAGTTTTTTGCCGGAGAATCAAGTCGCTTAACGGAATTGCCTCTCCCTGGAATAGGTACACCATCAAAAATTTCTGAGACCTCCTTTTGCAGCCCTGGCTTCCTTTTTGCCATCGGTACCTCCTCTCAATAAACAGTTATTTAGCAATTTAAGCTATAAAACAACAGCAATTGTAGAGGAAAGCTAACTTTAGGAAAGGTATGATTCCTTTCAGCCGCTCCTCCTTGGACGCTAAGCATTCTATATATTAATAACAGGGAAATGTCAAGTAAAAAAGTGCTGCAAAAATGGTTTTTTTTACAAGGCGGAATAAGACTCAAAACAGCTCTCTGCCCGCAATATACTCATTGCTATCTCATATTCGCAGCAAAAAAATCCCTTCTTTAATTCATAACGACCAAAGAAAAACAAAAATCTCACATAAAGTATCGAATTATTAAAAATCAATAGTCGCGTATCTTTTTACCCTGCTTCAGCAGGCAATCGTTTTGCATCTGCCGCAATGTATCGGTTAAAAGCTCCGCCAGCCGCTCATCGCTTATATCTTTCACCTGCTCGTACGTTATCGCTTTGCCGTAGCACACCGAAATCGTGCCATGTGAAAATACCTTTTTATTTCTCGGCCAACATTCAAAGGCACCATCAATCACCACCGGCACAATCGACGCTTCTGTCCGTTTACAGAAAAGACTAAAGCCGGGCTTCAAAGATGCAATTTTCCCATCGCTCGTTCGCGTTCCCTCAGGAAAAAGACAAACACCCTTACCTCCTTTAAGCAGGCGAATAATCCTTTTTATCGCAGACAAATCCGTTCTGCCACGCTTTACTGGTATTGTATTCACCGAAGAAATCACCCAGCCAAAAAACCGGTTAGCAAAAAGCGAATCACGCGCTACATAGCACAGTTGTCTCTTCAAAGCCACAGTACAAAATATTGGGTCAAGATAGCTCTGGTGGTTACTGACCAATATAAAAGGGCCTTTATCAGGGACATTCTCCGTCCCGCAGGCACGAACCCGAAAAAACAAAATGCAAAAAAACCTGCATGCCCAAAGAGCTAACCAGTACCATCCCGCTTTTAGTCTTTCTTTAAACACTTCTTTTCCACGCAACTTAAAAGTTTTTCCACTACCTCTTCTATACTTAAATCTGTGGTATCTACAACAATGGCATCGCTGGCCGGCTTTAATGGTCCAACATCCCTGCTTTGGTCGCTTTTGTCTCTTTCTTCTATTGCCTTTTGTATTTGCCCGAGATTTTCACTAATTCCTTTAGCCTGTAATTCTGCCTGTCTTCTCCTCGCCCTCTCGGCTGTCTCTGCTGTCAGATAAAACTTTATATCAGCATCTCCAAATGCCACTGTCCCCTGGTCCCTTCCTTCGGTAACTATTTTTTTCTGTCTGGCAGCAAATTGCCTCTGCATCTTCACTAATTTTTCTCGCAGCTTCACCGTTGAAGCAATATACCGGGCATTAGCGGTTACATCCGGGCTGCGCAACTGGTCGGCAACATCAATACCATCAATGTTAACTATCATCCTGCCTTCTCTAATCGAAAATTGAAAATCTCTTGTTTGCAGAACACCAAGCAGCTCCTCTTCATTGCTCATATCCACGCCGGTTTCAATCGCAGCTAAAGTTACCGCTCTATACATAGCACCGGTATCAAGAAAGCTCGCACCCAGTCTCTCAGCCAACAGCCGGGCCACCGTGCTCTTGCCGCTCGCCGCCGGGCCATCAATTGTAATAACAAAATTCGCCATATTTTGTCTGTTTAGCGATGAACCGTTGGCTTAACCTTAACAACAATAATACTCGTATCATCAGACTGGCTGGCAAGGCCCACAAACCGCCTTCTATACGCCAGAATATTTTTTACCATTTGCCCGGCCGAATCATCAGCAAACTTTTTGACAGTATCATGCAAATTACCAATACCCCAGAATTCACCGTCAAAATCAGCCGCATCAATCAGCCCATCAGTATAAAATAGCAAGCTGTCACCATCCTTTAGTTTAACGGTTTCTATCTCGTAATCCGCCTTCTCATCGAGCCCGAGCACAAGTCCGCCCTTTCGAAGTTCGGTAATTTCTCCATCCCTTATTAACAATGTCGGCTCATGCCCGCAACTGCAATAGGTTACAGCCATATCCTTAACATCAATAGCCGCATAAAACAACGTGATAAACTCTCCGTTTCTGCATTCTCTGCACGCCATCTTATTGAGCTTATCGATAACATCCTTGATGATATGTTTGTCATCTTCTGTATCGGCGTAAGCCCGCAAAGCTGCCCTGAAACAGCTCATCATCAAAGCGGCAGGAATCCCCTTACCTATCACATCCGAAATCGCCACCACAATACAATTATCGTTTATCTTTAGAAAATCGTATAAATCTCCACCCACTTCAAAACACGGAATATACGTAGCGGCAATGTCCAGACCTGCAATCTGAGGCGGCTCTTCCGGTATCATCCTTCGCTGAATAACTCCTGCCAGCCGCATCTGCTCAGCCATCCGTTCTCCTTCAATTGCTTCGGCATAATATTTTGCATTCGTAATCGCCACCGCACACTGCGAAGCAACCGCCCTGGCAAGTTGTATATCATCCTCGTAGAAGCGTTTCGGCCGGGGACTATACAGACGAAGAACTCCGATGGGTTTGCCCCTAAACTGCATCGCAACCGTAAGCTGACTGACAAGCCCCTCATTAATCGTTGCCCCTTTGTATTTAACTCTGCCATCAACTCGCATATCGTCCAGCACTACCGCCTCACCTGCAAAAGCGGCTTTGACCACAGGGTCGTCTTTCAACACAGGGCCTTTGTTGCGGTACTCCTCGCTAAGGCCATATGTACTGCGCATCCTCAAGTCGCTGCTTTCTTCATCCAGCAGCCGAATCGAGCAGGCCTTCACGCCGACAATCTTCACCGCCGCCTCAGCCAGCCGGTCCAGCACTTCCTGGAGCGAAAACTCTCCCGCTACCAGCGTTGTAAGCTGATAAATCTGCTCATCTCTTTCTAACTGTTTTTTTGTCTTTTCTGCCATAATCAAGCACTATAAAAAACATAACAAAAATTTCATTATACTTAACTTACCGCTGTCAGTGAACCATAATTTCTCCCCTTTGCCCCTTGCGTTAAGAGCCACCCGGGATTACTATTACGCTCGATGTTTTTCTAAGTTCAATTACGCAATACACAATACGATATACGCAATACGAGAAATGGTCGCTAAACACATAATTTTCATTGGCCGGGTTCAGGGCGTCGGCTTTCGTTTCACCGCTCATCGCATAGCCAATCGCCATCAGTTATCCGGCTTTGCCCGCAACCTACCGGGTGGAACCGTAGAGATGCTCGTCCAGGGCCAAGCTGAGGATATAGATAACTGCGTACAAGACCTACAGGACTCCTTCGCTGGTTATATAAGAGAAACCAAAATCAATGAAATCGCCCCAAAAGTCGAATACACTGAATTCAAAATCACCTTCTAATCCCTATACGATATACGCAAAACACACACTTGCCCTGCCCGGCTACGGCACGCTTCGCCGTGACGAGAGTGAAGTCGAACAGGATAACTCGTGCTACGTAGCGAATACTTCGCAGAGTAGTACAGAAAAAAATAGCTTGTGGCTCATACTGTTTATACGTATAATAATTCTCATTAAGATTCTTATACGGGACCGTATAATTCAGAAACCAGGTAAGAGATATATAAATGAAGTTTACCCAGTATTTTATTTATACGAGAAAACGGCCGGACCGTTCGTGTATCAAAGAAGAATGGATTCAGAATGCCATAGATAAGCCCTTAAGAACAGAGGTTCAGAAAGACGGCAGAATTCGAAAATGGATATACGTAAAAGAAGTCGATAAATATTTGCGGGTTATTCTGCTTTCGGACGGTGTAACCGTGCACAATGTTTTCTTTGACCGCAGTTTTCAGGAGTAATATTATGAGGATAAAATACTTTACAGATACGGATACGGCTTTGGTGGAGTTTTCAGACCATCAGGTAGCGCAGACTAAAGAGATAAACGAGAATATATACGTTGATTTGGACGCGGACGACAATCTGGTAA
>CAYSJK010000033.1:0-16604 GCA_964431375.1 uncultured Pirellulales bacterium
TCGCTAAAGCAAATGCCCCCAACGGCATAATACTGAACTGTGCCGCTGAGCCGATTAGAACAATGGTCGGTTTAGCTGCAATCCGTTTGAAATCTTCGATTTGCAGCACCGCTCCGATACCGAACATCGTCAGAGCGAAAAACCAATCCATTCCCGGTTTCAAGGCAACAAAAGGACCTGGAAAAATATACGCAACTATTCCGAAGAGAAGCACCCACACCGCAAAAAACTTCGTATAAAAACCGAGAATTTTCCTTAACATAACGAGAAGTATAAGCCCCCACTTCTGAAGTGGCAATCTCAAAAAACTTAGCCCCGCTTGATGCGGGGCTAAGTTTTATATAAGAATCTCTTGTTTCATTTGGTTATTTTTAATCGCTCAGCGTTAGCAGAACAAAGAATGTATAGCGTTCTTTTCTGACTTTCAGAAGGACGTTGCCTTTCTTTTTGGCATTTAATATTTGCTCGTTGAATTCTCTGGTATTTGTGACCTCTTTACCATTGACTTCTTTAATCAATACCCCCGGTGCGATACCTGCCCGTGCAGCTCCCGAGTCTGAGTCAACACTTGTAACGAGAACTCCGCTTTGACCTTCATAGCCATAACGCTCAGCTAAATCTGCTGTCAAATCCTGCACCGAGAATCCTAATTCCTCAAGAGTTTTCGGCCCTGCCTTACCTGTAATCTCACTCAAGGGCGGTCGTTTTGCCAGTTCGGCGGTAAGTGTTTCTCGTTTGCTGTCCCTGAACACCACTATTTTTACATTGGTTCCCGGCTCTAACATCGCTACACATTTCTGTAATTCTTTAGCCGTCTCCACGCCCTTGCCGTTAAACTCAACGATGATATCATTCGGTTTTATCCCTGCTTTCTCAGCCGCTGAATCACTTTGTACCTCTGGGATAAGTACTCCTTTGGTATTCTTTAAACCGAAATATTCTGCTAATTCCGGTGTAAGGTCCTGGATATCGACACCTAAAAATCCCCGTTCAATCTCTTCGCCTTTCTTAAGCTGCGGCAGGATAGCTTTGGCCATATTTATAGGCACCGCGAATCCAATACCTATATTGCCGGTCGAGCCAACAATAGCAGTATTAATCCCAACTACCTCTCCATCAAGATTTATCAGAGGCCCGCCTGAGTTACCGAAATTTATCGCAGCATCAGTTTGGATGAAGTCCTCGTATGTTGTCAGCCCAACATTACTACGACCCTTGGCGCTTACAATACCCGCAGTTATTGTTTGGCTTAAGCCGAATGGATTGCCTATGGCAAGAACCCATTCTCCGACCTCAAGCTTATCTGAATCTGACAGCTCAAGGTAGGGCAAATTCTTGGTATCGATTTTTACTAACGCGACATCTGTTTCGGGGTCTGTCCCGACGACTTCAGCCGGAAATTTACGCTCATCTGACAGCTCTACCTCAACTTTTTCTGCGTCTTCGACCAGATGATTACTTGTGAGAATATAGCCGTCGGATGAGATAATAAAGCCGGAACCCTGAACCGGCCGAGTCTGTTTATACTTCCGCTGTGGAGTGCGTTCACGGGGAGAACGGAAACGGAAAAATCGGTCAAATAAATCGTCACTGAACGGGTCAATTGAATCGTCAAAAGGCCAATCCCGCATAAATGGGTATTCTCTCACAATCACCCTGTCGGCTTTCAGGCCAACCACCGCCGGCGACGTCTTTTCCGCGATGCCGGCAAACGCTTTGCCCATCTGCTTCAGCGCAGCTATACTGTTCTTATCTTCACCCAGAACCGATAATGGAGATAGAAGGACCAGCAGAAAAACGGCAGTTAAAATGACAAAATAAGGCGAGATTTTCCTGTTTTGCCTGAATAATATGTGCATTTTTAATCTCCTAATACATCAGATAAAAAGAAAACAAGGTACACAGGTAATTCAACAACAGTAAAAATATTTTCGGTAATTTTATACGATTTTATTACTAATAAGTTCATACAGTCAATCCTTTTTTCACATAAAAGCGATATAAAACCAGCAGTTAAAACACAAGGATACACTTAAATCGCCGGATTCCCGCATGTATTCTTGATATCTTGATAGAAAAGTATATAATTTTGTTGCTTTAAAAGGAGGGTAGATATAAAGCCAAACATTGTCGCTATAGTTAAAATGCATGGTGTTCTGCAGAAGAGGTTTTAAAATGAAGAAGTCTCGTATCATAATCATCATAGTTATTGTGGCACTGGGACTTGTTTTCACTCTTGGAAAACTGATAAAAACAAAATTTGCTGCTGCTCGTAAGGCAACGACCGTTCGTATCGAGCAGGCTCAGCGAGGGGACTTAATCGAATTTGTCAGTGCTCCAGGCGAGATCGAGCCGAAAACAAAAGTGGAGATAAGCGCAAAAGTCTCAGCCCGGATTATAGAGCTGCCGTATGAGGAAGGAGATATCGTAACTTGTGGTAATCCAAAAGCGAATCCGCCTGTGCCGGCCTCAGTATTAGTGCGCCTGGATGCAAAGGATTTAGAAAGCCAGCTTCGTTCGGTTCAAGCCAATTATGCTGCCCAGGCGGCCCAGTTCGAAGTCGAAAAAGCAAGGATTGCCAGCCAGCAAGCCACTCTTGTAGGTCTTTCCGCTTCGCTGAAACAAGCTGAACGTGACCTAAAACGCCAAAAAGGATTACTTGAATCGCAGGATATAAGTCAGGCTACTTTTGACGAGGCCCAGGTTAAGCTTGATGAGCTCAAAGCACAATATGATAGTGCCGGGCATACTCTCCGGGCGGCAAAGTTAAATCTGGTGGTCTTGCAGCACAATCTTGAGGCCGCTGATGCAAAGATTGCCCAGGCACAAGAGGTTCTTACCTATACGACTATAACCTCTCCTATCGATGGTGTGATAACTCGGATTCAGGCAGAGGTTGGGGAGGTGGTTATTTTTGGAACAATGAATAACCCGGGGACGGTGATTATGGAGGTGGCGGACCTTTCGCAAATGCTGGTTGTCGCGCAGGTCGATGAGTCAGATGTGGGCAATCTCAAGGTAGGCCAAACTGCCCGAGTGCATATCCAGGCATGGCCGGATAAAGTATTTTCGGGAACCGTGCAGGCCATCGCCCTCAGTCACAAGCAGGGAAACCAGGGTTCGAAGTACTATGAAACCGAGATATCACTGGCTGAACCGGGCGAGCAGATATTCACCGGCATGACTGCGGACGTGGACATTGAAGTAACCGAACACAAGAACGTCCTGACCCTCCCGAGCCAGGCGGTTCTGGGGCGAAAGGTCGATGAATTGCCGGTCGACATCAGAGATCAGCTTAGCGAGGAAGAAAAAACTAAGACATATGCCACGGTCGTTTGCCGTTATGTTGATGGCAAGGCAATAGTAACGCCCATTAAGATTGGGCAAAGTGACTTGACCCATACTATAATACTGTCGGGGATTACTACAGAAGACAAAATAGTAGTTGGGCCGTATAAGGTTCTTGAGAATATTAAACACGACCAGCAGATATTGGATGAGCGTGAAGCGGAGAAACAGAAGAAAGATACAAAAACTAAGGTTGACTCGAACGAAGTAAATGACGTAAGCAATGGCGGAGAAAGCTGAAAAATCTATAATTCGACTTAAGAGTGTCACGAAGATTTATAAAGTCGGTGTGGAGAGTATACACGCGCTTGATGGAATTGACCTGCAGCTTTGCGAAAACGAGTATGTAGCGGTAATGGGGCCCTCAGGGTCAGGCAAGAGTACACTGATGAATGTGCTGGGTTGTCTCGATAGGGCCAGTTCAGGATATTATGAGCTGGATGGGCAGGATACAACAAAAATGAGTGACGCAGCACTGGCTCGCGTTCGTAACGAGCGAATCGGATTTGTTTTTCAATCGTTCGAATTACTTGGAAGATTAAGTGCATTGAAGAATGTTGAAATGCCGTTGATTTATTCGCGAAATGGCTGGTGGGCTCGGCGTAAGCGTGCCAAAAAAGCACTCGAGCGAGTTAAGCTGGCAGACCGAATAAAACATAAGCCGAACCAACTTTCGGGTGGTGAGAAGCAACGTGTGGCTATTGCCCGAGCCCTTGTTTGTAATCCAAGTATTCTGCTGGCGGATGAGCCGACCGGTAATCTCGACAGCAAAACAAGCGAAGGCATCCTTGAACTCTTTGATCAGCTGCATCGGGAAGGCCAGACTATCATCATAGTAACGCATGAAGAACACGTTGCCCGCCACGCCAACCGTATAATACACATGAGGGATGGTCAGATTTACAGCGACCTGCCGAGAGAGCAGGATCCGGCTTGTAAGACAACGATACGAAATGATGTGCAAGGAGACCTGCCATGAAAGCTGTAATACGGGCACCCGTAGTTTTTTTTCAGCTTTTTTACCAGAGTGTGTATCTTGCACTGGGGCAGATTTGGACTAATAAGACCAGGTCTATCCTTACAACTATTGGCATCGTTATTGGTGTGGCCTCTATCACATCGGTGATAGCTGCCTTGACCGGTCTAAAGGCAAATGTGCTGCGTGATTTTGAGTCACTTGGAACGAACAAGATTTTTATAATCCCCCACCGGCCCCGGGAGGGGCGGTTCAAGAATGCCTCTTGGCGGATTATCCGTTTTCTGCCGAAGCAGTTTGAAGGGCTCTTGGAGCGTTGTCCGTCCATTGAGGATTATACTATGATGACGGATAGGAGCCAGTCAGTTCAGTATGGTGCTCATAGTATTGAAGGAGCTCGCGTATACGGCATCAATCCCTCATGGCATCGGGTTGAGAATCGTTCCGTGGTCATGGGACGGCCGTTCACTTTGATAGATGAGGAAAACGGATGGCAGGTGTGCCTGATTAATCCAAATGTGCGTGATGAATTAAGGCTTGACTATGACTGCATTGGTAAACGCATTGTAGTGGGCCGACGAAGTTTTAGGATTGTAGGAGTGGTCGAAAAGCGTGTGGAGTCGTCCATGTTTGGCGGGATGGGCTCTTCCGAAGAGGTCTTCATCCCCTTTCCCACCGCGTGGAAGCTATGGAATCCCTGGATTTATGTGATTGCAAGTTGTCGAAAACCGGAGCTTTCAGAAGAAGCACAGGCGGAACTCAGGTTTTTCCTCCGGCAGGCCCGCCGCTTGGAACCGGGCGATCCGGACACCTTCCGCATGGAGGTGGTTGAGGAGTACCTCAAGACGTTCAACAGGATGGCCTTGGCAATTACTGCTGTCGCAGGCGGTGTGGTGGG
Organism: uncultured Pirellulales bacterium; assembly: GCA_964431375.1. GTDB lineage: Bacteria > Planctomycetota > Phycisphaerae > Sedimentisphaerales > Anaerobacaceae > CAZBWE01. Next base: position 5,223 of record CAYSJK010000033.1, read on the forward strand.
CATCTCTTTGCTGGTTGGTGGTGTGGGCATTATGAATATTATGTTGGTCTCGGTGTCGGAACGAACCAGGGAAATCGGCCTGCGCAAGGCAGTCGGTGCGAAAAAATCCGCTATTCTGACGCAGTTCTTGATTGAAGCGATTGTTTTATGTTTCTTCGGCGGGCTTGTGGGCGTTGGCATTGGTCAGTTACTGACATTAGCGATATCCGGAACGACCTCTGTACTGGAAAAGATGTATATTCCGGCTTGGGCAATATTACTTTCATTTATTTTTGCCGGCTCTGTTGGTATCTTTTTCGGAATGTTCCCGGCCATTAAGGCTGCCAGACTTAATCCTATTGAGGCGCTTAGACATGAATAAACAATTTTCTTTAAGATTGCATTGGTTTTTAGTTTTTGCTGGATTCGCAATAATCTTACTAACCGGCTGTGAACCGTTTCCTGGCAATCAGAAGTTTTACGAAATCAAAATCGCACCTGAAAAGCTGCGACAAATAGATACGCTTGAGCTGGCTGAAGCGAAGGCCGAAGAGAAGAGCAGTCCTTCGGATGCAAATGAGATACCGCCTGAGAATCTTGAGCTTTCACTGGAGCAATGCCGGGCTTTGGTACTGGAGAATAATCTTGACCTTAAAGTGGAACTTATTAGTCCTGCAATCAGTGCTGAGCGGGTCAGCGAGGAAGAGGCGCGGTTTGAGGCGACGTTTTTTTCCAATATAACATATAACAAAACAGATACACCAGTAGCAACAACTCTTGATATTTCGGGTTCAAGAGTGGACTACTCTTACACCGATATGGGCGTTGAGATACCTTTGAGGACCGGTGGAACTGTAACTTTTGACCTGGCTGACACCCGTATAAAAACAAATTCTGCTTTCTCGACGTTTGATCCTTCCTACAATTCGGACCTTTCAGCTTCGATTAGTCAGCCGCTTTTGCGAAATGCCGGCCATCGTGCAAACACTCACGCTATTCGAATCGCAAAATATGAACAGCAGATAACTGATTCCAGAACGAAACTTGAAGTTATAAGTGCAATTGCTGCTGTTGACCGTGTTTACTGGCGACTGTATGCCGCCAGAAGGGAATTGGATGTGCGCAGAAAAGAGTATGAATTGGCAAAAGCTCAGCTTGAGCAGGCGCAGCGCTTTGTCCGTTCCGGGCAAAGCGCTCAGGTTGAGGTTACCCGGGCTGAGGCTGGTGTCGCCCAGCGGCTTGAGGCTATTATTGTGGCTGAGAATAATCTGCGTGACCGGCAGCGCGAGCTTAAACGAGTGATTAATAAGCCGGGACTGCAAATGCAGACACCTACGGTGTTGATACCGGCTACCGAACCGGACCCGGTCCATTATAAGTTAGAAAATAAGAAGTTAGTGCAAATAGCAATTGAAAATCGTATGGAAATGCTCGATCTGGAGCTGCAAATTGCTGAGGATATCAGCACGATTGACTATATGCGCAATCAGACGCTGCCCTTGGTTACGCTGGGTTACACGTACAATATGAATGGTCTGGGCGCAACGAGAAACGAGTCGTTCGATATGCTTTTTGATAAGAGGTTCGAGGACCATCAATTGGGGCTGCAGTTGTTGGTCCCATTGGGAAACGAGGCTGCCAAGAGCCGGTTACTTCAGGCGTTTTATCAGCGAAGGCAGCGACTGGCTTCTCGCGACAGCCGAAAGGCACTTATCGAGCTTGAGGTGCTTAATGCGATTGACCAGGTCGAAGCAAACTGGCAACGCATTTTGGCAAGCAGGCAAAATGCAATTCTTTCAGGGCGACTTTACGAGGCGGAGAAGCGACAGTTCGAACTTGGGCTGAGAACATCCACGGATGTACTTGAGGCGCAAACGAATTTTGCCGATGCCCAAAGCTCCGAAATCTTGGCACTGACAGAGTATCAAATAGCACTGGTTGATTTGGCCTATGCAACCGGAAATTTGTTGGGTGCCGCGAAGGTGCGTTGGGAGCCAATTGTGCCGGAAAGTAAAATTAGATAACCCCAGCAAACCGAAATGTACATTTCCGGGGCTGCCTGGCCTGGGCAGGCTAAATTTCGACATTAGCAATTGACATATCACATCTCTGCAGATAAAAATAGTCATTAGTAATTTTGGCATTTTGTCGGAGGTAATAAAATGCAAATCACAGATTTTTTGAAAAAGTCGAAGGTTAAGTACGAGGTTACTAAACACGAGCCCAGTTATACCGCTCAGAATCTGGCGGCTGCCGAGCATGAGCCCGGCAGATTTGTGGCAAAGCCCGTCATTGTCAAGGCCGACGGAAAATACGTGATGTGTGTCCTTGCAGCGCCTTACAAAGTTGATATGAAGGCCTTGAAAAAACAACTGGGAGCTAAATCGGTCAAGCTGGCTGAGGAAAAGGATATCGGCGGGTTATTCCCCGACTGTGCACTCGGTGCTGAGCCGCCTTTTGGCAACTTATATGATTTATCGACTGTTATGGATAAATCCCTCGAGGCCGATGACCATATCGCTTTTCAGGCCGGCTCTTACGAAAAAGCTATCCGAATGAGTATGAAAGATTATCGAAAGCTCGTTGAACCCGAAGTGCTCGAGTTTAGCTACCAGGTAACCTCGTAATCTTGAATGATTCAACGGCGATGAAATATTTATCCCAACGCCTGCCCCTTGTGCTCTTGTGGGGTTTTACGTGGTGTTTTTATCTTTGTTATTTTGCACTGCACCGGCGATGACAATCACGTATTCTCCCTTCGGGTTTTCTTCGAGCCGGCCAAGCAGCTCGCTTATTCGACTCCGCTTTACCGATTCGAACATCTTTGTCAGTTCTTTAGCAATAGCTGCTTTGCGGTCTCCAAAGACCTCTAAAGCATCCTCTAAAAAGCTCCTCAACCGATTCGGGCTCTCATAATAAATAAGGGTGTGTGGCGAATCTTTATCTTCAGACAAAAAGTTTCGTCTTTTGCCGCTTGTCCGCGGTGCAAAGCCGCGAAACGTAAAGCTATGCGTCGCAAGCCCCGACAATACCAACGCCATCACGAAGGCACAGGCCCCGGGTATCATCGTAACATCTATCCCTGTCTCGATTGCGCTGCGAACCAGAGTAAAGCCGGGGTCCGATATACCCGGTGTGCCTGAATTTGTCACTAATGCCACTGAATTATCTTCTTTGAGCAAAGCCATAATTTTTCTGCCCGCCTGCCTCTCGTTGTGCTCATGAAAAGTAATTTGTGGCTTTTTTATCTTATAGTGCTTCAGCAACAGGCCGGTCTTTCTTGTATCCTCGCTGGCTACGTAATCGACCTGCCGAAGGACCTCCAGCGCCCGCAAACTAATATCCGACAGGTTCCCAATCGGTGTTGCCACTAAGTAAAGCATACCTTACTTTCCCTCCATCTCACCTGACTCATAAAGAATAAGACTGCTCGCAACCACTGCCGCCGTCTCCGTTCGTAAAATCCGCTGACCTAAACTAATCAGAGCAATATCATTTTTCTTGGCGGTTTGCACCTCATTTTCTGTAAATCCACCTTCCGGGCCTATAAACAGAGCGACACTTTTAGTTTTCTTGTTGCTGTTTTTTAGGTACTGCCTCAAACTCTTACCGTGGCCCTGTGTATGTGTCATAATTTTATAATCAAAAACATCGAGCATGGCTATTGCCTCTTCAAAGCTGACAGCTTTTTCTAATTCCGGAATCCTGCCCCTTGCTGATTGTTCCGCCGCCTCTTGTATTATTCGCCGCCAGCGTTTTATTTTATTTGCCTTTATTGACTCTTGCCGCACGATGCTCCGCTCGGTAACTATCGGCACGAAGCGATTTACCCCAACCTCCGTACACTTTTGCAGCACCCATTCGAACTTATCACGCGAAAGCAGACTCTGATACAGCGTAATCTCCACATTTGGTTCACCCCCGGCCTTTCGTTTTTCTTCTATCTGACCTGTTATTTTTTCTTTTTTAATTGTCTTTAGCTCGATTTCATATTCGAAGCCGTGGTTATCCAGCACGATGATATGTTCACCTGCCTTTTTACGAAGCACATTATATATTTGATGTGCCTGCTGTCCTTCGAGCACTACCTCTTTGTCCCCTATATTTTCCTGTCCTGTAAAAAACCTGTCCATCAATTACCTTTGTTTGACCCAAAAAATCTTTTAATACCTTGTTTAATCATAAAGCAACAAACGCGAATCGTAAATCCTAAATTTCCCCCGTTTGCATGTTATGATGACAAATTTTATTTGGCTATTCTTTGTGACGTTTATTGGGACTTGACCTCTGCTTGGGGTTATTTCCCCGTATTGAATAAGTCTGTTATCTTTGCTTTTGATGTTTCCTGGGATATACTTTAAATAGAAGGTATGATGGGGACAGAAGGAATCTTTCACATCACATATTAGTGCATCTAATATACGAGAAGCACCGCTTTTGGCATCAGAATAGAATCAAGCGTTTAATCAGACGCCTGTAAAGAGATTGCGCTTATTATAATGTGTAAAAACCGTCCTATAAGTTCGAATAACAGTACTTACTTTATGGGGGTTAACTAAAACCTATCCCAAAACCCTAGTTTTTGGCGTTACCAGTGACATAAACGGCGTTTCTTGGGGTTTTGGGATGACTTCTAAAAGACTTGCTTTAACAGCTATAGTCAGGGCATTTGAGCTATTTATTTGTCGTTTCTACTTAGGAGCAAAAAAATAATTCGAAAGAAAAATAAATTTTTGCGCTTTCAAGGTATTTCATTAATTAGCATGATGGTTGCGATTTCTATCTTGTCTATCTCATTTATCGTAACTGCCCAGTTCGGATATCGTTCTGCCCTGGATTCACGGATAGCTGTTATGCTCAATTAGCAAACAATCTCTCGTAAAGGTTGAGCTTTAGATAAATATGTATAAGCTGCTGCAATCAAAAAGGTGTGGTTTTGTAATGCCTCTCGCGATGCTTGCGGTCGTAATATTGCTTGCAGTAGGAACGGGATTGTTAAGCATTGGTTTTTACAGCCGCATCTTTTCGATACGAATGACTTCACGGCTTGCCGCTCGCTCTGCCGCCGATGCCGGACTGACAAAAGCAATATATGAAATGAACGAAAAATTGAAAGTCAAACCCTGGGATGGTAATTCCCTGCCGATTGCCTCGAATCAGACCCTGCCCAATAGCAACGCAGTATTTAATTATACAGTTACGGGTGACTTCGTCAACGGCTATACCATTGAGTCGACCGGAAAATACAACCTGGCCGAACATAGTGCCTACGCCTCTTTGAAATTGAAGGGACTATTTGACTATGGAATTTTGGTAAAGGATACTATTATATTAAATCCTTATACATTAGTGGACGGATATAACTCTGAAGATTTAAATGACACCGATGTAGAAGTTCAGATTGTCTCGGAAAGTAATGAACCGGACAGCATTATCCTCCAGCCCGGAGCAACCGTGGACGGAGATGTGCTTACAGGCGTTGACGTCAATTTGCCACCAGTGACTCTGCCTGAGCTTTTTGATACGTGTACGGAAATTGAGGTCAGGGGGTCAACATTAACAATTGGCCCCGGTGACAGTGGAGAATATTTCTATTCCAGTATCGATTTGTCACATACAGGAGGAACTGCCGGAATTCTCGAAATTGATGGGGGGGAAGTTGTACTTTATGTGACCGGTGACATCGATATAGGCCAGGATTGTGAAATTGTGATAAGGCCCGGTTCATCTCTGACATTATACCTTGATGGCGATTTGAAAATGGGAAATTCAAGCGGAATCAACAACCAAACGGGGAGACCTGCTAACTTCGTGTTGTATGGAACGGGCGACGAAGTCCAGCAGTTTGACCTGAAGGCAAAGACTCTCTTTTGTGGGGCGGTTTATGCTCCAAATGCTGATATAGTAATCAGAGCTAATTCCAATATTTATGGTGCTTTTGTGGGGGCAAACTTTGAGATAAAGAGCGGCGATAATTTGTACTATGATATAGCTTTGCGAAGTCCTGAATTGGCGATGAGTTTTTGTATAGAACGTTGGTGGGAATAATAAGGCGATTCGAGTTTAACGACGACTTGCAGTTTTTTTATGCCGGCAAGGCGGAGCAATCTTATTTCGGACTTTATATTATGGTTTTAAACTTTAAGAGACCAAATTTTACTTCAAGATTCTTTACGATGTTTATTGAGACTTGACCTGCGCCTGCGTTATTTTTCTGTATTGAATAAATCTGCGGTCTTTGTTTTTGGCATTTTTGGAGTATACTTTACATAGGAAAGTCTGATGGGGGCGTAACAACCTTTTATATTAGGACGTTAAATCAAAGCTGGTTTCTATATAAAGCAACCGATGGTTTGTGACGAATGGAATTAAGTACTCTATTAAACGGCTTTTGCCGTTTCCACAAGGAGTAAAAAATTATGGCAAAGGAAAACACTTTTTGGTGCCGGCGAGGGACTTCATTAGTCGGCACGATGGTTGCGATTTCTATCTTGTCTATTGCGATTATAGGAACAGCCAATTTCAGATATTATTCTGCCCTTGATTCAAGAAAAGCTGTTATGCTCAATAGAGCCGCCAGGGTCGCTGTGACGCTTAGTGAGAGTTGGCGAGCTGTCGGAGGCGCCGAGACATATGACCCGGTTGAAAATCTCGGCTCAGACATCATCATCACGCAATCCACTATTGATGAAGTTGGATACGACGAAACCTTTACCTTGTTGGGAAGCTACGAAGTTGTGTTGAATGGTACCGCCTACTACACTACCCTGTCCTGGAAAGACGTTAGTACCGGATTAAGGGCCTTGAATGTAATCGTAACCTGGGCACAGCGCGGTGAGCAGGGAAATGGCACTGACGACTCATTTAAGCTCACAACTTATGCATTGCAGAACTAACGAAATTAAGAAAACAAAGATGATGAAAAACAGACTTACAGTTCAGAATGGTTTCACGTCTATAGAACTATTGATAACCATGATAATTATGCTTATCCCGATATTGGTTGTCGGTGTCATATTGGCTGACAGTAATCGTGGCTGGCACATTATGTACAATCGTATAAATTCTGATGTAGTTGCTGACAGTTATGTCGCTGCTAAAGCATTTGACGCGCTGGTTCGAAGGGCAAGTAAGGATGGGGTCTTGGTAGATGATGATAGCCACTGGGTTGAGGTTAATTACTGCGCAAATAGCGAATCTGTTGTTGCTGACCGCTATGCATTATTCTTTATGGCCGAAGGCGACCTGGTGATTGAATATGGCCAGCTGGAGCCGAAGGAAGCGCTGTCTACCCGGACTGTTTGTCAGAATGTATCTGATTGCGTTTTTAAGCAGGTCGGCCAATCCATTCAGATGACACTTAAAATCGATAACGGCACGCAGGCTAATACTATTGTCTCGTCTGCTGTTATGCACAATTAGTAAATATCTCTCGGAGGGTGGATTTGGATGAATATGCATAAGCTGCTAAAATCGAAAAGGCGTGGTTCTGTAATACCTCTGGCTATGCTTGCTGTTGCAATGTTGCTTATTGTAGGTACGGGTTTGTTGACGCTTGGTTTTAACAGCCGTACCTTCTCGGCACGAACAGCTTCACAGATTGCAGCACGCTCTGCCGCCGATGCCGGGCTTACTAAAGCACTCTATGAAATGAACCAAAAATTGAATGTCAAACCCTGGGATGGCGATTCCCTGCCCCTTGCAGCAAATCAGACCTTGCCCAACTGTTGCTCTTTCTTAAATTACACAATTACAGGTGACATTGTCAACGGCTATACTATCGAGTCAGTCGGAAAATCCAACCACGCCGAACAAAGTGTTAAATGCACGTTAAAACTGAAGGGGCCTTTTGAGTATGCAATCTTCGCAATTCAGGGTCTTGAGCTTAAGAATTCTGCTGTAGTGGACTGGTACAATTTTGATGACGATGATGTTGTTATGAAAGTCGCTACTAACAGTACCGCCTCTAGTGCAATAACCTTGAAAAACTCTGCAACTATAAACGGCGATGTCATAGTAGGTGCCGGCGGAGACCCGGATGATGTTATCGAATTGAAAAATAGCGCGACTATTACAGGTGAAACTTCGGCTATGCCTGCCGAGCAGGAGCTGCCGCCGATTATCGTGCCTCAGTGGCTGCAGTCAATGACATTGAGAGAAACTATCGAAAGTGGTGATGATATTTACCCTTCAGGAAAATATGAAGGGATAGACCTCAGCACCGGCTCTGAATTATATATTTTGGAAAATGTCACGTTTTACATTACCGGAGATGTGACCCTTCGCAACTCAGCTAAAATAATTGTCGAGGAAAATGCCTCGTTAGTCCTGTATGTGGGAGGTAAAATTGAAGGTAAAAACGGCAGCGCCTTTAACAATGAAGCACAGGACCCCAAAAAACTGAAAATATTCGGCCTTGATGGCTGTGACCAGATGAGTTTTAAAAATGGCTCCGAATTTTATGGTGTAATTTACGCACCAAACGCAGATGTCACATTTCATAATTCCGCCGATGCCTATGGCTCTATCATAGTTAAAAATTTCGAACAAAAAAATTCCGCTACGTTCCACTACGATGCATCGCTCAGAAAAAATGTCTCCATAGATGACCCGGCCATAGCTTTCGAGGTAAGTAACTGGAATGAGAACTAAGATACGGATGAGGGCCGTCTAAGCTTTTTCGTTACTGCTTTTTTCTCTCCCCAAAAACCATCAATAAAAAATCAAAAGCCAAATCTTAACAATATCTGCTTGCCGTTTTCATAAATCCAATTAACATATGGACTTCTATGATTAAGAAAGAAAAGACCTGTCGCATCTTCATTAGCGTAGCCGAGCCAAGTGCCGATGCCCACTGCGCAGGTTTGATAGCTGCTTTGCGCAAAAGAGGTTACGGCAATATCGAGTTTGTCGGCGTAGGCGGCCCAAAAATGGCTGAAGCCGGCTGTAAGCTGTTGCAAACCACGACCGGCAGGGCCGTTATGATATACAAGGCCTTCAGCCACATCGGCCGTTATTACAACCTGATAAGGCACATAACACGCTATCTAAAAACCAATAAGGTCGATTTGGTCGTCGTCTGCGACTCACCCAGCTTCAACTTCCACATCGCAAAAGCCGCTAAAAAAGCAGGCATTAAGACCCTTTTTTACGTCGCCCCGCAGCTCTGGGCATGGGCCGGCTGGAGAATTAGAAAGCTACGCAAATGCTGCGATAAGCTCTGCTGCATTTTACCCTTTGAGAAGGACTGGTTCAGCCAGAGGGGGCTCGATGTGGCTTTTGTGGGCAATCCATTGTTAGATAACTTGGGCCCGGATTTAGCCCGTTTCAGGAAAGAATATGTTAATTTTGAGCCGAAAAATGCCAGGTTTGCTATTATGCCCGGCTCACGGGCCGCTGAGATTGAGTCGCTCTGGCGACCAATGCAGCAGATAGCGATTCGTTTGAAACAAAAATATCCTGATGCAACATTTACCACAGTGGCCGTGGATGTTGAGCGTAAGCAGCTCTTACAAGCAGCTCAAATTCCCGGCTTTGAGTGTCAATATACTATTAGCGCGGTTAGTGAAACCGCTGCTGCCGTTGATTTTGCGATTGTAGCCAGCGGCAGTGCCACTTTACAAGTGGCGGCGGCTGGCTGTCCAATGGTGATAATGTATCAATCCAGCAGGATTTTATGGCATCTGGCAGGACGTTGGCTGGTAAAAGCAAGATATCTGTCTCTGGTCAATATCCTGGCCGGTAAAGAATTAGTACCGGAATTTATGCCGTATTTTGGTTCTATTGAACCGGTTATCGAAAGCATCGAGCGGCTTTTGGAAGATAAAGAACAGTTAACTCGAACCAGTAGTGAGCTGATTAACTTGGTTGAGCCGTTAGCTGAGAAAAGGGCCTGCGAGCAGGTCGCCGAAATGGTCGTCCAAATGCTGCCTTAGGAATCAATTCGATGCTCGATTTCTGTACTCTGTCCTCTGCTCTCTGTGACACGCCTATATCATTATAGAGTCAAGCTGTTGTTTTATGTCGGATTCACTATTGACATAGGCCTGCTCGCCGGGCTTGATGGGCAGGGGTTCTGCGAACTGGACCGCAACGCGGCGAACGAAGTGATTCATTTCATCGACCCGGGAAACGTGACCTGAACGAGTGAAATTGGCCATATCGAATGAATCATTCGGGCCAAATTGTGGAACACTGAAACGAGCGGTTATTTCCTGGCCCGGGTAGGGACAATTGCCGTCATCATAGCAGGTAAATGCTGCACCTTGGCTTGAGATATCAAGCATCTGGCCCTGTGAAAGCTCGTCATTAAAATCCTCGGCGAACCAGATAGGCCAATAATAATGCAATCTTTGCTCACTTCTTCGCTCGCCCAGCCCGTCTGTCGATGGGCGGGGCTCGTTTTTGATGTCCATTTTCTTCTCCTCGAAAAAGATTTGTCCTTTGTCATTACTTAATTGTAAATCGACAGCTTTAAGAGGCGACTTTATGACGGGTCGCCGGAAACATCACTGTTGATTGAGTTGATAAGGCCGTTTAGCGTATTTCTGGTATGCAGCCCCGCACCAATTGTCCTCCACAGGACGCCTATCGGCGGTGAATCACCAGTTTTTCTTCGATAGCAACAGTTCAACCCATTGTTCTTGCTCAATTGGTGCGTGGGATGGCTTGATAAAGGTTTTTTGCAAAATTTCAGCTTTCAGCAATTATATTCCTATAATCCGCCAATGACTGGATTATTTTTAGCCGCGCAACTTGTCCCGCCTGTCCCGAGCTTGTCGAAGGGAATTTTTTTATTGGGATTTACTGCGTTGGGTTTGTTTTACCACAGAGACCCAAACGTAAGTGCGGGGTCATGTTAAGCCCCCAGGCCTGCCCTGAGCGTTTATGCTGGGGATTCTGTTTAGGCGTCGCCGGCACGGCGACGGGCGACAGGATTTTACTTGCCGGAAATTGCGGGTTTGGGTATTATAGGTTTTGCTTGCCCTCCACATTTATCCGCCTCTGGCGGAGCCAAAAGGGCGTCGGAGGGTCATTCCCGCGAAGCTTGTCCTCGCGAAGGCGGGGAGCGGGAATCCATAATATGTATTGAGAGAAAGTGAGAAACTGATATGGGCGATAAGGGAAAAAAAGATAAAGGCAAAAGAGAACAACATAAAAAGGCCCTGCTTAGTCCGAAGGAAAAACGAAAATTAAAACAAGAAAAGAAGAATAAATAATTGCCCGGTGGTGTTCGCAGCCCCGCCTGTCCTCCATAGCTGGTTTCTGCATAGCTTTAGCGAAGACGGAAGCGACGAATAGTCTTTCCTTTTATACAGTACGCCAGCCCGCCTGAGGCGGATAAAAGGCGTATAAAACTGTATAATCATTATTCGAGGTCATTCGAGTCGGATAAGATATGAA
>CAYSJK010000034.1:0-16498 GCA_964431375.1 uncultured Pirellulales bacterium
AACATTATGTCCTCAAACATAACTGGATTGTGGACAAGATGCGCGAGGTTGACCCGAATATCGTCCCGATTGCCTCCGGAAATGCCGGCCCGTGGAGCAAGGGATTGCTGCGGCACTGTTCGAATCATATAGACCTGATTGCAGAGCATTTTTATTGTAAGCAAAAATCTGACATTATCGAACATACCTCCCAAATCGCCGACAATATCAAACAAAAGGTTCAATTCCATCAGCAACTCCGACAAAATTTGAATACTCTGAAAGATAAAGATATACGAATTGCCATGACTGAATGGAACTACTGGTATGGTCCGTATCTGTTTGGCGAATTAGGAACCCGGTATTTCCACAAAGACGCTCTTGGGATAGCCAAAGGCCTGCACGAATATTTTCGTCATTCAGATATAATTTTCTTAGCTAATTATGCCCAGACGGTCAACGTCATCGGCTGTGTCAAAACTTCCAAAACCGATGCTGCCTTTGCCACAACAGCTTTGCCTTTGAAACTCTACCGGCAGCACTTCGGCACGATTCCGGTTGAAGTTGCAGGTGTTGTTTCACCCGTCGATATAACAGCCGCCTTGACGAGCGACAAAGAGGCACTTACGGTTGGTATTGTCAATCCTGCCGAGAGCAAATACGAATTTACATTGGACTTAAAAGGCATAAAGCTGACCGGCAGTGGACAGCTTTGGGTGATATCCAACTCTGACCCTATGGCTTACAACGAGCCCGGCAAAGAGCCACAGGTTGTGATTGAGGAAAAAACGCTTGCAGAAGTCTCCGATGTGTTAGATATTCCGCCACTTAGCATCTGTCTTTACAAACTGAACATAAGCAAATAGAATATAATTGTTTTGAACAATTGATTCCGGAGAATTTTAGATGGAGTGCAAAAAAGAGCAGAACCTTAAAGACTGCAATTGCACATATCCATGTAGCAAAAAGGGGGTATGCTGCGAATGTATAAAGTCTCATTTGGCTATAAAGGAGCTGCCTGCTTGCTGCTTCCCTGATGATGTTGAGAAAACTTACGACCGCAGTTTCACGGCCTTCGCCAAGGCCTGGGGATTGTAAACAAAAAAACACATTGCAAAAAAAGCCGGGGCAACAAGCCCGGCCTTTTTGATAGAACTTATATTGAAGGACTATTTCGGAAGTTTGTCCGGCGCGACCTCTTCGACGTGCAGGTCGCCATAAATCACGCGATAGGTCTTCGAGTCTTTCGGCTGATACCAGAACACCAATTTTTCAGCATCGCCGAGTTTTACACCTTGTCCGGCATAGCGCCACTTGCCACCGCTTTCGTAAATTTGGAGGAACAGCATTCCTCGTATAAATTTCATCCCCAGTTGCTTTTTTTCATCATCCGGAAGGTCCAACGGAGCAAGCTTTTCTCCAAGCAGAGGCACTTTTTTCATGGTATTTTCGGTGCCTATAGCCTCCGGGAACTTGCCATCCATCAGAACATCGGCCCAAATCCGCAAGCTTTCAATAAAGTCCTGCTCGGTGGCCCCTGAGAAGTCGAACTCGGTTTGCTCTAACGTATATCCCGGTGGCACGTCCATACTAACCAGCGAGTCCTCTACCGGCGCATCAAACTTGAAGTTCTTCAAAATAACAAATAACTGTACCAATCGAAGTTCTACCCGTATCGGAACGGCTGTTTTAGGATCGGCCCAGATGGTCACTTGCTCATTTGGGCCCTGGGCAGCAAAGCCGATAGTTTTTTGTCCGTCGATGTCCTGTTCGCCAAGTTCTTTAACATTAGGACTATCTTTTAACTTCATAAGGACCTTCCGAACAAACTCTATGTAGTTTTTCGTTCCTTCCTGAAGTGAGCCTTTTATATCAATATAAACGGCTGTTTTTGCTTCGGTATCAAGTGCGAGTATTTTTGCACTTTCCAGGTCAATAATAGAGGTCATGTTTGGCAGGTTCGATATGGTCCTTCTGATTCGTTGACCCACAACTATTTCGTGCATGACGGGGCCTGTTTCTTCGTCTTCGCCTATAATGAAGTCGAAAATCACAGTACGCGCGTTAAGGATGGGCTGGATGACATCCGCGAAGGTTACAGTACCACCGAAGAATTGGCTGAAGCCAAAAAATGCTGCTACGATTATCACCGCCGCAGCGGCTAATTTTGTTATTTTGCTTTTCATAATAAACTCCCACAAAACATAGTGTTTCGGTTGTCTTTTTTGCATTAAAGTTTTGGCAAAATCTTTTGACGTTTGGTCTGCGAGCCTGTGCACATCAGCCGGCACATCTTCACTGCCGATATTCTTCAGGATTTCTTCGATTCTTTCTTCGTTCATTTTTATCTCTCCTGTTCTACTAAAGCGGCAAGTTTGCTTTTCAAAGTACCGATTGCCTTGGATACGTGCGACCTTGCCCCGGCTTCAGTGCAACACAATTTTTCAGCGATATCCATGTAATCATGCTGCTCCAAGTATCGCATTACTATTGCCCGGCCCTGCCTGGCGGGCAGATGACCTATCTCGCGTCTTACTATTGATGTCAGCTCCTCTTTGTTGAGCTTTTCGTCCGGTCCTTTATCTGTGCTGATTCGGCTTCGGGCGAATTGGCCATCTTTGCCGATTCTGTTTCGCCACGCGGTGGAATTGGCCGTCAGTGCAATCCGATAGATGTACGCACCAGCTTTTTTGGTGTTGAGCTTCTCGATGTTCTGCCACATCCCTAAAAGGGCATATTGCATTGCCTCGGTGAAAAGCTCGCGGTCACCTGTCAGTTTCCAAAGAACAGATGTTAGAAATCTGACATATTTTGCTCTTATCTGTTCGAAGGTCTCTGCTCTTCTGGATAAATTCATCTATACAACTCCAATATTCCTAAAACCTGAACGCGTTCGGTGCCGTAAGGCATGGCTAATGCCATTTCCATATAATAATAACAGCCGGGATTCCATCTTGTGTAAAATATTTTGTAAAAAAAACCCCCGCAATAGATTACGGGGCTAAATATTTCTGTGTTTTTAACGAATTGCTATTCGATTCTTGCAATATTATCAAAAATTGATTTTTTTTTCTGTGAGGCGTTCGTAGGCCTCGATATATTTTTTGCTTGTTTTAGCGGCAATGTCGTTCGGCAGCTCTACGCCGAGCCCGGATTTGTCGAAGTTTATACTCTCTAAGTAGTTACGTACAAACTGCTTATCGAAGCTTTCCTGGTCTCTGCCCGGCTGATATTTATCGGCGGGCCAGAAACGCGAAGAGTCCGGAGTCAAAATCTCATCAATCAAAATAATCCTGCCGTCCACAATCCCCCACTCAAACTTTGTGTCGGCAAGAATCATCCCCTTGCTCTCGGCGTAATCACCGGCTTTTTTGAAAACCTCTATACTTTTATCACGCACATAGTTCGCCCGCTCTTTTCCAATGATATCAATGCATTTCTCGAAGCTGATATTCTCATCGTGTGTTCCTCTCTCAGCTTTTGTTGCGGGAGTGAATATAAATTCCGGCAGCTTCTCGCACTGCTTAAGGCCCGCCGGCAGTTTCTGACCGCAAACTGTGCCGCTTTGCTTGTATTCTTTCCATCCTGAGCCGGCCAGATATCCCCGGACCACGCACTCAACAGGTAAGACTTCGCCTTTTTTAACCAACATACTCCGCCCGGCCAGGCGAGCCTTAAAATCGCAAAAAGGAGGTGGAAAACTCTCAACATCGGCGGCAATTAAATGATGCTCAACCTCATCGCTTAGAAAGTCGAACCAGAACAGAGAAATCTGCGTCAAGACAATTCCCTTATGAGGTATTCCATTGGCCATAACCACATCGAAAGCGCTTATCCTGTCGGTAGCAACTATAAGCAGCTTATCGCCAAGGTCGTATATGTCGCGGACCTTGCCACGATTAGGCTCAATACCGGCTATATTTGTCTTCAAAACCGTCTCCATAATTGTCCTTTCCATTGGGCCAGCTTCTTTCTATTTTGCTTGTTTTATGCTACTTCATTTTCTATTCTTGAATCAACATATAAAAACACCTTTTTTTTGACCTCTTCGACATCTTTTGTTTGCGGCAGTAAATCAACCAGCATCTGGAGAAATTTGCGCTGCTTTATACGTTTTAGTGTTGCAGTAAAGTTCACATCATAGACCCAGCCAAGCTGGCAGAGCTTCATATCATTTAGTGTCCTTAACTCTTCGTAAGCTATTCGCTGACCACGAAGAATCTTCTCGACTATCTCCTCAGAATACTCCGGCTCGTCAGGAAGCTCCAGCTCTAATTTGAATCCCTCCGGATTATCTTTATATTGCTGATAGTATTCTGTTACCACATGGAAAACATCGATCTTGTCAGCATCTCGTATTAATTTCGAAAACAAGAGGCAATCACCGTTTAAATCTTTCGGGAGCTCTTTTCGCCCGTGATATTCAATCGCCTTCAGTATCAATTCCCTTTCTTGCTTATCTAAATCATTAAGCACTTTATTTTGGCGTAGGACCTCCACGCCGAGAAGATTATGGTCCACGCTTTTCGGGTCGTTATATGTTCGGTGCCTGACGAACTGCTCGAACCGCCCGATATCGTGAAAAAGCGCTATGGTTTCCGCTATCCGCATTTGATTATCCGACAAATTTAGATGCCCGGCTAAATACATCATCTCTTTACAGGTTCGCCGGCTATGCTCTTCCTTGAGCTTCAAATTGGCATTTACGAAATCGTCATTGCCATAAAAGCCGGACACATAATCATAAAACCACCGTCTGAAATTCTCAAGCTGTTCTTGCTTCATTATTTCCTGAGCTCCTGATAAGGAATTATTTACCACGAATTTTTAGTAAAACCCATATTACATATTTTATAATGGCTCACATCAGATATAATACAGTCTGAATCGATAATAGTCAAAGGAGCAAAACGATATGCCAACAGTAAAGGATATTATTGTCAGAAAGCCCACGGAAGAAGAGGCCAAGAACTGCAAGGTCTGGCCAATCTGGAAGTGTCAGCCCAGCACCTTCGACTGGACATACACGGAAAAGGAAACGTGCCTTTTAATCGAAGGCAAGGTAACGGTAACCGGCGGCAAGGAATCGGTAAGTTTCGGCCCGGGTGACCTTGTGATTTTCCCGCAGGACCTCGAGTGTACCTGGCAGGTTAACGAAGCAGTAAAAAAACACTACAATTTCGGCTGAAAAAATTTGAATCTCGGTCGGATTTAGACTTTTCGTACTGCGAGTGTATAGATTGACCTTTGGTTTCTGATGTATTTTCTTTCGTAGTTTGTACCGGTCTGTTCGCCTGGTTCTGCGCCTGCGGCTGGGAGAAATTCAATTTCCTCAAGCTTTTCACTCTTGTCAGCTATCAGCTGTTTTATCTCTTCAAAATAATCGGCGTGGTCGGTAGCGATTCTTATCCGGCCATTGGTTTTTAAGCAGCGGAGCAGATGCTCCAGGTTGGTGGGGCAAAGGAAGCGTCTTTTATGGTGTCGCCTTTTCGGCCAGGGGTCGGGGAAATAGACGTGGAAACAATCGACGGAATTGTCAGGTACGAAGTCAGCCAAAAAGACAGCGGCATCGGTACGTATTATCCGTACATTTGTCAGGCGCCATCGGCCTATGCGGTCTACGGCATAGCGGTAGTATTTGTTGGCTCGCTCGATACCGAGGAAATTCAGGTCCGGCTGGGTTCTTGCCTGGTTTAGAAGAAAAGTAGCTTTGCCCGTGCCGATTTCAATATGGACGTGGCCGGGACGTCCGAAAATCCGGACAAAATCGATTTTGCCATCCAAATCTTCCGGGTTTAATGAGACTGAAGGATAATCATTTAATTTTCGAGCCATATTATCCCTTAACGCTCTCAAAAAGCACAATAATTTATAGAAGTAAAGAATTCAATTGCCCTATTATACAAAATATAGGGGTTTTAGGTAAGGTCCGGAACCGCTGTTTATTTGTATCTGGATTAAAGTGGACACAGGGACAAATCGATAAAAGTGTGAACTGGTTCTTGGTTAATGCGTATTTATTATAGGACAATAGCGCAGGCCGTAAGGTAAGGAGATCTGGAAAATGATTCTCCAATTATTTAGAGCGTCGCGCAGGCGAGTACTGATTGACATCAATACTCAAAAAGACTTTCTATTGGCTGGTGGAAAAGCTTGCATAAGAAACCACAGGAGAGTATTGGCACATATTCGCAGGGCGATAGCGTGGGCGCGGGTCGCAAATATCCCGATTATCTCGATAGTTGAGGTTTATCCGGATAACAACGGCAATGGTGCCATTAAATATTGTATAGACGGCACGGAGGGTCAACAAAAGATAGGGTACACGTTGCTGGGCAGCCGCATAAGCTTTCCTGCAGATGGCAGTACTGATTTACCGCGTGATATGCTGCGGAGGTACAGGCAGGTTATTCTTCACAAGCGTTGCGTTGACCCGTTCGAAGAGCCGCGTATCGACAGACTGCTCAGTGAAGTTAGAGCCAGTGAGTTTATTCTGGTCGGGGCCAGTGCCGAAGACGCTGTTATGGCGACGGCACTTGGATTGCTGCAGCGGGGCAAGAGAGTGAGTGTTTTAATCGATGCAGTGGGTTCGCATAATAAAAGAGAGGCGAGATTAGCGCTTAGGAAGATGGAAGCCAAGGGAGCAAAGTTAATCGAGACCAAGAGACTTGCGGGTACTTCACATCTAAGGCGCGTTGGTATATGCGATTGCAAAAGCTGCCATGGATTGGCGGGCAAGACGCCGCCAGAGGATGAATAGTATTTAACTTTTTGTATCGGGCATATTCACTTCGCAATACAATTTTAGAAGGGCGGTTTTTTAAGCTCTTCGTTTTTGGGTAAGTCTTTGAGCGCGTTCAGGCCGAAGACTTCAAGGAACTTCTTCGTCGTTCCGTATAGCATCGGCCGACCCAGAACTTCTGCTCTGCCAAGGATTTTTACCAGTCCTTTGTCCATAAGTGAGCGAACCAAATCGTTTACCGCAACACCCCTTATAGCCTCGATGTCGGCTCGTATAACCGGTTGTTTGTATGCAATTATCGCCAGAGTCTCCAGCGCTGCAGGGCTTAGTTTACTGTCACTGCGTGAGCGAAGCAATTTTTTAAGCCAATGGTTATAAGGGCTTAAGGTCAGCATTTGATAGCCACCGGCTATTTGCTCTATCCTGAAGGCGTTATTGTTGGCCTGGTATTTGTCGTTGAGATTTTTAATATGCTGGCGTACTTGCTTTATGGGCGTTTCCACTATACTGACTAATCGCTCTGCTGTTAGGGGCTCATCGCTGGCGAATAATACCGCTTCTATAGCTGACTCGACCGTCGGCTCAATATTAGTGTATGATTGTGATATATCAATTTGCTCTTTTGTTCCTTGCTCTTTATCTTCTGTCATATTTCTTTCCATCTAAAGGGGTCTGCGTCTTTTTTGCTGATTTTTATTGTTACCTTTTTCAGCTTTTTTTGCAACTGTTTAGCGAAATTTTTCAGTATGAACCGTTCCGAGACACTATGACTTAAGCAGATGCAGGTCATATTTGCCTCTTGCGCGGCCAGAGCTTGATGATGTTTCAGCTCGCCTGTGAGATACAAATCGACCTTTGCGGCGATAACGAGGTTGATGAGCTTGCCGCAGTAGCCGGCGCAAACCGCTGCGGTTTTTACCAAACGTTTTTCATTTCCGACAACGCCGATAGCTTTTGCTTCGGTATATTTTTTTATTTTCCCGACGATTTGTTCGAGCCGCATTGGTTTGGCGAGCTTGCCGATTCTGCCCAGCCCGAATTTGTTCCGGGTATTATAAAGTTTGAAGACATCGAAGGCAGGTGTCTCGTAGGGGTGTGCGTTTTTTATCGCTGCTATACAGGCATCGAGCTTTTGTGAAGGCACAATCGTCTCGAATCTTACCTCCGATACCTTTTCCAATTTCCCTTTTTTCCCTATAGCTGGCTTTGCGCCTTTCAAAGGCAAAAAGCCGCCCACTCCCATTGCGCCGAAGCCACAGTGGCTGTAGTTTCCGATTGCACCTGCACCGGCGGCAAAGACCGCATTCGAAACCTTATTCACCGCATCGGCAGGAACAAAAACAACGAGCTTGTAATGCACAGCATGCCTTACGGCATTATCACCGGCAGGGCTATCAACATAATCGCCGATGGGCTTTGCGTTTTGAATCCCAATTATCTTGGCCAGGCCGTCGTTTACTCCGCCTAAAGCGGAATCCAGGGCCGTATGTATCGAAAAAACTGCAATCCCACAGCGGGCCAAATTATAAACAACGCTGCTTGTGACATCGGTGGTGATTTTCTTTAGGCCATCCCAAATGACTGGGTGGTAACTTACAATCATTTCGGCCTTTAATTTCTTTGCCTCTGCAAGCACTTCTTTGGTAATGTCGATAGTCAGCAGGATATTTCTTACATTCTTTTCCGGGTCACCTATGAGCAAGCCCACATTATCCCAGTCCTGGGCCAGTTTCAGGGGCACTATTTCTTCAATTGCTGCAGCTATATCTTTTATTTTCATTTGCTTTTACTGCATTCGGTTTTGAAAAATTCGTCGTACTTCTTTTGCAGTTTTTTTGTCATCGGGCCGGGCCTGCCGTTGCCTACATCATGATTTTCTACCCTGCATACCGGCAGAATCTGCATAATTACATTCGTCAGAAAGATTTCATCGGCGCCAAGCACGTCGTTTATATAGAGGTCTTTTTCGGCCAGATTGATAGAATCTCTAAAGGCAATCTGGCAGACGGTTTTTCTCGCAACTCCGGCAAGTATTGGTGTTCTTATGAACGGGGTGTAAAGAACAGAATCCTTCACCAGAAATACGTTGCTTATGCACCCTTCGGCAAGACGATTATCCACCGTGAACCATAAGGCCTCTGCCGCTCGTTTTTGGTGTGCCCGCTTTAGGGCGAGCATACGCGAGAAATAGCTCGTTGTCTTGTGTCCATAAATCGGTTCAGCGACGTTCTGCCTGAATGGCGACAGCACCACGAGGACGCCGTTCTTATAGTATTCTTGTGGATAGGGAGTTAATTTCGTGGCGGTGATAAGAAGTGTTGGTTTTTGCTGCTCACCTTCCTTTGGCATCGGCCCGGAAGTTACGGTCAGACGCAGACGTGCCTCGGTCAACCCGTTAGATACGCCGCCTGCCGTAGGCGAGTTAAAAGGCACACCCGGGCTTCTATCTAACGGGGTCAATTTGTTTGCCTTGAGTAATTTATAGATAGCATCGGTGATATATTTTCTGTCGTAAGTTTCTTCTATCGGAATTGATAAGGCGCCTGCGCTAAAAAACAACCTGTCCAGATGGTCTTTCAGTGAAAAGACAACACCGTTGTTGGCTCGCATCGTCTCGAAAAGCCCTGCACCATACAAAAAACCGCTGTCGGCCACAGATACACAGGCCTTATAAATATCAACTAACTTATCATTTAAAAATACTTTTTCCTGCATTGCAAAATCTTTATCAGTTTTTGCTGTTTGCTCTTATCATCATTCGGCCCCGCCGTGCTTGCGGAGTAAATCAGCAATATCGTCATGTCCAGCAACAATCGCATATTTCAAAGCAGTGTGGCCATTATCAGTTATAGCGTTGACCTCTGCACCCTTGGCAATTAGAAGCTCGATCATACTCTTGTGTCCGTCAATGCACGCCATATGCAGAGGAGTATGGCCAACATTAGTCCTGACGTTGACTTGCGCTTCGTTGTCAAATAGAATCTCAGCCATTTGGTTGTTACCGGAATTTGCCGCCATGTGCAGAGCGGTCCAGCCAAATTCCTTCTTAGAATTCCCCCATCCGGACTCTTCAAAAGTTTTGGCGTTGACTTCTGCTCCATTGGCAAGCAGAAGCGCAATCATCTGATTTTGGTTGGCATCAGCCGCCATATGTAGAGGAGTCCAGCCCTCTTTGTCTCTGGCATTAACCAGTTCCGGCTTTTCGGCCAATATGGATTTAACCCTCCCGAGGTCACCTTGTGCTGCAGCAATGTGAATTTCTGAATCACCACCTGTGAGCACCAGCCAAACGACCAAGAACATCAATACGACAATCAACAACGCCAATAAAATATTCAATTTTCTACTATTGAGCAGGGTATTTGTCTCTTTCTTGTTCATTGTGGATTTCCCAGCTGATTTGTCAGACTTAAAGCTTTGAATTTTGCATTTTAGTCATTTGTATTTGTTTTGTATTTCGGATTTCGAATTTCATGCTTTGTGTTGCTTTTATTCCTGCGAGCAATGCTCTTGCTTTTGTGATGGTTTCGTCCCATTCGGCCTGTGGTTCGGAGTCCGCGACTATTCCTCCGCCGGTCTGGGCAAAGGCCATTTGATTTTTAATAACAATTGTTCTTATAGCGATATTCAAGCAGACGCTTCCATCGAGGCCGATATAGCCAATGCTGCCTGTATAAACGCCTCTGGCTGTCGGCTCGGTCTCATCGATGATTTCCATAGAGCGAATCTTCGGAGCGCCGGTGATAGAACCGCCGGGGAACATCGCCTTTAAGACATCACAAAAGGTAATCTTCTCGCGAAGTTTTCCAGCCACTGTTGCTACTGCGTGAAAAACAGTCGGATAGGTCTCAATGGTCCTTGTCTGAATTACTTTTCGCGTACCGGGTATGCAAACTCTTGCAATATCATTACGCTCGAGGTCGATTATCATATTCAGCTCTGCCTGTTCTTTTTCGCTGGTCAGCAGCTCGTTGAAATTTTCTTCATTCGCCCTGGCATCACTCTCAATATGCGGCCGGGTCCCCTTAATCGGCTTGGTTTCGATAATACCATCGTTAATTGTTATGAACATCTCCGGCGAAGCGCTAACTATATGAAAATCGCCGCCATCGATATAAGCCGCATAGGGGCTGGGATTGTAGTAGTTTTGCCAGTGGAAAAGGTCTATCGGCTGGGCATTATAATCACATGCGAATCGCTGTGAGAAATTAATCTGGTAAACATCGCCGTCGTAGATATAACGTTTTATTTTCTCGACCATCCGCAGGTAATAATCTTTATCCATATTGCATTGAATTCGTGAGAAATCTATATTTTCAAGGTCAGCGGGATTAGGCATTGGCATCCTAATTCTCTGGGACCGAATCAGCAATTCTTCAAGAGCTGCTAATTTGTCCTGTGGCTTTTCGCAGTCGTCCGGCAATTCTACAGCAATCAGCCAGAAGTTGTTTTTTAGATGGTCGTAGGCGATAAGCCGGTCGTAAAAGCACAGCCGAATCAGCGGCATTTGAAGGTCGTCTATCGTGGTTTCAGGTAACTTTTCGATGTATCGGCCGAGTTCATAGCTAAAATATCCAATCCAACCGCCACAGAAAATGCCTTTTGGCAATTTCGTTCCTGCATATCGCATATTGCGTATTGCGTCTGGTTCAAGGTTATATTTCGTCAGGGCCTTGTGTAGTTTTTCAAAGGGGTCTTTTTGGCCTGCTCTAAATTCGAATAATTCTTTAGGTTCAGCGGCCCAATAACTGAATCTGTCCGCATTTGCTTTGGATATATTTCCTCCGAGGATAGATGCACATCTTCGGCTGGCGAAAATCTCACTTAGTGCAGGCAAATTTATGGGTGCGCTGATTTTTTTATAGTGCAGTTTGCAAATAGAGCTTTGGCGTAAGCCATCTTGACGATTATATGTCTCGACAACTGTCCCTGATGTCATTGTGGCAAACCTTTCCTGAACTCGTTTATAATCTGCACACCCGAGGAGGTGCCTATTCTGTCTGCTCCTGCGTCTAACATTTCAAGGGCCTGCTTTAGCGTTCTTATTCCACCGGCTGCCTTTATTTTACAGCTTGGAGCTGTTTCTTTCATTAGTTTTATATCCTCGATTGTCGCTCCGCCGGCAGGGTTCATCCCTGTACTTGTCTTTACGAAATCGACTCCACATCTGTCTGCGATTTGGCAGGCAAATATCTTCTGCTCACGTGTAAGAGCAGCCGATTCAATTATGACTTTTAGCACAACCTTCGGATTCATCGAATAGCAAACCTTTAGCACTACCTGCAGTTGATTGGATAGATAATTGGCATCACCCTCAATTATTGCAGCAAGGTCGGCGACCATATCAATCTCATCAGCACCGGCGAAGATGGCTTCTTTTGCCTGAGCGACCTTGATTTTGGTCGTATTGGCACCGAGAGGCAGGCTGACCACTCCGCCAACCGCAACTTTTGAACCATGCAATTGTTCCGCCACAAAGGACAGCCATCGTGGATTGACACAGACGCTGTGAAATCCGAGGTCTATGGCTTGCCGGCATAATTGCCTGATTTGCTCTTTTGTTGTCGTGGCATCGAGCAGCGTATGGTCAATACACCCAGCTAACTCTTTGTCAGTTTGGACTATCACTCCTTTTACACCGTGTTATCTATTGTTACAAGATGCTTATTTATTCGTAATAGTATAACACCACTTCCTGTTTATCTATCTGGCCAATACACGTACTTACGGCCAAAGCCAAATCCTTTGCCTTTGCGCTTAGGCGGAGGGTAAATATAATCTTCTTGTAATGCCTGAAGTAGCATAGTTAGAGTAAAAGGGATCAGCCGTACTTTGACCAGATTTCCATGGCGATCAAGGTATTCTCCTTCTCTGTACATCAATAATGTTGGGTGGTGAGGATTCTTTTTTTCGAGTTTTAGGACTGTGTTCCTAAAGAAGGCCCTCCGCCGTTCTTCCCATCCGTCAGGGTCCGCCAAATACTCTTGAGCCCGTTTCATTGCTTTATCGGTCGGAAGTGCAGCGGCAATATCTCCTTTTTCTGTGCATTTTGTATAGCAGTTGCGGCAGAAAATTCCATCCAACTCCAGCACCGATTCCCCAATTCCATATCCATAAGCGTTTCCAGAGGTAAAATCCCTATTACATATATCACATTTGAACGTCTTACTCATCAGATACGCCTCCTTTGTTTAGTCAAATTAAATAGCCTGTAACTTAAAATAACCGAAATACTTCGTTCATAGACGACTTTAAGTAGAACCTCAGATAAGGCCGTGTCCTAAAATAGTTTATTGAATTCTTCCTCTACGCCTAACATCTCGACCCATCTTTTAAGATAGTCCAAATCAAGGTTTTCACTATTTAATCTGTATATACTCTCACAATCTTTAATCTGCCTTTCCGAACCGCCGGCAGATTTACTCCAAAGAAGTTTTGAAATAATGAGATCTTCAGGGCTTATGACATATATCTCTTTGCCTTGAAAGTTTATTTTAACTCTGTTATTAAACTTTTTTATCTCATAGCTATCCTCCTTCAGTGGGATGAGGTCAATTTTGAAGCAGGTTTTATTAAGTATTATGTTGAACATGCTTTTATCTAAAATGGCTTTTTTTGCCTTTTCCATGTCAATGTAAGCTTCACCTGTGATACTCTTTAAAAGAGGAGCGGTTTGTTCGCTATGAATTTGAATTAGAATGTCAATATCCATTGTGGTCCTGATATGGCCCCAGAACCCGACAGCAGAACCGCCGGTAATCATGTAGGGGACATTTGCTGAATCTAACTTCCTACAAATCCATTCTAAGGTTTCAATGAATATATTTTTTTCATTGTCAACTTCAGACATTGCTCCAGCTCCTCATCATCAATGTCAGGATGCTTATATCTAAGCCCTGCTTTGATGGCTTTAATTTGGCCGTCAATCAATTGAACCATTAGTAAGAATCTATCCGAAGGGCTTTTTCCCCTGAGTAAATCTAATTGCTGTATTTCTGAATGGCTTAAATACATTATACCTTCTTTTATATATAGGTTTTCTTTCTAAAGAATTCTATAGCACAATCTAAATCTGTAAAGACTTTTGTTGCCGTTTGGGTAACGAATACCGAGGGCTTTTGCTTAGCCGTCCAGATGACGAAAACCTCTTTGGCTGCTTCGTGGGCGTGCTGGAGCTCCCTTTCTACTCCGCTGGATACCGCCGCTCGGCCATCAGCCAATGTCGGGATAAAGCTGATTATCATGTCCGACTGGTCGATGAGCATAAAGTCACGGGCGTATATCTGGCTGTTAATATCGTGTTCGATTTGCTGTACCTGGGCCAGATCCAGCCGGACCTTTCGCCCAAGCGATGATACCTCGATAAAATATGACCCCTGCTCGGCGGCCTTGTGTGCATAATGCGGCAGATACGATTCTTCCAATTCAGCAGGGTCAAAGCAGATAAAAAGATTTTTCATCAATTGCCGAAATTCGTTGATTTCTTCCTGGATATTTTTCATATCAGCAACATGGGTCATTGGAAAACTCAGATACGCCTTTTTGCACGAGCGTTCAAAGACGAGTTTATAAAATGTTTCAGTGGTTTGCTCTTCGGCTCCGCGGGCAAGACAGTAAAGAGTAGCTGATTCGTTAACTCCTTTGCAGAGCATTTCTGTGCCGATTATTTCCTCCTCCCGCCAGACAATCAGGTCTTTCAGGGAGTGTTCGACAGAGTGTTCATCTATGAGCCGGGAGTGCAGGGCAATGACTCCATCAATCAGGCAAATGTACATATCGGCACCGAGCTGGCGCATCTGGTCGAAGTCCACGGCGGGGAATAAGCCGTGTCGCCAGCGGAAGGTTGCGTGAGTGTTGACTATGAGGTTGCGGGCCTTTTTGGCCTTTGCAATGATGTCTTTGAAAACACTGCGACGAAGCGAGCTTAGCCGCTTCATTGCTATATCAAGGATTTTGCCCTTTGGAATATCAGTCGCTTCGGCGTACATCATATCGCCAACATTGCATAACAGTACCTCTTTGCCTTTCTCCGCAGCGAATTGACATACTTTTTGAAGATAGCTTTTCTTATCGACACCAACCATTCCGGTAACAACAACTATCATCTCGTATCTCTCATCTTAGAGTTTGTGTCTCGTCACCAATGTCCTATATATAAATTGCTGGTTAAGATTATAGGTTTTTTAATCTTTGCTGTCTGTCATAAATTTTCAGTGCTGCAATAAGCTCGCCCATATCGCCGGCTATTATCTTATCGAGGTTGTAAAGCGATAGATTTATTCTGTGGTCGGTAACGCGATTTTGTGGATAATTGTATGTCCTGACTTTACCAGACCTGTCACCCGTACCTATCATAGTTTTTCGTTGTGAATCGCGTTTTGCCCTTTCTTTGGCCTGGTGATATTCATAAATCCTGATTTTTAGGACTCTCCAGGCCTTGGCTCGATTTTTATGCTGGCTTTTTTCGTCCTGCATACTAACGGTGATTCCGGTTGGTATATGTTCGAGTTTTATGGCGCTACTGACCTTGTTAACGTTTTGTCCGCCGGGTCCACCAGCCCTGCTGACATGCTCGACGACATCATCGGGAGATATCTGAATATCTAACTCCTGCGGCTCAGGCAGCACTGCCACCGTCGCGGCAGAGGTGTGAATTCTGCCCTGAGATTCGGTCTGCGGGACACGCTGAACGCGATGGCCGCCACCCTCATAGCCCAGTTCAGACCATACTCCGTCACCCTTAACGCTGAAAATAACCTCGCGAAAGCCGCCCATCTCTGCAGTACTAAAGCTGAGTTGTTCGACCTTCCATTTGCGGTCCTCGGCATATTTTATGTACATATTGTATAAATCGCGGGCGAATAATGCCGCCTCTTCACCGCCGGTACCTGCCCGGATTTCCATTATGACTGAATCGATAGCCATCACGTCAGCCATAATAAGCGTATTTTGAATTTCTTCAAACAGGGCATTTTTTTTATCTTCAAGCCCTTGTTTTTCTTCTCTTGCAAGAGCTTTGAAATCTTCGTCAACTGTACTGTCGCTTAGTATCTGTTCTGCATCTTCAATGCCTGCCACCGTAGTTTTGTACTGGCGGTATTTAGCGACTATCGCTTTTAGTTTACCCTGCTCTTTGGAGAGCGCAATAATCCTGGCAGAGTCGCCGGCAATAGCCGGGTCGGCAACCTGCTTTTCGATTTCAGTAAAGCGTGCTTCAAGCCCATCGAGTTTCGTTAGTAAGCTGTCTTTTTTCTCAGCCATGAATGTAGTCCGCTAAAAGTAAAAAATAGCGAATAGCGGAAAGCAGGTATTAATTGATTAGTAGCTAAATGCTGAACGCTATTCGCTATTATACGTGGTAAAGCAGTTATTGTTGCCGGTCTTTTTTGTTGTCTTTGGGATTCCCATTTTCCGGCTTTTTGGGAATTGGGGCCCCTTTGATGTAACTTGTGCCGTATTTCTTTTGGAACCGTTCTATTCGGCCGGCGGTATCGACATATTTTTGTTTGCCGGTATAGAACGGGTGGCACATAGAGCAGATTTCTGCGTGTATTTCTTTTGCTGTGCTGCGGGTCTCGAAGGTATTACCACAGCCGCAGTGAACCACCACTTTCTTGTATTCCGGATGTATTCCTTTTTTCATAAATACAGTACCCTTATATATCTAAAACACTAAATACTAATTAATATCAACGAACATTTCAACATAAATTTTTTACAAATTAGCAACTTTCAGCCGTTTTAACCCGAGAAGCCATATTTGTTATTCGACCCAAA
>CAYSJK010000035.1:0-12451 GCA_964431375.1 uncultured Pirellulales bacterium
AGCTGGGTGAATCTGCAGAGACAGTTGGACCTCTTGCAGCGCGATGTAACAATGCTTCTGCAATGCCAGAAGGATTTCACAAATAAGCTCGAGACACTTTCTGCAAAGAGCATCTCCTACGAATACCGCCTGCGAGCTGTTGAGAAACATTTCTCGCAGAGAAATATAGAAGATAAACAAATTAATTGATAGTAAGGAGCGAAACGATGAAAAAGACAAAAAACAACACAAATCACTTATGTATTTATGCACTTGTAGTAGGTGCACTTGTTTGTGTGGGCTGTCAGAGTCTGCGATTTGCGCCGAGCGAAAAGCAAAAGCAGAACGCCTGGCTGCACAACCGCACTACAGTGGCGACAGCCGAGACAGCAAGAGATGAGGACACCTCGGAAAAACTCAAGGCCCTGACGGAATTGAGCGAACTGCAAAGCAGGTCCTTCGTTTCTTATAATGGCCTGCCGAAGGAGTTCCCGCAGGCAGAGACTGCAGAAGATATCCTCGCCCAATCGAACTGGCAGCTTGCAAGGTCCGCTCTGGATGAGTCTGCCGAAAGGCCCGACGCCTGGCAGGTAGCGGATTCCGCCTTTGAATTGGGTATCGGTATCTGTGCGTTACTGGGCGGTGTCTATGGCACAAAGGCGGTTAAGTTCCTAAACGACGCACGGACAAAATCAAAGGCCTTGAAGGAGATTATCGAGGGCAACGAGCTGTTCAAGCAGCAAAACGAATCCTCCGTCGCCGCCTTCAAAGGTGCCCAGCAGAACCAATCTCCCGAAACCAAAACACTCGTCGCCGAAATAAAAGCATAACTCGATTTTAGGTGCTTTTTTGCGATAACTTGTGAATTTACAGTAACTTACCCAGCGGTCCCTGATTTTAAGGCCAGTTGGTCTGTTCAAAAAACATTTGTAAAAATGTGATTTTTTTGTTGAATTTTGACGAATTATATCGTATACTTACTAATGAGATTACGATGAGAGGTTGGCCAAAGGGTTTCGTCCCGAGGCAATGCCTCTCTTTTTTTATCGCTGCTTAAACTCAAGCTTACATCTCAATTGATTTAAAAAAGCGATGTCGGGAGCAAATTTTCTAAGTAGTGATGAATACTTGTATTGATTGGGAATTATAAGCCTCAATAGTTTATCCTTTTTCTTGAGATACTCTACCAAGCAGTGGTAATCACCATCACCTGCTACAATAATGGCCTTTTCATAGTTTGGATATTCAATCATAGTGTGAAGTACCAGTTCAGTATCAACATTACCCTTTTTCCTGCCATCAGGTAAATGTAAGGTGGGTCTAAAAACCAGTATATATCCCTGTTTTTGTAATGCTGTGTACAGACTTTCATTTGTGTCGACATAACCTATAAATATAAATGCATTTGTTACGCCATATTTGTCATCTAAAAGCTTCCTGAATCGTCTATAATCAAGTGTCCATTCCTGTTCTCTTATGGAACGATATAAATTATTGCCGTCTATGAACGCATAATTGTTTTTGTATTTTCGCATATCAGTTACTTTTTAGAAAAAACCAAAGGTGCTCTATATTGTATTCTCTTTAGTCATTTTTGCAACGATAAATACAATAAAATGCAATTATTGACCGTAATACACCTCCGCAATTCCCCCAAAGCTAATATTGACCTTATTAGTCGAATCCTCAGCCAAAGTCACCCTTATAAAGTGTCGATAAAAAAACTGTATCATCTGGCCGATTGGCATTTTAAAGCCGCAAAGAAAAGGGCTGGAGGGAGGAGATTGTGAAAGAGAAACTCCAGCCCCTTTCCGTTTTTCCCGAATTATCGTATATGGTTCGTCTGTATCTAAAGCCGATAACCCGGCCATATCTGATATCGGCACAGCAGCCGATTTTTGTTTATGGTTAAGCCGTGGGATTTCAGGCAGGCAGAGCACAAGCAGATAAAAATTCTCCCGCGTGAATGAAGCAGGATAAGATATAGAAGATGTTTTCTGTATGATAGCAGGCAGGTACCGCCTCATCACCTCTCCGCCTTGAAAGGCAGTTCAGTGGTACCCGGTTTTGTGATACTATCAAAAAGAGCCGATTTTTTCCATCGTGGAATCTACGGGTTTTTGTAAGCCAAAGTAATATTTTTTAGCCAAAAATCCGGCTGCTATCGTGCGAAGGGCTTGGTTTCTGGAAAATCCTCAAAAACACTTGCCACCGACTGCCGGGGTTGGGTATATTCGATTATAAATTCGTAGAACAGAAGGATAAGTAAGTAGCACAACACGATTTACTTACATACGCATTATCAAAATGATTGTTGGTGTTTTGAAAGCTCAGTTGAATCTGCAGGGCGTAACTTCGCTGAAGCAAAAGCGAAGCATCGTCAAAAGTCTGACCGGCCGATTGAAAAGCAGGTTCAATATCTCCATCTCCGAGGTTGACCATCAGGACAGCAAAATAGTAGCGGTCATTGCAATCTCATTAGTTTCGAATGATAACGGTTTCGTACATCAGCAGCTCGACG
The DNA here is from genome assembly GCA_964431375.1 of uncultured Pirellulales bacterium. Taxonomy (GTDB): domain Bacteria; phylum Planctomycetota; class Phycisphaerae; order Sedimentisphaerales; family Anaerobacaceae; genus CAZBWE01. The sequence goes on from CAYSJK010000035.1 coordinate 2,501, forward strand.
CCATCATCAAATTTATGCAGAACGACGGCCGATTCTATCTCGGCCAAATCGAACGGGAAACATTCAGCTCGTAATTCGATTTACGATACTCGTTAAGGTATGCTTTCGAGCCAGTGTTCGGCTAAGACGCAGAAGTCGAGGAAGTTGATAATATTGTCGCTCGGCTCATGAATATCGCAATCAGGATTCCAGTTATCGTCACCGAAACTGCTCAGCCAGGCAGTTGACAGGATACCCAAATCCCTTATACCCACTTTGCAGTCCGGCTCGAAGTCGCCGACTAACGGCTCATCGCCCGCTACGCTCGAAATGAGTTTTATATTCGGAACTCCCGATGAAGTATATATTCCCGGCGAGCTGTAATCAGACCAATACAGTGGGTCGCCGTGAGTACTGTTTGCGAATGACATAACTACGCGGTCGAGACTCATATCTGAGGCCATACAATAACCATCGTAAGTGTAATAGCTGTTGTTATGGGTGAAATCTATCATCAAATTACTTGTACCGTTATATTCGAAGGCGTTCTGGAAGTGAAAATTCCGCCATCCTGTCGAGCTTATTGTATCATTACCCTGATAGACAATCGTCCATCCGCTTGTCTCGAAAAATGGGAAGTCGGGATAGTAGTTCTTACTTGTATGTTTCATTCGGATTGTCCAGTTGTTAAGGGGCTGTCCCGGCACCTGGTGAACGTCCAGTGCAAGGTCGGTTATTGCTTTAGCGTCTCCGATTTCGCTGGATAGATATATTACTTGCGTTCGGCCGTCATGGAAGCCTGTTTGCATCGGCCAGGGTGCGTACATGTTCGTTTGTGGCTCGAAGGTAGTATATATAACATTATTTACGTCGATGGTGATTGCAGCAGGTTCTGAGTCACCGCCCTGAGGAGCTGTTCCGCCGTCGTTGGCTTTGAAATCGAACGAGTCTTCGCCGACAAAATATGAGCAGGGCCAATACTCGACGATATTGCCGTTGCCTGTGAGTGTGTACGGAACATTTTTTATTTCACTCCCAGCCGGGTCCGTCAGCGTTCCATGCTGGGGCAGGGCGGATATTATATAGCTCAATTGTCCCGGCGGATTCGGAAGACCATCATCGCTGGCGATTAGGGTAATTGATTCGGTTATGCCGGAAAGAGCTGTAACGCTTTGGTCGTATGCGAAGGGAGGACCTGCGGATTGGGAAGCGAAATTGACGCCCCATTTGTTGCCCGAGGTGCCTGACCAGTCGGATGACCTGCCTGTTGAAACGTATTGATTTACAAACGTATGAGGTGGCTTGCTTGCGCTTACCGTGAAGCTTTGATTCCATGGCACGCCTCTCAGTGCGTAAATGCCGGCTTCATTGGTTGTTGCATAATATGTGCCCCCCCCGGATGCTGTTACTGTTACGCCCGGGATGGGATTATCAGCAATATCTGTTGCTCGTCCGCTTATAATCTCGCCGGTATTGGAGGTGAAGTTATTATATGCGCAGCCATTAATGCTGGTAAAATAATATGGTGATGAATCAACATCCGGCAGGTTGTACCACGCGTCTTCTCTGCCATCCCAGCCCATATTTATATGGTGATACAGCGTGTAACCGTTGTAACCGTATCCATCACACACAACAGAATGGCCGCCGTATGGCCCATCAATGCTCAATAGAACGGGATGCTCGGCATCCAGATTCGGATTTATCATATTATTCAGTGCTGTTCCAATGGAGGGATTATAGCCATAGATGGAATTATCGTAATAAAAGGTGTCTTCAAGCTCTGCGCTGGCATCGGTTAATGACGCAGACGATCCCCCGCTTTCCGGCGGCCCATATATTGTATTAATCGATTCTGCGGCATTGTAGCAGAGCGCTCCTATGGCTTGTCGTTGGGTTAGCGTGATACCGCTGTCGGGTTGAAGTGGCATGTTACTCCAGACATAGGTCCCGGGATACTCATGATATCGCATCAGTTGTACCATCGCGGTAGTCACACAGCCGCAGGGCCAATTGCTTGGAGTATAGTGGTTGTAACAGGTTGTACCCGGCTCATAACCGCCCACGTTGCCCTGGCCCCACGTGCTTTGCACAAGCGGCGCTACCCGAACATCTGAAATGCTTGATGTACCCAGAATGCCTATCGACGAATCGACTGTGTCATCCTGGCTGGATAGCTGACTCCATTTGTCACTGGCCCTGGTGCCGGCGTTTAACAGGGCTGCTCTATTAGTAATTGAAGCTTCTGTTTGCAGCCCGCTTATAGCTATATCCAGAGCTCTAACAGCAGCCATTCGGTTGGGTATATCCCCGCTTACCAGAGCTCCCAGCGGACTATCGTCAGATGGATTATAGGTTTGTCCCGCAGCTATGCAGATAATTGGCTCGACCCTGTCATCAGCAGGTACAATCACAAAACCGCTCGGCTGAAGATAAATAACATAATATATCGGCTCTGAATCTTCGTTGTAGAAAGTATCAGTGTTCTTAATCTGCCGTCCAAGCATAGCGCCGAGAGGTTTCGTATCTGTCTTTAGCCAGCCCCTCACCATTTTTTCGGCCTGCTGTTTTCCTACCGGCCCTGCAAATATGTTGGTTGAAAAAAGAAACAGCAGTGTTAAACAAACACAGATTCGCCACGCAGGAAATTCAATATAGACTCGCTGGTCTTTGTGCTGTTTATTAAATTCCACCCTTCCTCCTTATGTCTTTCTAACTGCTTTGCTGGACATGGGGCAAATTGTAAAATTAACTGAAATAATTATACAGAAAATTGTATATTACTGCAAGAGATTTTTGCCTGACATAGTCGTTATTTTTAGATGGGCTGAAATACCGCAATAAAGTGCTTAAAAAGAGCCCACAAGTAAGCTATCGACGATGAATCTTGCGCTGAAGAACATATCGACTGCCATAGCTGAGCAGAGAACAAGCCATCGCAGATAAAGAAGACGCTTTTTTGCAGAGGCCATAAAATATATCACGCTTACTGCCAGTGTGCCGAGTAAATAGAGTTTGGCGGTATCGGCAAGCAATTTTGCTGAATCTTTACCCAGCCCCGCAAATACAAAGGCGTATTTCGTAGCCAGAAGAAGTGTCACTATAGTCAGGGTTCCCATAAAAAAGACGACTGCCAAAACCCACTGTCTGTCGGAGCGGCCGGCCAAAGCGAGGCCATGCAAACCTTCGCCTATTAGCACTGAGCAGCATAGAACGGGAATGCTCAGCCATATAATCGGGCTGACTTCTGTAAATAGATTTAACTGAGGTCCGAGCAGGGCAAATAGAGTGCCGAGAACTATAATTAAAATTATTCCTTTTCTCTCGGCTGCCAGCAACATGGAAATACCCATAATCAAAAATGCTGCTGGAACGTGATAAAAACCTACCAATGTTATCCTTCGTCCGGTCATTAACATCGGAGCTAACAGGCCGTTCAGGTCATGTAAATAGACTTTGGCCTGTATTGGAACTGGAAATAAACGCAAGTGCATTGTCGCTTTAAAAAATAATATTATCACAACAAACGGCAGAGTCGATAGCAGCACACTCAGCCAGTGCAATTCTCGTTTTTGTATGGATGCGGCAGGACAGAACAGCCAGGGTATGGCTGCTGCTAAAAGAGTTGCTATCGGATGGAATCTAAGCAGACCAAGTACATATGGTCCAAAGCCGTAAATGGCTCCGGCAACAAGCGAGCCAACGAAGGTGCCGACCCAACGCCTGCTCAAAACGTAGCAGCCAAGACATCCAATACAAATATTAATCGGCAGAAAATATTGTGATGTATCGAAGTATGTGAAGTGAGGCAGAAATAGATATGCAGCAAAGCAGACATAAATTCCTGCTGCTATGATAAATTTGGGTACACCGCTGAGATTTTTAATCGTTGAAAGCATAGCTAATAGTATGAGGTTAAAAGGATAAAGCCAGTAAGTTTTTCAGCTTTTAAGAATTACTTTTCCGCCTTCAGGCGTCCTCCGTAAGGAGTCCCTGGGACTGTGGACTGTGCCGGTGGTGATTCTGCCGATTTTATAGACCTTTTCGCCGAATCTCTCCAATTTTCTGGCAATTGAATTAGCGAAGTCCTCAGCCACTATCAGCACAAAACCAATTCCCATATTAAAGACCATGTACATTTCTTCTTCTTCAACCGGCCCTGCCTTTTGCAGGAATGTAAATATCTTGTGTTTTGGCCAGCTTTCTTTCTTTATAACTGCGTTGCAGTTTTTCGGCAATACTCGCGGAATATTTCCCGCCAGTCCTCCGCCGGTTATATGGGCCATACCGTGAACGATTCTTTTGACTTTATATTGGCTCAATAGTTTCACTACCGGACGAACATAAATCCGGGTCGGCTCGAGCAGTACGTCGCCAAGCATCGCTCCATCGAGTTCATTGATTGCATCGGTCATCTTCAGATTTTTCTGCTTGAAGCAGATATTTCGGGCGAGTGTATAGCCGTTTGAGTGCAGCCCGCTTGAGGCCAGGCCCAGAATAACGTCACCTGCTCTTACATTGTTTGTCATAATGATTTTTTTGCGTTCAACCACACCAACTGCAAAGCCAGCCATATCGAAGTCGCCTTTGGAGTATGTATCCGGCATCTCAGCAGTTTCGCCGCCGATTAGTGCGCAGTCGGCCTGTCGGCAGCCCGCCGCCACGCCTTTTACGAGCTCGGCTACTATTTTCGGGTCGAGCTTGTGTACCGCCAAATAGTCGAGAAAAAATAACGGCTCAGCACCCTGTACGAGCATATCGTTGACATTCATAGCCACAAGGTCGATGCCGACGGTGTCGTACTTTTTCATCTTGCCGGCGAGCTGCACCTTGCTGCCCACGCCGTCTGTACAGGCGACAAGGACGGGGTGTTTGTAGTTTTTCGCAAACAGCCGCTCGTCGTAGTCCAGCCGAAACATCCCTGCAAAGGCATTTTTCGATTCGATTACCCTCGGCCCGAAGGTGCTGGCAACGGCAGAGTAGATTTCTTCAACCATCTGCTCTCCGGCTTCAATACTGACACCCGATTGTTTATATGTAATATATTTACTCATTTGCTCTCGTTAAGTGTCGGTTTCGTCAAACATATTCATCTGGTATCTTTCCAAATCGTATTTTCCAGGTGTAGCGTCAACTGGGATAGGGTATTTACCCGTCCAGCAGGCGGTGCAATAATGGTCAGCGGCAAGCGCTGCACAGCCAAGCATACCTTCCAGTGACAGATAACCGATACTATCGACCCCAAGAAAATCTTTGATTTGTTCGAGATTCCGATTATTCGCCAGCAGCTCTTCTTTAGTTGGAAAGTCCACACCGTAAAAACAAGGGAATCTAAGTGGCGGACAGCTCACCCGCATATGTATTTCTTTAGAGCCGGCTTCACGCAGGGTTCTAATCTTGCCTCTTGTGGTTGTGCCGCGAACGATGGAATCATCTACGACTACTACGCGTTTTCCGGCGACGACTTCTTTTACCATTGCCAGCTTGAGCTTGACCTGCAGCTCTCTTGATTTCTGTTCCGGAGAGATAAATGTTCTGCCTATGTAGTGGCTTCTGACCATTCCCATATCGAAGGGTATCTTGCTCTGCTCTGCATAGCCGATTGCTGCCGACGTCCCTGAGTCCGGTACCGGTATGACGACGCCCGCATCGGCTGGATGTTCTATTGCCAGTTGCCTTCCGAGTTTTTTCCTGAATTCGTGCACGTTCTCGCCGAAGAAGCGGGAGTTTTGCTTGGCGAAATAGATATGTTCGAAGATGCAGTGAGCCGGCGTAACAGTACCCGGCTCGACGAAAAATCTGCTGGATAGACCGTTTTTATCCAGACGTACTATTTCACCGGGTTCGACCTCACGAATTAACTTTGCTTTTATAGCGTCGAAGGCACAACTCTCGCTGGCGACAACGTAGCTGCCGTTTTCTGTTTGCCCGATGCACAAAGGCCGAAAGCCGTAGGGGTCACGGGCCGCTTCAATGCCGTCGGCGAATAAAAACAACAGGCAATATGCCCCCTGCAAATGGTTCAATACATGCGCTATATGGTCCGGCTTGCTGATATGCGTTGGCTTTGCGAGCAGGTGGATAATTATTTCCGTATCGCTCGTCGATTTGAATATACTGCCGTAGGCCTCGTATTCATCCCGCAGAAGCATTGCATTTATAAGATTGCCGTTATGCGCCACCGCAACCTGCCCGCGTGAGAACTCCGCCAGAAGCGGCTGGCTGTTCACGGCCTTGCTGGCGCCGGTTGTCGAATACCGTACATGGCCGATTGCTATCGGGTTGCGAAGCTTCTCTAAAATACCTGAGCCGCTGCGGAAGACCCTGCTTACCATACCCATCCCGGTATAGCACTGGATAGATTCTCCATCGCTCGTGGCTATTCCTGCTGATTCCTGTCCGCGGTGCTGCAGACTATGCAGGCCGAAGTAGGTTTTTTCAACCGCTTGCGGGTCGCCAAAAATTCCGAAAAGACCACAGCTTTCCTTTATTTCGTTCAAAGCTAAGCAGCCCTGTTAAAATATTGATATCCTTGTTCCGGGCCTAAGGTGAAGTTTATCATTTGCACTTGCATTTTTCAAGCTAATCTCCAGAGTATTATTTGAACCCTCAATCAGAAAAAGCTCACCCTCTTGGCTCAGGTCATAGTTGGGATAATATTGCATCGTGTATTTCTTCTCGTCTATCGCCACGGTATATTCGGTTTTATCCTGCTTGGCCAAATTAGTTGTGATATTTCCGAAGCTGTCGATTCTCACAATAATTCCGGTTCTGTCTTCAAGATAAAGTGCAAGTTTCTCGATTTTCTCTATTTTTTCGCCTATAGTCTCGAACCTGCCTTGATTGCTCTTTGCAGCCGCCTTTGCAAATACATCTCTGCCGTGAAATGTCCTGCTTGCGTCGGCTGGGATGGGTATTTGCCTTATATCCAGTACTGTTTGCTTGCCCAGCCCCTCCGAGAGGCTGGGCTCGCCAAGCGTCTCCCAGAGCAGGCCGTTATCCGGCGCGATAAAATAGTAATTTTCCGTTTTTACTGCTAATGCCTTTCTGTCTGTTCCTACGCCCGGGTCAATCACACAGCAAAAGACAGCTCCTTTTGGAAAGTATTTATAATTATTTTTTAAAATCCACGATGCCTCGATGATATTTTGAGGCGAGATGTCGTGGCATAAATCGACTATCTTTGCATTACTATCAATACTGTAAATCACCCCCCTCATCACGCCCACATATTCACTCTGTCCAAAGTCTGTCAGTAATACTATCATATTTAAGTAGTTGGCACGGTCGCTAATCGGGCTCCGGATACATAAATTCAGGTATTCTGCGAATTTTTCCCTCGGAATCGACGCAGGCAAGGATACTTGTACCTTCAGCCAAGACCATGCTGTTATCTTCACGGGTAAGTTTATAGCTGTGCTCGACCTTGCTGGCAGTTACGCCGGTACAGCTCGTTTGCAATTTCAGTTTTTCGTCATAGAGAGCGGGTCTTCGGTATTTTATATTCAACTCAGCTACGACAAAGAACACACCTGTCTCTTCGAGGTCTTTGTATGCCAGGCCGTTAGCCCGCAGCAGCTCGGTCCTGCCCATCTCGAACCACACCGGATATACGCTGTGATGCACCACACCTGCCTTATCCGTTTCTGCGTATCGTGGCACAATAGTTATCGTATGGCTTTGTATTGTTGTTCGCCTGGGAAAATCCATAATTACCTTGTGCTAAAAGTATCACAAATCAGACCATAATGTCGAAATTTTATCATTTAAGTGTAGTTATTACAAATAGTTCCTCGTTTTGTATTGTGTAAAAAATGTAGCAAATGCAGGAAATGCCTTGACGGATTCGTCTTTTCGTGAAATAATCGTTTTTCTATCTTAAAATGTCTTGATAATGTTAATCCGCGAAAGGACGAATTATGAAAAGTAATCATGTAAGCTTAAAAATTCTGACTTGTCTTTTAATAATCTGTGCAACCTGTGGCTTGTCTTGCCGGCGTAAGGCGCCCGAAGCCGATGTCGAACAAGCCGCACCGGCGCCGGAAGAAACCAGACCTGAAGAAATAAAAGTCGAGGCCGATGTTACTGAGACAGGACCGGATAGCACAGCCGTTATCGTTAATGGCGTTAAGATTACAGAAGGCGAAATAGATGAAATGATTGAGCCGCAGCTCGCTGCAATGGCAAAACAGTCTCAAAATCGCCCGCCGGAATTTATGGAGCAGATGAAAAAAATGCTAAGACAGCAGGCTGTGGAGAGAATAATTGTTGAACAGCTGATAGAAGCCAAGGCAAAGCAGGCCAATATAACGGTTACTGACAAAGAGGTAATGAACCAGATTAGCGAAATAGCATCTAAGCAGACGCCGCCGCTGTCTGTGGAGGATTTCAAGGGAAAGATGGAAGAACTCGGCCGGGATTTCGACCAGATAAAACTGCAGGTCCGAAGAGCGCTGCTCTATCATAAACTTACGGAAGCTGAATTTTCAATCGATGTAAATATTACGGAAGACGATGCAAAAACGTATTATGACCAGAATTCAAATCAGTACGAACAGCCCGAAAGGGTCAAAGCAAGCCATATTCTCATAAAGCTTGACGCCGCTGATCCTAATATGGACCCAAACGAGTCCGGGGCAAAGGCCAAAGCAAAAGCAGAGGACTTGCTTAAACAAATCAAAGCCGGTGCTGATTTTGCCGAGTTAGCTAAAGCCAATTCTGACTGTCTTTCTTCGGAAAGAGGCGGTGATTTGGGTTTCTTCAGCAGAGGACAGATGGTACCGCCTTTTGAAGAAGCCGCTTTCACACTGGAGGTCGGGCAGGTCAGCGACATTGTCCAGACCCAATTCGGATACCACATAATAAAGGTCGTTGACCACAGAGACGCAAAAACCAGAACATTTGAGCAGTCTAAAGACCAAATAATACAAATGCTGAAGCAGAGAAAGCAGCGGGAATCGGCTGGACGGTTTGTCGAATCGCTCAAAGCCCAGGCCGATATTGTTTATCCGCCCGGCAAAGAGCCCCAAAGGATAATGCCTCCGCCACGACCGATGACACCTCCTCGGCCGACAAAGCCTGTTGAGCCACAGGAGGATGAAGCTGACATTGAATAATAGCGGATGCGATAAACGTTTTATACGTACCCTATTTTAATAGCGTTGCCGGGTCGAGATTTGCTGACTCTATGTCCTTGAAATATTTTACTGTCCCGACCTTCAGCTCAACAGTAGCCGCTTCGTCACAGACAATAATACCGTTCGGGTGCATTTGTAGTGTGCTGACTGTCCACATATGATTGACGCTTCCTTCGATGGCATGCCTCAGTGCCCGTGCCTTATTATGACCGTTGACGATAATCATTACCTCCTCAGCGTCCATAACCGTCCCCACACCCACTGTTAAAGCGGTTTTGGGGACTTTGTTAATATCGTTATCGAAGAACCGTGAGTTAGCTATGATGGTGTCGATGGTTAATGTCATAACTCGCGTTCTCGATGTTAATGATGAGCTCGGTTCATTGAAGGCTATATGGCCGTCAGGGCCTATACCACCGATAAAAAGATTAATACCTCCTGCCTTTTTTATCTTCTGTTCGTAGCTTGCACATTCGGCTGCCAAGTCAGATGCGTTGCCATTGAGAATATTGACATTTTCTTTAGGAATATCTATGTGACTAAAGAAGTTATTCCACATAAACGAGTGGTAGCTTTCAGGGTGGTCCTCGGCAAGGTTCACATATTCATCCATATTGAAGGTAACTACATTTTTGAATGTTACCTTTCCCGCCTTATTAAGCTCTATCAATCCTTTATACATTCCAAGCGGCGAGGAGCCTGTGGGAAGGCCGAGCACAAGAGGCCTGGAGTCGCTCGCCCCGCCCCTCGGTGGGGCTGGGGTCGGGCCGAACTCGTTTTTTATTTTTGCAACAAAAATTGCAGCCCAGTTGGATGCTACATAGTAATCCGGCTC
>CAYSJK010000035.1:12461-16279 GCA_964431375.1 uncultured Pirellulales bacterium
TGGGAAGACCGAGCACGAAAGGCCTGGAATCGCTCGGGCCTGATTCGTTTATTCTTTTGGCAACATAATTGGCAGCCCAGTTGGATGCTACTTCGTAATCCGGCTCAATTATTACTCTCATAGTTTACTCCTTGAATGAATAAATTTCTTTTCAGCGTATTTTTTCCATCCGGCTGATAAGCTCCTCACCGAGATGAGTCTTTTCAGTGATGTGTTTTTTAATTTCAGTAACAAAATTGTTTTCTTCGAACGTTCCTCTCACCTGTGCGAAGTCCTGATGTTTTATTTCTTCATCGCCGTCAATGCCGTATCCAATCTGCGCGGTATCGGCAAATTCCTTGCGGGCATCGCGGTAAAGGGTGTTATCAAGCTCTACAACAGCTTCTTTCCATTTCGTTGTCAGCTCAATGATGTCATCTGCTGTTATCTTGTCGATGGTTTTGCTCAATTGCTGCTCCAAAACACTCACAACCCAGCTCCATTCGTATGCCGGGTAGTTCTCATGCATCGACTTAAATGATTCGGTAACCTGCTCCAGGGTGCTGATAGAGCTATTTTCAATATCGCATAGCAATTTTTGGACTGCTTCTTCCGGAGCGAATAAACCCGCTAAATCCACCCATTTACCCGGCCCTGTTTTGGTATCCGACTTTAGGGCTGCCCGAAGCTCGTCGACATTCTTGAGCTGTTTGTCCTCCAGTCGTTTAATCAGACAATTACCTAAGAACTTGTCAGAGCCAATCTGATAGAATTTAATACCGTTGTCCAGCGATGACTTCTTAATCTTGCAGCTATGATAGATAAAGTAATCGCTTGTTGGCCCAGAGTTTAATTTAAGGTTGATGAGTAACGCGCGGCCGTTGAGCATCTTTTGTATCGTGTATGGGCTTAAAAGTTTGAAATTTATGTAATCCAGCTTATTCGGGTCTTTGCGCTTGTCTCTTTTCGGCCATTTTCGAGCGTCACGTACGGTTCCTACGCTGCGTAAATTCACTCCGGGGGCAAGAATACTTTCGTCTTCCTGCTCAATCAGGTATGAAAAAGGCAAATCCGAAGTATCTGAGTTTCTGTAGTGTCTGCCCATCACGACGGTAAATGCACCGACCTTTGCCGGCCAGAGCATATATGAGTCGCTGGCGGTCTTTGAGCCGCGCTCGACGATGCCCTGGTGAGCAGGTCCCAGCTTGTACATATGATTGCTCTGGTTGGTTCCGCTGCCGGCGTTCAAAAAAGAAAACAGCCCGGCGATTAACAGCGTGGATTTATGGTGTGTAACGGTATAAGGCCCTGCGAATATAGCGCAGGCCTCGCCATGGAAGCCGCCGCAGTTCGCAAAGAACACCGAGTTTTCGGCTGAATACTGCTTGGCCAATTCTGTACCTTGTCCTACGAAACATTTGGATATTATTGTGCCTTCGGTAACCTTCGCGCCGGAGCACACTATAAAATCTTCTGCGAAGACTCCGGGGCCGATATAAACAGGGTCTTCCGGACAGCTATTGATTGAGCCGTTTTCCAACCTGTTCACTGCCTCGATTACGCTTGCAGGGCCTATTTTTACATTCTTGATAATCCTGCAGTTGATAACTCTGGCGCCTTTTGCTACAAGACCCATGGAAGATGTAACGGAAGCCGCGTAGTCGGTTATCATTTTCTGCAGCTTTTCAATTACTTTAGGCCTATGACGGTAAAACGCTATTATGTAGGCGGTATGGGCCGACAGATGGTCGTAAATCGGTATCTCCCTGCCACCGGCCTCGTTAACGACCTCCGCCTCCGTACCGTTACCAAAAGAACTTTCCCCTTCTACTGCGAGAAGGTCGATATTATCTATCACAACATCGTCTTCGATTACATAGTTGGCGATATAATTCCTTACATGGCCTATATATACGTTATTGCCAATCGTGCAGTTGTGAATTGTTGCGTTACTGATACCGGATGGCTTGGTAATGCCGCCGAGAAAGGGTACTTGCTTTTCAAAAACGCCTAATTTTACTTCACCGGAAAAGCAGGTTGATTTTACCGTCTCTGCCTTGAATCCCTCGGCAACCTGAACCTTTGACCAATCGGTACAGCTACAGTCCTGCTCGGTCAGCCTGGTGATTTCCTCCGGTGTTAGTTGACGAAATTTTGATGCCATTTCGTAATTCCCTCTTATATGTGTTCTGATATTCTGTGATTCTCATTTTTGTATCATCGAGACGCTCATCACCGTTGAGTAAATAATCCGGCATATGGGAATATAAAGATTCGGGTCCCATTAATCAAGATATATTTATAACAGGTTAACTGTGAGGTGCATTCTTTTTTTACATATTGTGATTGGTTGCAGTTGAATAAAATTTTCAATGATTCAACCGTTTTCGGACTATCTTGGCAGAGACGCGAACCTTCGGGGATAAATTACAGAATTTTTAGTAAAATTTGGAGCAATTTATCGACAACTGCCGATGAATATTATACAAGGTAATCATACCCTGTCTTTGGGCAGTTATCTCTGGTTCATTCGAGTTGTTTTGCGGGTTTAAGGATATGTCAAATCAGCCAAGGGTGGCAAAGGTTTTAGCGGCGCTGCTGGTTTCAATGACGGCAGGGGCGATAATTTTAATGGCCCTTAGCAATAATCCTCCCTCAGGCGGCCCATTTTGTCTCTCTACTTATTTGCTTCTTGACCCTGTTGAAGAAGCCATCCGTTCTCGAGCTTCTCAGTCGCCTGACCGCTGGAGACGTATAGAGATTTACTATAGCGGCACCAAAGCAGGTGATATAGGACAGTTAGCGTCACTTGGTGGGCTGCCAAGCTCCGGGGATATCAACTGCCATTTTCTTATTTGCAACGGTCTCGGCGGGGGCGACGGCCAGATACAGCCAACAGAAAAGTGGCAAAAACAGTGGTCTATCATACCCGGCCGAACCTGGTACGGAACCAGTCAGACTATCCGCATCTGTATTATCGCTGACGGCAAAACCACGCACCCGACTGATTGTCAGATAAAACGCATAGAGACGCTTGTAGAAGGCCTGTGTCGAAAGTTTGACATTGCAGCCGAATCCGTTTATTACCCCGGCGATTGGCAGTAGTCTCAGCGGCCATCAATCATCATTACCAGTCCCATTCTGGTCTTTGGTTGTGTTGCATCCAGCCTTGTCTGCCATGACCCCACGGTCCGTATGGTGCCCAGGCGTTTTGGCCTCTGCCATAGGGGCCGAACCCGCGCTGACCACCCCGGGGTCCCCACGAACCACCCGGCTGTCTGTAGCCAGGGAACCTCTCACGGGAGCGGGGAGCATCCGTTTTCTCGCGGGATTTCTCACCCTGTTCTTTCATTTTTGCCTTGAGCTCTTCCAGTTTCTTAAGCTGCTCTGGGGTCAGCACTGCCTTTATAGAGGACATCTTCTTAGCTCTTAGAACGGCTTGGTCGCCGAGTACCTCACCGAGGTTCTTTGCGGCCTTGCGAATGGCGGCCTCCTCGCCTTTGGCGACCGTTTCCTGCAGTGCTTTTCTCGCCTCCCCAACCGCCTCGGCAGCGGCCTTGCTTTTTTCCTTTGATTCTTCGTTAATTTTCTTGATGGATTCTTTTTGCTCGTCGGTCAGGTCAAGTCTGCCGAACATGCCTAAAGCTCCCGGCTCAGCGGGTCCGCCGCGACGTTCCATTCCCATTCCCATACCGAATCTACCAGGACTTTCAGGGCCGAATTCAGGGCCGCCTCTTTGCCTGCGGCCTTCGCGGCCGGGACCGGCAAGCACCAGGCCCACCAGGGCCGTCAACACCAATACAAGTATTGCGATTGTTTTGATTCCTGTCTTTTTCATC
>CAYSJK010000036.1:0-16233 GCA_964431375.1 uncultured Pirellulales bacterium
CGGACTATATAGTGGCCGGGGCGATAGAAAAAATTATACGTGAGTAACAGTAGTTTTTTCGCTGGTGGATTGAAAGAAAAATGCCGCTTTGCTCGTGCTGCCTGGCTGGGATTTATCGCTTATGAAGAAAAAAAGACCCCTGTGATGCCATTAACGGGATATCCCTTTATTTTTACATTTCGTATGTGTCTGAAATACCCGGCTTAAGCTTCACAGGGGCAAGTTTTAACAAGCTGTTTTTTTTTGCTTCGGTCTCCTTTCTGCTAACTTTAATTATTTTTGTTAAACTATACTTCTATTATTGTGAATCGGCAGAGTTTGAACTTTGTCTTGAGCTTTTCTGTAGACCTGCGGGCCCTGGGAAATAAGGCGTTTTAACACGGGTAAAAGGGCCAAAGTTTGAAAAACTTCTTATTTTTATCCCCTGCCCCCAAACTCCGGATTGAGAGTTTAAATGCCTTCCCCGAAGCTAAATAATTTGCCCTGCTTAACCCCGATAATGAGGAAATTCATGCTCAAAAATTTTCCCCCAAAAGGGCTTAAATATCGAAAATATTTTTGTTTTTTCTATAGATTCGAACAGTTTTTGAGTCAGGTATGATTGCAGCTCAGTGAGTCGTGAATTGAAGAACTGTTATTGGTATCGAAACTACTAAAACATAAAGTGTTTCTGAAACCTGGAAGTCGAACTCAAAGATAATATTAAACGCCAGAGACAACAACATCCGTGAAAACAAGACTCGGAGTTCGCTGAGAGGAATACATCCAGGGGTCATTGGCAACTTCAGAGAGCTTGTGCCAGAATTCGAGATGGTTTCCGGCAATGTTCATTTCCGCAACTGATTGAACGGGTTCGCCTTTGTCGAAAAGTTTTCCATTGATGCCAACCGAAGCATCTCCAGTAGTAGAGTTCGAGTTGCCGCCAAGAAATCCTGTGATGAAGATACCTCTGCCAAGGTCCTTCATTATCTCTTTGACCGACCTTTTTCCCGGCGTGATAATAAGATTCGAAGTTCCGGCTGTTGTCGGCTCACAATCGAGCTTTCTGCTGTAGTACCAATCAATAAAAAATTCTTTTAATACTCCTGATTCTATTATAATCCTTTTTTTTGCGGCGAATCCATCTCCATCAAATAATTTACTGCCCAGTCCGCCCACGACCAAAGGGTCATCGATTAGTGTAAGATGCTCGCTTGCAATTTTTTGTCCCTTTTTATCCGCAAGAAAGGACTGCTTCTGCTGAATGTTTCTGCCATACATAGCGGCAAGCAGGCCACCAAGCAGTCTCGGCACGTTTCGATTCTCTACGATGACAGGGAGGGTCTGGGTCTTGATTTTCTGAGCACCGAGCAAATCAAGCGTGCGTTGTGCAGCAACTTCTCCAATTTCCTCTTCCGAAGGCAGGCTGTCTCTGTTAACAGCAGCTACAAAGTGATAACCACTTGGTCTGCGGTCTCCCTCATCTTGTGCTGTTACTTCCGCACCAGCCCAATAGACTGTCGATTCACGGTATCCTTCAAATCCATTGCTTCTTAACTCTACGGATTCAATATGATAGTCCTGCTCGCTTGCAGTTACGGATATAACTTTCTCACCACCTGTGGTAAGGGCAGCCTGCTCGATGGCCTTTACTATAGTATGTCGCTGGTCGGGGGAAAGCTGCTTATGCTTAGGGTCAACAATTTGCAGGTTTACGTTTGGCCTGCCCTGATAGTACCTGGGGTCGGGTAGAGAGCGATATGGGTCTTCGGCCAGCAGTTTTGTTGTGGCAACAGCATTTGAGATAAAGCTCTTCAAGGCGTCTTTACGCAGGTCTGAAGTGCTTTGGCTCGAATATCTGCTATTGACGAAGAGCTCAATATTAAGGCCTCTTTTAGACGCCTCTTTTATGTTTTCCGGCTTACGCTCGCGGTAGCTTATTTCTATAAAGCGGTTCCTGTGTATGCCTACCCGGCATTGGTCTGCACCGGCAGATAGCGTGGTTTTCATTGACCAGGCGGCTAAATCGTACATTTCTTTATTCATACTGATAGTCCTCTATTTACGCCTTCACACCTCCGACGGTCATGGATTTGACCAAGACAGTCGGTAACCCAAAGCTCACAGGAACCCTTTGCCCATTTTTTCCGCAAGCTCCAGCTCCCGTCTGAGCCATTTCAAGGTCATTCGCAACCATAGTAACGTTCTGTAACATCTTTGGGCCATTTCCCATAATATTTATATCTTTGATAGGTAAGGTTAGCTTGCCATCTTCAATCATTTTTCCCTGTGAGACGTAAAATGCAAAATCACCTTCACCAATTTTCACCTGTCCATTACTTACATCTTGAACATAAATGCCCTTTTTCACGCTTTTGATGATGTCCTCAGGGCTTGCTTGTCCTGCTAACATATATGTGTTTCTCATACGCGGCTGAACGTAATGCTCGTAGCTCTCGCGTCGGCCATTGCCTGTTGGTTTGACTTTGTAATGAATAGCAGAGATTTTGTCATGCATGTAGCTGCGAAGAATTCCATTTTCTACCAGTACTGTTTTTTGTCCGAGGGTACATTCATCATCCACATTGACTGAGCCCAAAAGTTGTGGATTGGTTGCATCATCAA
Source organism: uncultured Pirellulales bacterium (assembly GCA_964431375.1). GTDB lineage: Bacteria > Planctomycetota > Phycisphaerae > Sedimentisphaerales > Anaerobacaceae > CAZBWE01. The sequence continues at coordinate 2,605 of CAYSJK010000036.1, forward strand.
CGATGGAGACAAACGGCTCAGCAACCTTCTTGCCGAGCATCGTGGCGTAAGTGGAAATCCCTTTTCTGTTGAAGTCGGCCTCCATTCCGTGCCCAATCGCCTCGTGCAGCAGAATTCCTGTTATACCCGGGCCCAGGACAACGGGCATTTCACCTGCCGGCGGTTGCACAGCGTCAAAAAGAACCGCAGCCCTGCTGACAGCTTTCTGAGCCAAAGACTTGACTATTTCAGTAGTATAGAATGAAAAATCCCGGCGGCCGCCTATATTCCACCAGGCTCTCTCTCGCTTTCCATCTTTTTCCGCTACGACGAGAGCATAAAGATAGTTCCTTGGGATTAGGTCCCTGGCTATTACGCCGTCGCTTGTAACTACAAGGATTCGTTTCTGCTGGTCATGAAAACCAGCATTTACCTTGATGACAAGAGGGGAAAGCTCGAAACAGCTATCGTTTACCGACTGGACAAGGGGGAGCTTTGATTCGAGAGGAACGGAAGTTAATAATCTTTTGAGAGGGTAGTAATTACTGGTCTTCAATCCGACAAACTGCCCCGCAGGTTCATTAGGATTCGAATCGGCTATAGTGGCGGCAGTCGATGCAGCATCCAACATGGATTTTTCTGTCAGCTCTTGTGTAAATCCGTATCCGACCTGGTCACCTTTTACGGTTCGAATACCCACACCAAGAGCGATGTTGCTGTAAGCTCGATTTACTTTTCCATCTTCAAGAGCTACCCAATTGCCTACTGTGTGCTCAAAGTATAAATCAGCAAAATCCCCACCTTTATACAGGGCTTTTGCCAGGACTTTCCTGCACAGACTGTCTGAGACCCCAAACTCGGATTCAAAATACTCTTTCTGCTCTGCTTTAGCGATACTTAGCCAGCCTGAAGACATAGTGGGAATAATGGCTGCGGCAGAAGCAGCACCAGCGGCTTTTTTCAGAAAGGAACGTCTTGTTATATGGCTCATATAACCTCCTGTGGATTATAATGGCAATATAGTCATATAAAATGTATTTCTGAGAAGTTATTATAAGGCAGGTGAGATATAAAGGAAGGGAGAAACGTCGAAAAGTTTATAAGGATTTTAGTAAACTTTGGTACATCGCCTAATTTAGGGCATTTCACTCCATATAAAAAGACTCGTAAGCTTTTGACCTACAGGATTTTACTTAACGAGGCTGAAGGGGCTTAGGTAGTTCTGTATTAAAAAACCGCTGCTACTTATGGCGACTATAATAACATAATTATTATCGTAGTACTTTAGTTATAGCCAGCATTATTTTGTTCCCTTTGGCGAAGATATTCCCGGACGATGTCACTTCTGGTAATTATACCGACTAATTTCCCCTCTGATACAACAGGGATTCTCCTAAAGTAGTTGTTAATCAAACACTCACAAACATCCAGTAAGCTTTCATTCTCATCAAAAAAGACCGGTGGTTGCGTCATAAAATCATTAACCGTTTTATCCTCATCTTCCGGTGTATAGAGTAAACTCAGGACGTCCTTTTCCGAGAGAATCCCTACCAAACTCATATCGTCTTCAACTATAGGGATGCCGGTGATATTGTTGTTTGAAATCAGCTCAATAGCTTGAACTATTGGTGAGTCCTTTGTTAGACTGATTACATTTTTCGTCATAATATCCTTCGCTTTGAGTGAGACGATATCTTCTGTTGTAAGCATCTTAATCTCCTTCTTGGCATTGTGTTTCGCCGTATTAAAGCAGCTCCGTATAATATGTATAAAATGGAATAAATCTAAGCTGGTTTGCCTTAATAGTGACTAACACCTTGAGAATTTTACAAATTCTTCATTAATTTCTCCCCAATGAAAAGAATAATCTGACGATTTTCACAGGTACCGGCCAGTAGTATTATAATAACAACGGCGAATCCAAATAATTGACTATCCAGCGATGGTTTTCCAGCCTTGATTAAGCTCTTCCATTATTGAGATAGCCTGGCGAATCATTCGAGGATCACGCTTTGTATTAGCTTCTGACAGCCGATTGTTAATAAAATAATAGAGCCTTCGCAGGTTAGCACCTAATTCGCCGCCAGCGTTGACATCCAGGACGGCATTTAGTTCGTTGATTATATCCTGGGCTCGGTTTATATACTGACCTTTTTCCTTATAGTTGCCATTTTCCAGCTCTTTAATAGCCAGCTTCATAAATTTGATTGCACCATCGTAAAGCAGGATAATAAGCCGACCCTTGCTTTGCGTAGTAACTGCAACATCCTTATACGCTCCCACTTCATTCATTTTACTATTCCCTTACCTGTGTTCTGGGCTTTAAGCCCTGGAGCACAATTTTTTTTCATTTGTTAAGGGGCTGATAGGTTTATTTTCTCGCCTAAGTGCTTCATCCATAAGAAGGGAGATGACTGCTGGTTTGTATCTCCACCAGTCATCTCCTCCTATAGCTCCACCAGTCATCTCCCCCAAAGTGTCATTCATTGATGGTAGAGTATGCCTCTTCTATCTGACCAGTGTTAATGCCATTTGAGGCATCATGTTGGCCTGTGCCAACATAGCAACACCGGCTTGTGCCAACACTTGGTTTCTCGTCATTGCTGCCATTTCAGTGGCTACATCAACGTCGGAGATACGAGACTCGGCTGCCATGAGGTTCTCGGTCTGGACGTTAAGAACACTTACCGTGTTTTCCAGACGATTCATCTTTGCACCGAAGTCCGCACGGGCGGTAGTTGCGTCACTGATTGCGGTGTCTAAGCTTGTCAAGGCCGTCTGGGCACTAGTTGTGGTGCTGAGACCCAGAGCATCAATCTTAAGACCTTCCTTGGTCATATCGGCTTTATTGATGCCGATAGAATCGCTTGAATCACCAAAGACAATTGCTATAGTACCAGAGGCACTATTGAGCATGGTGATTCCGTTAAATTGCTCTGCCCCTGCAATACGTTCGATTTCGTCTGCCAATTCCTTAAACTCGCTGCTCATAATGGTTCGCTGTGCATCAGAATAAGTACCTGTAGCTGCCTGCTCAGCCAGCTGTTTCATACGCACGAGCAGGTCGTCGACGGTCTGCATAGCACCTTCCGTGGTCTGCAGCAGACTGATGCCATCCTGGGCGTTACGGGCACCCTGTTGCAGCACAGCAATATCGGCACGCATCAACTCACGAACAGCCAGTCCGGCTGCATCGTCTTTTGCAGTGTTGATACGCAGTCCCGACGCCAGTCTTTCGACTGATTGGGCTAGTGCATCATAACTTCGCCCCAAATGTCGAGCAGCATTCGCTGCCATAATGTTGTTCTTAATTGCTAACATATTTTCAACTCCTTATTTAAATAACAGTAAATTTTTTTACCTTTTGACACCTATGACTGACAAGTTAAATATGCGTTAATCACTCCGGTCACTCCATAAAAAGACTCTTTTAAAGAACATTATCGATTAAGATAAAAAGGACTTAAGGCCTTATTTGTAGAAATTATTCACAAAATTACTGGACCTGTAATATTATTCTTGAGCATACTGATATCGGTGTTTAGACTGTACATATAGCGGGGAAAAAATAAGATAATTTGCGAGCTTAGTGACATGTATCTGAGAAATTTTTCAGACCGATGGACTGACTATCTTTGTCGACAACTGAATCTTATTTGTGACTCTGCTCTGAATGTGCAAAAAGCTATTAGCTGTAGCGGAAGCTGGGAAGCTTTGAGATATACTTGGATATTGCCAAGTGTCAAACAGGAATATTCGCGAGACACATCTGCAAGTTTAAGATAAGTGAGGAGATTGGTGGGACTTGGCGATGCTAAACTAACATATTTATAGAATTCTCTGTAAATTGTACTTGTGTTTCAAAGTCATCCACATAGCTGTTATCATTCGTGAGCCATTCATTAGTCCCGAGTTTATTTTGGTTTTGGTGATTATTGTTACCGGCGAAATAGTGTTGTTGAAAGTACTCATTCTGTGGGGATTGGCCTTTAGCAAACTGCTGCCCGGTTTGGTCTGTGAGTATGACATCGAGCCGTTTTATCTGAATGCCGGAATCTCCAAGGTTTCGGATTATTTGCGGCAGTGACTGCTCGATATCATGCTTGGTTTGTGTCCTGTTGACTTCCAACGAGCCTGTGAGCTGGTTTTGCTGTTCCTGGAATTTTATGCAAACCTTACCCAGCTCCGGTGGATTGAGATGGACCGTGATTTGCTGTTTGCCGGTTTGTTGATGTAGGGAATTCTGAATAGATTCTGAAATTTGTCGGCTAATCCCATCAGTAGTATCTCTGGGCAGTATGTTGTTGGGATTATTTCCGGCCCCAGTAAACTTGAGTGATTCGCTTGTAGTATTGGTTTGGATATTATTTGAAGAAATCGGCCGCTCGAAAATTGAATTTGAAATATTATCGGGTTTTACGTGTTGGTTTTTTACCTGCTCATTGGGTGGTTCTGTTATGTTTGTCTTTAATATAGCAGGATTGCCTGATGAGTTTTGTTTTTGGTTTTTGTTGCCACTATAGAAAAGTTCTGAGAATCCCTGAACATTGGGATTGGTTTGCCGAAGGCAAGCAGGTTCATCAGCTGCTGGTTTTTCGGTGATAGGAGGTGATATTTCCGGACTAAGAGCTGATTTACCCTGGGATTGAAGTGGATTGTTTTGAACCAGTAAGGAATCGATACTCAACGTGGATATTTTTTGACCAACAGAAGTTCCCTCTGTATGTACAAATGCTGTTTTTCCAGCTGGGGCAGTTATTTTGCTATCTGTGTCAATAACCGCCTTTGGGTTTAATGCTTCGCTGCCTTGTTGGCTGGTATTGTCTTTTGTAATAAAAAGCGTTTTATTCGCCCCCTGTATTCTGCCAGCGTTCTCTGCTTTATTAGGTTGGATATCACCGGCGTTCTCCACTTTATTCGGTTGGATATCAACAGTTACTGGCTGTTTGGCTGTGTCAGGGGGAAAGGTTTTCGGCCCAATCATACTCGTGCTGTTAACCGGAAGAGTTTTATTCTCGATAGGTTTCAAGGTCTGTCCAGTTGTAGGAGCCAATTTATCAGTATTTAGGCCCTTTAGAAAAGGCGCAGATTTATCACCGGTTTTCTTGCCTGCTATTTCTGCTGTTCCTGCTTTGCTCTGCTCAATGTTTTGAGGGTGTTGTGCTAAGCATTGTTGGGCTATATTTAGGTGCAAAGCAACATTGGGGGTCGGATTTTGCTTTGCTGGTTGATTGCCAATTCCAGACTTCTGGGGCTTCTCGCTATTTGGTTTTTGGGCATCCGTAGGTTTAGAATGCTGTGACGTATTTTCATTGGTTTTATTTTGGGCATTAACATAAGTCTTATCGGACGCTTTTTCGGTAGCATTAGTATTCGCAGTACTCTTTTCGGTAGCATTAGTATGCACAGTATTCTTTAAGGTGGTTTGGGCTGCCTGCTTGGTATTATTCGATAATGCCGATGATTTGTTAGGTACTAAATGGGCGCTAGTCGAGCCTGCAAATACACTATTTATTGTCAGAATACTGGCGTCCATAAATCAATCCTAAATATAGTTCAAGAAATATGTGCAATCGACGTACCAACAGTTATTATAAAAGCAATTGGAAAACATAAGTATTTGATGTGACAGAGGTTATGGGTATAGAAAAAGTTGGTTAGCTGAAAAATCTTCTTTCTTTTTAAATGTATGCGGAGAAAGATTCCACAGGATTAGGAAGGAATTTCCGGGTTGGCTAAAGCGTTATTTAAAAAGGTCTTATGTCAAAGGGACCGACTTGTAAAAAACACATCCGATTGTATAAAAACCTGACGTTTTTGGACGGATTAATAAGGTTGATTATTTTAAGTTAAATGCGATTTTTGGGCAAAAAGCTGTTTAATAGGCTGAAATTAAACAGATTTAGGCGTCTGGCACGATTATTGCTGATTCTTTTAGCAGAAGCAAATTGAACATAGGTTGTTGGAAGCAGAGATGTCCAAGACAAATAGTATAGTAGAGCTTCTTGAGGCAGGTTTAAGAGCAGAGAGCTTACGCCAAAGGGCGGTCGCTAACAATGTTGCCAATCTTGAAACCTCTGGATATCGCAGGATTGATGTTAAGTTCGAGGAGCTGCTTGCCAAGGCATTAAATTCGTCCGGCGGGATTGACCTTAAAGAGATTGAGCCTGAAATTTTTCAGCCCAAAAAGACACCGATAAAGTCAAACGGCAACGACGTCAATCTGGAAACTGAGGTTGGGGAGCTGGTCAAAAACACACTACGTCATAAAGTTTTTATTCGTTTGCTGAATAAGAAATATAGACAAATTGAGATGGCAATAAGTGTAAATAGCCAGAGGTGATAAAATTCAAAAACAATATTCATCCACTATAACGAGGTTTTGGGAACAACTGGGAAAGGAATATATTAGATGGAAGTGAATACATTCGGCCCAATAGATATAGCGATTTCCGGTTTGCGGGCTCAGGGGAAACAGATGGAAGTGATTTCCTCAAATGTCGCCAATGCCCGAACCAGTGATGCAGGCAATGGTGAGCCCTACCGCAGGCTCGAAGCTGCATTCAAGACAAATGATGACGATGTTGGGGGTGTCAGCCTGGATGAGATTCTCCCTGACATGGGCGATTTTTTCAGGATTTTCGACCCTAATAACCCTAAGGCAGATGAGCAGGGTTACGTTGCTATGCCGAATGTGAACCTTCCGATAGAAATGATGAACCTGACTGTCGCCACACGAACATATCAAGCCAATGCCGCAGTTCTTAAACGCTACCAGCAAATCGTAGAAACCACATTGGAATTGCTTCGATAATCAAGGAATAAATCAATGATTAATCTAAATGCAAATGTGAACACGGTATTACCTAACATCAGTTCCGGCACACCTGCATTAAAAAATGGAGGTAACGATGCAAAAAAGCTGGACTTCGATGATACTGTAAAAACTGTTGGGAAGTATATATCTAAGGTTGACGAACTTCAGCAGTCATCGGATATGTCCATAAAGGATTTATTGGCAGGTAAAAACGAAGATATCATCTCGGTGGTTTCTGCTGTTGCCAAAGCGGATATGAGTTTTAAGCTTCTCGTGGGTGTTAGAAACAAGTTAATCGAAGCATATAAACAAACTATGAATATGCCTTTGTAATCTACTGTTTAGTATTTTTTTATTAACAAGCAATTAACAAGGGGGTTAAATGAGCTTTCTGCAGAGTATAAGGGTGATTTGGCAAAAGATAAGTCTGATTCAGCGCGCCGTGCTATTTGCTGTTGTTTTGGCATTTATTATTATCACAGCGCTGCTTGTTCACTGGGCCCGCAAACCTGATATGAGAATGCTCTATCGGGGCCTTGCTCCCGAAGAGGCATCTAAGATTGTTGAGAAAATCAGTGACAAGAGCATTGCTTACGAATTACGAAATGGCGGGACAAGTGTCTTCGTTCCGGAGGAAAAGGTTTACCAGCTTCGGCTTGATATGGCAAGAGAGGGGCTGCCTTCCGACCAGCAGAGTGGTTATAAGATATTTGATAAAGAAAAAATCGGCATAAGTCCATTTGTCCAGAACGTCAACCTTAAGCGAGCACTGCAGGAAGAACTGGCCAAGAGCATTCAGATGATAGATGGGGTAGTTCACGCGAGAGTTCATATAGTAAGCTCTGAGCAGGCTATTTTTACATCTGAAGCCAGTAAGCCTACGGCATCTGTTGTTCTTCGATTAAAACCCGGCTATAGAATAAGTGCCCTGAATATAGCGGCAATTACTAATCTGGTTGCCGGCAGTGTTGAGGGATTGACATCTGGAAATATAACGGTCGTTGACAGCCAGGGCCGTCTTCTTTCCTCCACGTCGGATCAAACATTGGCCAATGGCGCAGGTACTGTCGCTGATTATAGAGAGAGGGTGGAGCAAAGCTTGTCGCGGAAGGTTGAGGATATGCTTACTACTGTGTTAGGACCAGACCGGGCAGTAGTGAGGGTTAGTGCTGTTATCGATATGAATAGCATCAGTACAGTTACGGAAACTTATGACCCAACCACAAAAGTGGCGTTAAAAGAAGAGATTACCAGTGGTTCTGAGGTTGGCCCGAGCAGTTCCTCAGCAGGAGGTGAGTCGTCGGTACCGGGTAGCACAAAAAAAGACGAAACAGTGATTACCGAATACCAGGTCGGAAAAACTGTGAAACAAGAAGTCATCTTACCAGGGGAAATAAAAACATTGTCAGTGGCTGCTTTTGTAGACTTATCAGTATCTGATTCAAATGAGGCAGGTTCCGGTGAACAGCAAGCTATGATAATGGAATTATCGGAGGTCGAAGAGATTATCAGGAATGCGCTCGGCCTTAAAAGTACAGATACACTGAAGGTAGTTCATGCCAAGTTTTATCGTCCGGTCGAATCGATAATTGACGAGGAGCCATCCAGCATATCTGGTTATATTGCAATCGTCAGGCATGCATCTTTAGGGATTATGGCCGTTTGTGCATTGCTTGTTCTGAAGATATTCCGTGGAGCCAGGAAAAAGGCAATCTCAGCAGCATCTGCAGAGCAGTTGTCTTCAGCTGAAGGGCCTTTTGGGCTTCTGTCGGCCGGAGCGGGCAAATCTGAATCATTGGTGGTGCGTAAGCAAATAGCCAACGCCTTACAACGCAACCCTGAACAAGTTAAGCAGCTATTTGCCAGTTGGATTGAAGAAAAGGGATAGTATTGTGGCAACAGGTAAACAAAAAGCTGCCATGCTGTTGATGAGCTTGGAACCGACAACCGCAGCCGAACTGCTCAGAGGTCTTAATCCTGAGGTAGTTCAGGAATTAGCGGTTGAACTGGCATATTTAGATGCATCCGGCATCAGCAGCAGACAAAGTACCGAAGTTGCTCGGCAGTTCTGCAACTCTCTGAAAACCGACCAGGGATTTCATTTTAAGAGCTTTCTAAAGCAGATGCTAAAAAGTACAGTAGGTGAGGATAAGGCGATTCAAATTCAGACCCAGATACAAGATTTGCTGCAGAAGCGGGACCCTTTTATATCTATTCGTTCCATAGATTCACAAACGATAGCATCTGCTCTGGGAAATGAACACCCTCAAGCCGCTGCGGTGGTTTTGTCTGAATTGCCTGTGAAGAAAAGCTCAGAGGTTGTTGGCCTTTTAGGTGAAGGTATCCGCGTTAGTGTCGTCAGCAGGATGACCGGTTGTGAAGCAATAACAGCCGAAGCAAAAAGACGGATAGCGGAAACAGTTTGCAGACGTCTTGGGGCTGTTGCTGCCAGCCGGGAGGGGGCTGCTTTAGCCCGCCCTGAGCAATCGCTAAGGAAAGTGGCGGTGATTTTGCGAAACTTAGGCAAAGAACTTAGAGACGGCCTGCTCGGAGCTATAAGAGAGAAAGATGATAAGGCTGGTGAAACAGTGGCCAACTTAATGATAGTCTGGGAAGATATCCCGCAAGTGGCAGATAGGTCACTGCAAGAGGCCTTGAGAGGGACCGATGCAAAAAAGTTGGCTTTAGCGCTGGTCAAGGCCGACGAAACAATTATTGAAAAGATTAAGTCTAATATTTCCGAACGGGCCGCTGCTACGTTAGACGAGGAAACATCGCTTATGTCGGCTCCAAAGAAACAAGACATTGAAGATGCCAGAAATGAAATTGTACAAGCACTTCGTGAAATGAATGAAAAAGGCGAACTTGCTTTCATGGAAGAGTAATCCGATGTCTGGCACAGTTACAGCTAAACTCGATAAACCAATTACACAGGTAGAAATTTTAGACCATTATGGTGCTGAAGCCAAATCGATAGCAGAGGGAACGGCAAATTCGTTAGCAGATGACAACCGAGATTTAAGGCAGGATATAGAAGCTCAACAAGCCGTTTTTTCCCAAGTATGCCAGGCCCTCAACGGCTTAAGAGCTAAGCTGGATGAGTTTTGCGACAAAATATTTGCTGAACACAGAGAGGAAATAGCAAAACTTTCAGTAGAAATAGCCAGAAAAATATTAGTTCAAAAAGTACAGGATGGAGATTACGAGATAGAATCTATCATCAAAGAAGCACTTAAAAATACGCCCACACATCAGGATATTGTAGCGCACTTGAATTCTGAGGACCTCAAGCAATACCAAAAGGCACAGCAGGAAAAGCCGGATAGCAGCTTATCAGGTATTAAGTTTATTCCGGACCCGAATGTTGGACGGGCAGAGTGCATTCTTGAAAATCCCAAAGGCATTATCAACTCATTAATCGATAAACAGCTGGAGAAAATCGGCCAGGCACTTGAAAAGGCGGAATAATTTATGGCAACGATTAATAGTGATTGCTTAATCAATTTTGAGAAATTTCACACGGCACTTCGCGAAGTGAATTTGTTGGATTGCCAAGGTTCAGTAGTACAAGTTTCCGGTTTAACAGTTGAATCAAACGGCCCGGGCGTTGGATTAGGTGAACTTTGTGGTATTCACATTCGCGACGGTCGACGTGTGCTTGCTGAAGTAGTAGGTTTTCGGAAGGAACATCTTATTCTGTTGCCATTAGAACATATAGAGGGTATTGCACCAGGCGATGCGGTGACTGCGCGGACCACACCGCGTTATATTAACCTAAGCGAAAATATTCTGGGTAGGGTAATAAACGGTTTAGGAGAACCAATTGATAATAAAGGACCCTTGGTTGGGACAGACAAAAAAGCACTGGATTCAAGTAGCCCGCCACCTTTGAGCCGGGAAAAGATTACTACACCTTTGTCTTTAGGAATAAGGTCGATAGATGGAGTATTAACCTGCGGCAAAGGTCAAAGAGTAGGAATATTCTCCGGTAGCGGAGTGGGTAAAAGTGTTCTACTTGGTGATATTGCTAATTCAAGTGAGGCAGAAGTTAATATTGTTGCGCTGATAGGCGAGCGTGGGCGAGAAGTTCGAGAATTTCTCGAAGGAGACCTCGGCGTGGAGGGCCTGGGTCGCAGTGTAGTTATTGTTGCTTCGTCTGATTCACCGCCGATTCAACGAGTAAAGGCAGCTTTTGTAGCTGTCACCATCGCTGAGTATTTCAGGGACAAAGGCAAAGATGTCCTGTTTATGATGGATTCACTTACCCGCTTTGCCCAGGCTCAGCGTCAGATAGGTCTTGCTGCTGGAGAACCACCGGCCACAAAAGGATATTGTCCGAGTGTTTTCTCACTGATGCCGAGACTTATCGAACGTTTAGGATGCGCCGAAAAGGGCAGCATTACAGGTATTCTGACTGTTCTGGTTGAGAACGATGATTTGACAGACCCTGTGGCTGACAGCGCCATGAGTTTATTGGATGGGCATATAGTTCTATCAAGAAAATTGGCAGAAAGGGGACATTATCCTGCTGTGGATATTTTGCAAAGCGTCAGCCGATTAATGCTGGCTGTAGTAGATAAAGAACACAAACTTGCTGCGAAGAAGCTAAAAGAAATATATAGCATCTATAACGATGCGGAGGATTTAATAAACATTGGGGCGTTTTCTTCGGGGAGTAATCGTCGCATCGACGGAGCTATATCCTTAATTGATAAGATAAACAATTTTCTTATTCAACCTGTTCGTGAGAAAACAAGTTTTCGGGAGACCGTCAAAAAACTAACTGCAATTACCCAGTCGTGGGATGAATTGTTAAGTGTTAATAATTAAAAATTGGAAATTAAATGAAGCAATTTGTTTGGCGCTTGCAGCGAGTTCTTGAGATAAAGACAAGAGAAGAAGAAAAAAAGAGAGGAGAATTACTGGATGTGACCGAAAAACTGGCCCAGATGCGTGCAGAACTGATAACACAGCAAAGAATATTAGAGGATATAATCTCCGATATGTCCGGAGAAAGTCCAAAACAGCGATTAAGCAAGCAGGAATTTTTCCTGCGATATTCAGTAACGAGTGATGAGCTGATTAGAATGCTCAAAAAGCAAGTAAATGACCTGGAATTACAACAGAGAGAGAAAATTGCCGAGGTTTTGAAGGTTAAGAGATTCAAAGAAGGTTTAGAAAAACTTAGAGCCAAAGCGTGGATGCGATTTATCCAAGAGCAAGAAAAACTTGAACAGAAAGAGCTCGATGAAATCGCGACGGTATCATTTGCTCGGAATATGATATCTCAAAATATGTAATACGTTCTGCAATAAACGGGAAACTATATATACAATAAAAACCTGGGAGATTGTTGTGAAAAAGAAACGAATGATAATTATGGCAGCGGGGGGATTAGTAAGTTTTGCTGGAATGTTTGTTTTCGCCTGGTTTACTACAAAAGCCCCCATCATAGACCATCGCGCTGATGCAAATCAGCCGGCATTTGCTACTGCTGAGTCTGAGGAAGTGTTACAGCTACCTCAGGCAGCAGGGGCGGCAGGAACTATTGGTGTCGATGATAAAATGGCGAAAAAGATTATGACAGAGCGACAGCTAAAGAGTCTTGTCTATGAGGTTCGGGAAAAGATACAGCAGTATAATAACAAGCTAAAGGAACTTGAGGTTCGGGAGCAAAGATTACAAACTTCCCACAACACATTAAAAAAAGATATCGAAAGCCTTAATAACATGCGAGTCGAACTTGCATCAATCATTGCTAATCTTAAGAGTGAGCGGGATAAGCTGCTTAAAACCAGAGTAGAGATTGAGCAGGCTGAAAAGGCAAACTTGATGTCCATAGCAGCTGCCTACGACAAAATGGATGCTGCCAGCGCCGGCAAAATCTTGAGCAGTATGTGTACAAACCAAATAAAAGATGGAACTACGGTTAAGGGGGGTGGTCTTGATGATGCAGTGAAGATTCTACACTATATGACTGAAAGGACCACAGCCAAAGTATTGGCTGAGCTGGTTAATACCGAACCAAAACTTGCGGCTTTTCTTTGCCAAAGATTAAAGCAAATAACCGAGGGCAAATAACAGTATGGATATTGCAACGATAATAGGAATACTTCTTGGCTTTATGGTTATCATAGGTGCCATTGTTGCGGGTGGGGGGTGGCACATGTTTATCCATCTTCCATCAATGGCAATCACTATAGGAGGGATGCTGTGCGCCACGCTTATACATTTTTCACTATCGCAGTTTTTAGGGATATTTTCAGTGGTAAAGAAGACCATTGTGGCAAAAGTGCCATCCGGTTCAGAGCTAATTCAAAGAATGGTAAACTACGCAGCTATCAACAGGCGCGACGGTGCATTGGCGTTAGAGCAGGAGATTCCAAAGTTAGACAACCCTTTTTTTATCAAGGGAATGCAGATGCTGGTCGATGGGACCGACTATGAAGAGGTTCGAGAGCTTATGTCTATGGAGATACAACACCTTCAGGGCCGCCATGCAACCGGTAAGAAGATTTTAGAGTTTATGGGAGCGGCTGCTCCTGCTTTCGGGATGATAGGGACATTGATTGGTCTGGTCCAGATGCTCAGAAGTTTGGAATCCCCGGAGCAGATAGGCTCAGGAATGGCCGTAGCATTGCTGACTACTTTCTATGGAGCTTTATCCGCTAATTTGATTTTTATCCCATTGGCAGGCAAATTGGGGATATACTCAAAAGCAGAGACGACCGCTATGGAGATGATTACAGAAGGCGTATGCGCGATTTCAAAAGGTGACAATCCAACATCTGTGCGAGAAAAAATGCAGGCATTTGTTTCTCAAAGCAGACGTT
>CAYSJK010000037.1:0-16132 GCA_964431375.1 uncultured Pirellulales bacterium
AGCTTGTGTTCGAAAATGTGGAGATGCATAAGGCCTACTTTAATCTTGGATACGGTATCCTGGATAACTGGGAGGTATTTTTCCGTGTTGGTGGAGCCAGAGCGGAAGCCCAAAAGCCAACGCGAGAGATATATACTGAGATTGAGGGGTCCGGCGTGTGGATAGATGAAGATGGCCCCGCACACGATTGGGACACCGGCCTTGCCTTAGGTTTTGGTACAAAGGCAACCTTCTGGGAAGACACTAAACTCAAAATAGGCGGACTGTTTCAAGCGAGCTACACAAAGATGGACATCCGTGTAAAGTACCAAGGCTTGATTTATGATAATTACAATTCTGCCTATGGTCTGTGGGCTGTGCCGTCGGAAGGTGAATTGGAGTTATGGGAGCTGCAATTCGCGGTAGGTGCAGCTTACGAATTATCACCGAAGTTTAAGGTATATGGCGGACCGTTCTTCCACATCGTCGATGGCCAATATGACTTCGATGGTTCAGGTACCTTTATGGGGGACGTTATGGGTTCCTGGTACCCCATTACGGTTGATGGCGATTACGATGTCGAGGTTAACTCACAGTTTGGCGGATACCTCGGTGCACAGATTGATGTTACGGATAACGTTGTTTGCAACGCTGAATGTATGCTTACCGGTGATGCTGTTGGAATAGGTACGAGCTTGATATGGATATTTTAGCTACACATGCACCTGCGTCTCCCCCTTCTTGCTTTCGCAAGAAAGCAGGGGGGCAGCGGGAGCAGACCTGAATTGTTTGTTGTTTAGTAGAACTAAACTAAATGTGTAAAAAAGGCCGGTTTAAAAGCCGGCCTTTCTTATTTTGGTTCTTGAAGTAAATTTGCCTTAAACAACTCTACCCGCCATAAATTTTGCAGTTTCGATTAAGGCGTCTTTTGCATCGCTATCTTTCAAGTCGGCTAATGCTGCAATAGCTTTTTTGGCGAACTCTTGTGCCCGGCTGTGCGCGTATTCCAGGCTGCCATAAGACCTAAGCTTCTCAGCGAGGACAATCATGCCTTCTCCTGTGGTGCTTAATGTGCTTTTAATCACACCTTTTTCGCTTTCATCTGCAACTTTCAGCAAGTGTATTACAGCCAGCGTCAGCTTGTTTTTATCAGCGTCACTGCCGAGAGTCTTGCCTGTTTTACTTTCGTCACCGATTATATCCAGCAAGTCATCGGTGATTTGAAATGCAATGCCGGCATTTAAACCAAAGCACCGTAGCGATTGGAGCTGCGTTTCGGTTCCCTTTGACAAAAGGCCGCCAAGATAGCAGCAGCTACTAAAAAGAGAAGCACTTTTCTCGGTGATTATGTCTAAATATTGTGATTCGCTCAATTGCCAGTTCTGCCTTTGGCTTATCTGGCTCAGTTCGCCTTCACAAACCCGGGCTGCAGTAGCAGCGATTTCTTTTGCTACTGGGGTATCTAACATAGTACACATCTTGAAAGCTCGGCTAAGTAGAAAATCGCCCAACAGAACAGCGGATTCGTTACCCCACAAGCTGTTTATCGTGGGTTGTCCACGGCGTTTTTTTCCATCGTCTATAACATCATCGTGCAGAAGCGTGGCATTGTGAATAATTTCAAAAATCGCTGCGATACGAATGTGCTCGTCTGTGACTTTGCCGACGGCACTACCGGCAAGCAAGACCAGACCAGGCCGAATCATTTTGCCACTGCTGGTATTAACATATTCGAGCAACTGGTTAACAATCCTTGTTTTTGCAGAGGTAGCTAATTGCTCGTTGACCAGCTTTTTTACTTTGCGTAACCGACCATTGATAAGCTTAAAATCAGGAGCTTCGCTTTGTTTAATACTGTCGGATGTGCCTGTCCTCGATTGCGGTGAAGGGTTCATCTGTGCCCATAACTCCATGGCTTTAGCGTGTAGCGTTTAGCAGATATGAAATTCGATACTTGTCCGCCAGACATACGGCGGACTTGTCTGACAAAAATCAGGATTAGAGCTTATCTGGTAAGCGCTATTTCTCCTTTCTGTGGGCGTATTTGAAGAAATTATTTCTTAGCACTTTTGTAATCGGCCCGGGTTTACCATCACCGATAACTCTGCCGTCGATCTCGATGATGCCAATGACTTCGGCAGCGGTGCCGGTGAGGAAAAATTCGTCGCAAACGTATAAATCAAACCTCGTCAGATTTTTTTCAACCACCTCAAGCTTTTCTTCTTTGGCAAGTTTGATAACGGCAGCCCGAGTTATCCCATCCAGAGTGCCGGCTTCAACCGGTGGTGTGAAAATACAGGAATTTTTCACAATAAACACATTATCGCCCGTTGCTTCAGCAACGTATCCTTCATGGTTGTACATAATTGCTTCCGGCACGTTATTGTCAAGCGCCTCAATTTTGGCTAAGATATTGTTGAGATAGTTCATGCTCTTGACCTGAGGCGGAAGTGTCAGTGGATGATTGCGAAGCGTGGTTGCACTGATTACCTTCATCCCTTTTTCGTAAAGCTCTTCCGGATAAAGCTGGATATTATCAGCTATGATAAATATTTTGCCATTCTCACACACAAAAGGATTCAATCCCAAAGTTCCTATTCCACGAGTAACCGCCAGTCGAATATAACCATCGACAACATCATTAGCTTCAACGGTTTTTTCAACTGCACTAGTAAGCTTCTGTTTGCTCATCGGGATTACAAGACGAATCACCTTAGCCGATTCATAAAGACGTTTGATGTGGGCTTGAAGCTTAAATATCCTTCCGTTATAAACACGAATGCCTTCAAAGACTCCGTCACCGTAAAGAAGGCCATGGTCAAAAACAGATATTTTAGCATCTGCCTCGTCAACAAGTTTGCCATCAAGCCAAATTTTTAGCCCCATAAAGTCTCCCATTAATAAATGAACAAATCATGAACTAATCAGCCCATAAATAATATTATGTCCTTATATGCTCTTATGCTCTATTTTTCCGTCGGCTAAGGTTATAATCCTGTCAGCCCTTTCTGCAATCCTTTCATCGTGGGTTACCATTATAATTGTCTGGCCTGCACGATTTAATTTTTCGAGGACATCTAAAATACCATTTCCCGTTGCTGAGTCAAGATTTCCTGTCGGCTCATCAGCCAAAAGTATCCTCGGTTCATTCATTAATGCCCTGCCGATAGCCACTCTTTGCCTCTCGCCGCCTGATAACTGATACGGCTTATGATTGGCTCTATCGGCTAATCCCAGCAGGTCAAGCAGCTCTCTTGCCCGGCTCTTCGCCCATCTACGGCATGCAAACCATCCGAATGTGGTTTTTAAGGCCATTGCCGGCAGATAGACGTTTTCCAGTACATTTAATTCGTCCAATAAGTGATAAAACTGAAAAACAAATCCGACCATTTTATTGCGGAATCTGTTCAGTTCGCTGCTACCATAGTGGTTTAGCTGTCGACCTTCAAATTTAACGATACCTTTATCGGACCTGTCAAGGGCGCCTAATATATGCAGTAGTGTGCTCTTGCCGCTGCCTGAAGCCCCGACTATTGCCACAAATTCTCCATGCTTTACCGCCAAATTGACACCTTTGAGCACCTTAACCTCTGTCGCGCCCATCCGGTAAGATTTATAAATTCCGTCAGACTCTAATATAAAATCGTTTTTACTCACAGCTGGCTCACCTGCAAGATTTCTACCGGCTTTAATTTTGCGGCCTGCCAGGTCGGTATTAATGCACCAGCAAGGCACGCAACAATCGCTGAAAAGATAATCACAATTAAAACGCTAAGTTCAACCTGATTTGGAATATCACCTATAGCATAAATTGACCTGTCCCACAACTGAAATCCGAAGTGATTGAAAAGCCAGTTTTCTATCTGGTTTATATGCACCAAAAATCGCCATCCGCCCACCGAACCTATAACGGAACCCAAAAGTCCCACTAAAAAAGCAAAGCCCAAAAACAATTGAATGACATTAGCATTCGAAACGCCTATGCTTTTCAATATACCTATATCCTTACTCTTATGGCTGATAATCATATAGAAAACCACAAGGATGATAAAGACGGTCGTAATCCCCACCAGACCAAACAAAGCAGTCATCATTGCCTGCTCTTTTTCCATTGCTGCGATGTATGCGCGTCTATTACTTTTCCAGCTCTGCACCGTTACTGTGTTCAACAGTTCATCGGCCCTTTTTTGCTTAAACTGTTGCCATAGTGAAGTGACCCTTTCACATCCGGCATTCAGGTTGACACCTTTCTTGAATTTGATATGGATAGCATTGATTCTTTTGCCGGGCTCGGCCATGCCGCAGAGTAGCTGTGCCTGTTCAAAAGGCAAATATATAATTGAGCTGTCTACTCTGGCCAGTCCGCTTTGGGAAGTGTCGCTATAGCAGAAAGTTTTTGTGTTGACCAGTCCCAGTCCACCTGCTTTCGCAAGAGCACCCTTTGCAGTTAACGGAAAACAGGTTATCGCAAGAGCTATATCCGCCTCGGCTGGACTAAAGCCATAAGTATATCTGCCTTGTTCATCCCGCTCCAGCGCCAAGTCAATCCCTAACACGCAACCCATACAATTCGGGTCTTTAACCGGCTTAAATACATTCGATACATCGTTTTCATGGTAATGCAGCGTTTGACTAAAGCCGGTAGTCTGGCTGTGTTTGACCGGGTCGATACCCATAATCTCGACGCCGTAGTTTTGCTCCGAGCCTTTGCGACTTATCAGAGCGTAGCTTTTTATCACTGGCGATACGCCTTCAATGAAATCTTCCTTGCCCAATATCTTTATAAAATCTTCATAGTATGCGAAGCCCACCAGCGATTCGGTGCCAATGACACAATCCCCCACAAAGCTGTGATTTTTCTGCTTAAAGTCGCTAACCAGCCCTGTCAGTACGGTCATCACTACAACAACGATAAAGACGCAAAGAGCAACTGCTGCAACCGCAAAATATGTTATCCGCCGTTTGACCAAATACCTGATTGCAAGAATAATCTTGTACATTTTAGTTAGTATGTATTTTTATCATTTCTGCCTGTGAATGAATCTGCGCTATTTCCGGCGCCTGTTTATTCGTACCTTAAGATTTCAACCGGTCTTGTCATTGCAGCAACAATTGCAGGTATCAACGCTCCGATAGCAGCTGCTAAAGTGGCTGACAATACAATGGGCAAAGCGGAGTTCCAGTTAACTTCATTAGGTATCTTGCTAAACATATACACGCTGCTCTTCCACAGTTTCAAGCCAAGTATTGTTGTTATCCACTGTTCAATCGTATTTATATTTTTTGTAAAGATGTATCCCAGGATGACTCCGGTCCCTGAGCCGACCAGGCCTACACAAATTCCAAAACCAACGAAAATAAAAGCCACTGAGCTGCTTGCTGCTCCGCAGCTTTTTAGTACTGCGATGTCCCTCTGCTTTAGTCTTACAATCATATAAAATATACAGAATATCAATACAATCACGCTGAAACTTACAACACCAAATACCAATAACAGAACGCCCATCTGCTTTAGCAGGGCAGCAACATATTTGCTTTGCATCTGTTGGGCTGTTTGGATATCAGTGTACCTTATAAGATTTGGTGTCCATTTAAGCTCCTCAGCGGCAAAAACCTGCCACGCACCGCGAATCTGTGTCAGAGCCGCTTCTGTGTCGGTATCGGGGCTGAGTTTAATTTGAATCTGGTTGGCAAGCTTCTCGTCTTCATTGGGGTATAAAATCCGCTGTAGATGTTCTATTGGCAGGTACACAAATCTTTTATCAAGGTCATAGACGCCTGTAAAAACAATATCGGCAATTGTGAACCTTAACGTTTTTCTCTTAAACCTGCCCTGAGCGGGAGTGTCTTTGTCCTCTATTACAGCTCCTGTTGTAAGAACAACCTGTTGGCCAAGCATCTTTTCGATTGACTGAAAATCATATTCATCGGTCTTTTCATCCGGCTCGGTTATAACTGCGATACCTACAAATCCCCCAATTGAGTCAGTGAGGTTGGGAACTTCGAAGGTTGGGTCATCTGGCAAGAGTTTTTGTTTAAGCAGAAACTGCTTATAACCGGTTACCTTTGCCCGTTTGGCCGCTTCAATTCCCAAGATTTCCACTGCGCGAACGTTGCCTTTGCCTAAATGCAGCAGGCCTTCGGCTGATAGTATCGCTGTCGCCGCCTGAACCTTCCCGATTTGCTCGAGGCGCTCGATGAAATGTTCGTATTTCTCAAATTTAACCGGTGCCGAAAGAACAACATCGCCTACGGTATCCACTGCACTTTGTTCAAACGCGTGGATAAAGCTGGTGAAGAGACTCACAACAACTATCAGTAAAGACACAGACAGAGCAACTGCTGCAATACTCAAATATACGATTTTTCTCTTACGCAGGTATCGCAGCCATAAAAATAGTTTCAGCATTCTTTACCCGTTCGATTTATTTTAGCCACAGAGATAAACCACATAATTTTTTAGCCACAGAGGACACAGAGGTCACAGAGAATTTTGTTTCTTTCGATGCCCTCGCCTTCACGATAGCCCGTGCCCCAAGAAACTAACTGTCTGTAGTGTCCACATCCCTCTTTATATCTGCAATAAACTTGTCAAAAGTTTTTTTGCCCTCTTGCCCAATTTGTTCAATGATTTTTCGGTACCGTTCTTGGTCTAACGGTAACTTAAGTTCCTTTCTTATCGCAACAAGAACAGGCGTCACAAAATTCTGTATTTGTCCTGTGTTCTCCACGCACTCAACAAGCAGGTTGCAAGTAAGCTTCATCCACATGTCCCGCTTCTTGGCCAGTTCATCTTGGTATTTTAATGCATCCTCCTGCGCACTCGCAAATTGTGACTGTACCAATTGCCAGAGTCCTTGGTCGGTTTCTTTCTTAAAGTTTAATGATTTCATATCAGTAAGTGCCGCTTGTCGTCTTGCTTGGCAATCTTCAGCAATTTTTTCAAGTGTCTTAATCTCGTATTTGAGTTTTATGAGAGGGATTTTCTTAGACATCAACTGTACAATGAGCGAGTTCAACTTTCCGACTAAAACATTCGATGCGGCAATTGTTTCATCACTTCCTATAACATTGATTTTTGTTGCAGCAGCGATGAAGCCCTGAATTGGCTCCATTTTCCCTTGTTCGTCGAAGTCAACATTTGGTAACTTAGCAAGGTAGTTAATGGCCGCGGCCAATTGTTCTGCTGCGGGTAGATAAACATCTCGTCGCAGCGACATCTCACGCTCCTTATTCCTTTGTTTTGCATCGTGTCTCATCTGCACAAAAACTCCGAGCAGGGTTAAACCTGAACCGCCTATCGCGGCCCATACCACGTCGGGTATCGATGTTAACCAATTTATGATTGTTGATAAGCAGTTCACAATACACTCTTCTCTACTATATTCTCTGTGCTCTCTGTGTTCTCTGTGGCTAAATAGGTTTAAGAAGTGGAAACAGCACTACGTCTCGGATACTTGTAACGCCGGTCAAGACCATTATTAGTCTGTCAATTCCAATTCCAAGCCCGCCTGCCGGCGGCATACCGTATTTCAAAGCTGTTATAAAATCGGCGTCCATTTTTGTTAGTGATTCTTCCTGGCCGCGGAGCTGATGAAGGAAATTTTTATATTGCTCAGCCGGGTCATTTAGCTCGGTGTAAGCATTAGCCAGTTCCATCCTGGCAATAAACATTTCGAACCGCTCGGCAAATTTGTGGGGGTCTTTCTTGCGTTTAGCTAATGGACAGAGTTCTGCCGGATAATCAATAACAAACGTAGGATTAACGAGATTGGCTTCAACAGTGGCCTCAAATACCTCATTTGTAACCACTGCATCGTCCAAAGCTGGCTCATCTATGTTCAGCTGCCTTGCCTTTTTCCTTATAGTTTTGATATCATCGATATCGCAGTCGCTATATTGTTTTAGGAGCTCCGCATATTTTGCCCGCCGCCAGGGCCGAGTATAATCGATCGTTTCTTCACCAAGCTTGATATTCTTACCCGAACAGTGTTTTTCCACACATTCAGAGATAATCTCTTCGGTTAAATCCATCATTACATTATAATCGGCATAGGCTTGGTACACTTCGAGCATCGTAAATTCCGGGTTGTGTTGCCTGCTTAGCCCCTCGTTGCGGAAATTTCGGTTTATCTCAAAGACCTTTTCCATTCCGCCGACTAACAGTCTCTTCAGAAAGAGCTCCGGTGAGATTCGCAAAAATAAATCTAAATCCAAGCTGTTATGATGCGTAACAAACGGCTTTGCCGCGGCTCCTCCGGCTATCGTCTGCATCATCGGCGTCTCAACCTCCAGAAAGCCGCGTGATTTAAGAAATTCACGAATAGTAGCGATAATGGCGCTACGTTGCTTAAAGCGCTCCATTACCTCCGGATTGGCCCATAAATCTACGAATCTGTGTCGATATCGCAGGTCAATATCCGCAAGACCGTGGAATTTCTCCGGCGGCTGGCACAGACATTTGCTAAGAAGCGAGAGACTGTCAGCCCATATAGTAATTTCACCCGTTTTTGTTTTGCCTAACTGACCGGCGGCGCCGATTATATCGCCAAGCTCAAGTAATTTGGCAAGTGGCCATCCTGATGTTTGCTGGTCAAGCAGCTTTTTACTCAAGCCAATCTGGATGGTCCCACTGCGGTCCCGCAGGGTAATAAAGATGAGCTTGCCAATATCCCTTAGCAGGACAATTCTACCTGCACATTTAGCTCGTTGCGTCTGGTCACCTTCAGTAAATCTGCTCTTGATGTCCTCGGCTGCTTCTGCGCCGTCGAATCTTGCTCCGTAAGGGTCAATGCTTAATTCCCTGATACGGCTTAGTTTTTCTTGCCTTTGACGAACAAAGCGGTCTTGTTGTTCTGAGCCTGAGGAAGAGTCTCTTTCTATATCTTTTGTATTTGTCAAATCTGCTTACCTGATAAAAGCTAAAAGTCAGCCGGCTCGTGCCGATTTCAATTCAGCTGAGCGACTCGACTGGGTTCGCTGGAGTTTCGCAGCTGAAGCCTGAGCCTTTGCCTCGACTAATTTACTCTTGATAACTAAAACGCCAACCGCTAACTGTGGGTCTGTAGCCAGGGTCTCTTTAATTGTATGTTTTGTAAACTCATGCTTAGAGCTGTTTGTCCCGGTTTTAACCAGCACGTCATTGTTCCTTTGCACTTCAATCATTTTTTTAAGCTCATCACTTCTTAGTTCAACCTCAATATTCGGCCCAATGCCCCAATCCTTTCTGCCGCGTTTTTTCATTGCCTCCTGGCTTTCGACCCTTTGGCCGGATGGTAAATGATAATACGCCATCGTATATTTTAGCTGGGCACCTTCGCCTGGATAGTATACTATTCCCTGTACGCTGCCTTTACCGTGGGTTCTTTTTCCCACCAGGATTGCCCGGTTATGTTTTTCGTCCTCTAATGCTCCTGCTACTATCTCCGAAGCACTGGCCGAGCTGGAATTTATTAGTATAACAAGCGGATAATTCGGATGTGTATTTTCCTCGTGTGCCGCCTCGAAGACTAATCCCCTGCCAAAACCCCGTTCTGTTCTAACTATCAAACCTTCTTTTAGAAATTTATCGGTTACCTCAATTGCGCTATCTAAAAGCCCGCCGGAGTTAAATCGCAGGTCCAAAATCAATCCCTTTAATCCTTCTTCTTCAAGCTTATTTAATACTTTTTCCAAGTCCGCAGGAGTTCTCTCAGAAAAGCTCGTTATTCGGACATAGCCGATTTTTTCCTCGTCATCAATCATATACCGCCATCTGCCTGCTTTTGTCCTTTGCCAGCCGCGAAGCGTTGGAACGGTTATCCTGGCTCTGGTTATTGTAATGTCCCTGGTTTCTTCCTCGCCGGCATGCCTTATTGTCAACGTCACTTTGGTTCCTTTCGGGCCGGTAATCTTGTGAACCGCACATATAAGGGTCATATCTTTCGTTTCAATCCCATCTACCTTTTCTATCACATCCTCCGCGTCGAGACCGGAGTTATATGCCGGTGTATCAGGCAGCAAACTTGCTACCGTTAAAAGTCCTTTTTGTTTCGTAATTTCTATGCCAATGCCTGTAAACTCATTGGTCATCATCTTCTGAAAGTCCCGTACCTGCTTTGGCCATACTATAACTGTATAAGGGTCAAGTGTGGATAGCGACGCTTCCGCAAACTGTGCAATCAGTACTTGGCGGGGCAAATCAACGGTTGTTTCATTAAGCGCCAAAACCTTTTTAAAAACATCTATGAAATCCTCTTCACCGAATCCTGTAGGGGATTGTTCAACTTCGCCTAAAACTGCCGACAAAGCTGCTGACCAGGCGGCAAGTTTCCTGCTGTCAGGAGCCGGAAAAGACTCCTGTAGTTCTTCCGGCTGCTTCTGTGGTAGCTCAGGCACGGATGAGGAGACTCCTGTTAAGCTTTTTGATAAGTCGGGATATGATAAACTTACTACCTCTCCCAGTAACTTACATCGCTTGATAGCGTTGGTTATCATTTGTTTGTAATCAATAATGTCAATGTAATTGGTTTTCAGGAAATCAATCGCCCAGACAAACATCTCTTCATTTACGCCTTGGAAACGTTCCTTTCGAGTCTCACAGGGACTGTTCAGAAAGGATGCTACAATACTGGCTTTCTCCACAAGATGCTCGGCATATTTTGTGTATGCCTCATTGTTTGTTTCAATAGCCTGCAGCCAGCTATAGCATGTTATATATGCATCGAGCCATTTCCCTTCTGACTCATATTCGGCCGCCTTGTTTATTGCTTTCTGGATGGTTTGTTTTACATACGGCTTGGACAAAAGCTCTTCTTTTTGTTGCTCATCTGCAAGCTCGCACGCCTTGGCAATAACTAATAGTGCCTCAGTGATATTATTTACATCACTTACGCTACTTATGTCGTTAACATCGTTGCTGTCTGTTTTGGTGCTTAGCTTTTCCAGCTCTGCCAACCTCTCTATATATGCATCCTCACGAGCAGATTGACGCTGTTGGCATATGGCTTGGTACTCCTGGATAGTTTGTGCTAATTCTGATAAAATTGGGGGTTGACTCTTTATGTCCTTGCAGTGTTTCTCAATTAGCTTGCCGGCCGCGTCGAACTTGCTCTGGTAAATTAGCTCGCATGCTCTCTTGGTAAGGCTGAGTGAGGTTATTTCAACATTAGGGGCTTCGCAGGCGTCCGGGACTGCCGCAAATGCGTGGACCACCAAAAAAAGAACAATTCCTGTCAGAATAACTGGGTGTCTCATATTTTGCATATATTGATTCCTAATCTATGTTACATATCTGTGTGCCATATACTTATGCAAACTACAAGTTGTCCCTCCTCCGGGCTGTGTCATGAAGAACGAGTAGAGCTTCTACAGAGGACATACAAGTCACGAGCTGCGTACTCAAAGACACTCGCTTGCTTTTCCGGCACAGCCTAAAACGTGCAGTTTATGTTTTACCATATCTTTAATGGCCTCTCTGCCAGGCCCGAGGTATTTACGAGGGTCAAACTCACCGGGTTTCTCGGCAAAGACCTGCCGGATTTTAGCCGTCAGCGCCAGCCGCAAATCGGTGTCGATGTTGACTTTGCAGACTGCCATCTTTGCCGCCTTGCTGATGGATTCTTCCGGCACACCCATTGCATTAGGCATATTACCACCGTATTTGTTAATGAGGTCAACAAACTCCTTCAGTACGCTGCTTGAGCCGTGCATAACCAGCGGAAATCCGGGCAGCTTGTCGGAAATCTCTTGTATTACGTCGAAAGCCAGCTTTGGTTCGCTCTTAAACTTATAAGCACCATGACTGGTTCCACAGGCAACAGCCAGAGAATCACAACCACTCTTCTCAACGAACTCTATCGCCTGGCCCGGGTCAGTTAAGTGCTTTCTGACATCGTCAACTCCAACCACATCCTCTTCGATTCCACCTAATCGACCCAATTCAGCCTCTACTACGGCATCGTGTTTGTGGGCATATTCGACCACCTTCTTAGTAACTGCGATGTTTTCCTCAAATGGAAGTTTTGATGCATCTATCATTATCGAAGTAAAACCATCGTCCACAAATTGTTTACAGGTCTCAAAACTGTCTCCGTGGTCAAGGTTTGTTGCTATAGGAATATCCGGATTTTCTTCAACCACTACGTTGATAATCGCATTCAAGTAGCTAATCTTTGCATATTCACGTGCTCCTCTGGAGACCTGCAGGATAAGCGGAGCTTTTTCTTCAGCTACAGCATCGATAATCCCCTGTGTGATTTCCATATTATTCACATTAAACGCACCGATTGCATAGCCATTTTTGTAGGCCATCTCGAACATTTTTCTCGTATTAACCAACGCCATAGTACTCTCCTTAAATTTTCTAAGTTTATCCGCCTACGGCGGATTTACCTTAAGCCAGTAACTACTTGGCTGCCCTTGCCTCCCTTCTTGCTTATCAAGAAAGCAATTAGGTGCAGGCGAGTATAGTATACAATAATTAATGGTTAATAGCCAGCCGGGCCGGCTAATCTCGTATATCTTCTTGGCCCAAGTGCCATTTCCGGCACGCCCTGAGGCCATATACTAAATGCAATTGTGTGTCTGTCCAGCGACTTATCCACGCTGTACGTTAAGGCCCAATACATCCTGTGGTACCGCCGGATAAGCGTTATATCACTGCGTATATTATCACCGTAGTCGAAATCTAACTGCTGTGAGAATACTACTGTATATCGTGGGTCAAGTGCATAAGTGGCCGCAAAAGTAAAAGCATTTGAGCCTTCTTCGTCTAAAACCTGGACCCGTCTTAAATATCGGCTGCCTATATAATAGCTCAAATTAGGCCAGCGTAGGTGCGAAAAACCGATATTAAATTGCTGCACAACACCGCTTCGCACATCGAAATTCATATCGGATAGTATCGCAGTTGTATCACTCAAATGCCAGATGTAGTCTGCCCCAATATAGCTGCGTCTCGGCCCGAACATCTCAAATCGCTGAAGTCCGGCCATAAGGTCGCCATTATAGATACCAGGTGCTGACATCGCACGTAGCGGTACAAATGGCTTGTTCCAGATAAATCTATCTGCACCGCTGGTGCCAGCGCTTTCAGAGTCATTTACCCACGTAAACTCAGTATTCAGCCGCATCCAGTCAACAGTTCGCATCTTGTTACCGCTGCCTCTTTTTGTTTGCAGCCGCTGGGAAATACCTACGTTCAATATATCATGCTGTTCGACGACCGAGTCGCTTTCGGTATAAGCGACAGCCGTTAAGTAAGGCCTGATAATATGCCGTAACTGGTTCAGGTCCCAAAGTCGCGATTTGACGTCAGGATAAACCTTCCAATATGGCAGCGATGATACCCGGATACCTGCTTCACCTATCCAGACGTCGTTTTCACCGGGTTGACCTGTATAAGTACCATCCACGAGCGACCTTGTAAAACCGCTACGGTCATCATAGCCGAATGTTCCGGCTACAAATGGAACGACTTTGAAAGCATCCAGCTTGACCGGCATATCAAGCTCGGTTCTGTGTGACGCAAATGAAAATGCCCCGTCGTCCATCATTATCGCATGCTCGTCGCCTATCTTTTGTCGCAGCCGGCTGACCTGAGTGTCGCTGTACAAAGTAAACTTATCATCAAAAAGAGATTGACCCGTCCAGTGAAACTCCGCGCTTGGCAATTCCTCCAGCTCGTCAGCAAAGTCATTTATCCGCGCCTTGCCTAAGAAGGATAGACCCCAGTTGTCCTCGATTCGCTTCAAATGGACAATTGTTTCCTGCTCTTTGTCAGCATTGAATTCGCTGCGATAATACTGTTCCATAAAGTTCTCATCGGATGCGTAGCTAATCTCAGTAGTTACCTGCCAGCCGTAAGGCAGAAAATGCCTGTGTTGGAATCGGAAGCGGCCGCGAAGCTTATGGGGCGGCTCAAGGTTTCTTCGGCTAAAGTGCCTGCTAAGGTCGTCATCGCCGGTATCGTGTATAATATAACCTAATAGTCTGCCGAAGCAATTTTCTCTTTCATACTCAATTTCTACACCACCTCCGATACCGCGTTTGCTATAATAGTCCAGCATTAAAGTGCTGTCTGTGCCTTGCGGTTCTCGCAATCCCAATAATCTTGATAAATGCCACCGTGTCTCCGTCGTCATTCCCCAGGTATTGTCATAACTTGCATTTATGCTTTTGAGTGGAGTATCAGACCTCTGTAAATTACTGCGCAGAGATGGCCAATAGAAAATCGTTTTATCGTACATCTTCAAACGCACTTCATGAAGTTGTGCATCGTAACTGCGGTCGGAAATCATATTTTGCTGTTCGTCAACACTGGTCGTATCGGTGATTACTACCTCTGAAGCATTAAGCGAAATCTGAGGCAGGAAGAATTCACTTGTTGTTAAAGTGATATTATCTGCCGCAAACTTATTTTCTGCCAATTGCCTTAACTCTGCTGCCCTTACATAAATCGGAATACCTCTGGATACATCGAAATTCCTCATTACCGCATTTATTGCAAGCGCCTTTTTTTTGTCAAAGTCGTAGTATATTTCATCGGCCCGGATCGTTCGCTGGCCTTCTGTCATCACAACATCGCCGGATAAATAAATCGCACTTACGGCCCCCTTAGCCAGAATGTCCTGGGCATTGCTCCACTGCTCGCCCCTTAGTGGCGAGCTCGCCCCGGGTCCCCGGCTGGAATAAAATATAACTCCGTTATCGGCCTGAAGCTCTAATAAGCGGCCTCTTTCATCCTGTTTTTGCCAAAGATAGAACCTGCCTATCATTGTCCCAATGCCCTTTTCTTCATCCCACTCTACCTGCGGCGAAACTTCACCCATAGGTGCTATATTAACCGGATACCTGAAGAGTATTTCCTTCTCGTCTGGGCGAGGGCCCAACCGCAGTCCCGATACTACCGGCTCAACCGGTTTTTCCATCCGTTTCTCTTTCCTTGGCGTCAATTCGGGCGTAACTATATCAGTTTTGGCAATAAACTTCGCCTCAATTCCAATCGCCCGGCACGATTCAACGGCCTTTGCATAGATTTCTAAGCCACGAGGGTCGGCAATGCCTCTATTGTCGGCCGTCACAAATATCTCACCGCTAACCTCAAACTGAACTATTATTGCCCGGCCCTCTTCAAGAACCGTTTGCCGTAAATCGGTGGTCTTGGCGGCAGTGGCTTTTTGAACCACTATATTGCCCTGCAAATATGCTGTTGTTTTATAATCAATACGAATGCGGTCGCGAAACTCGATTGCTACGCTTTCCAGCCATACGACCGCAGTATCACTGGAAAATCGATTTGCCCCGATTGACATTGAAAATCTGTCCTGGAAAACAAGCGTATGTTCGCCCGTGGTTAACTGATAACTTATAAGCTCTCGCCCGGCTAAGTGTAAGTCCTGACCAACGAAGGCGTCTGTCTTTGTTTGTCCAGCGGCGCTACTGTCGATAGCTAACGAAGCTGGTGTCGGTAGTAACACCAGCAGAAGAATAAGAGGTAGAAATCCATTTCGCATAGCGACTAACCAGTATTGAACGTATCCGGTTTCTTATCCATGGTAATACTCACTCTTGGCCTCAAGCAAAGCAACAGCAGGCACATTTTGCAACGAATTATAGCCCCTTATCTCAACAAATCCAGCAAAAACCGCATTTAGTTGTTAGTATTTAGCAGTTTGTGAATTATATCTTGTGGGGCGAACCATTAGCAGGCAACGGGCTGCCATCAACTCAATAAATAAAGTCTTAAAATCGGCCTAAATTTCATAAAAAATCCGAAAAAAATGTCAAATATAGGCGTCGGCGGTAGCCTAAATTTAGCTTTTGCTTAGGCCAAGTTGTGCCGATATATTACTTGTAAATTATGAAAAGCTCGTCGCGATGCGCCGCTACGGGCAGGATATAAAGGCAAATTGCATCAGGCTACGGCGGGCTCCGCCACGACGAGTTCGAAAGCAGGTTGAAGTGGAGGCGATTATGGCTGAAGGATACCCTGCTTCAGCGAAAGTTTATTCGACCACAGAACTTGGAAAATTTAGCATTCTTGATATGTTGGCCTACTTCGAAGAGCACGGCGCAATGCGGGTTTCAGACTTGCATATCAAAGTTGGCGCACCTCCTGCATACCGCATCGATGGCGACCTGGTAAAACTTAAAGGCCGAAGTGTAACACCGG
>CAYSJK010000038.1:0-1823 GCA_964431375.1 uncultured Pirellulales bacterium
AGTATCTGTGCCTGAATCGTTACGTCCAGAGCTGTTGTCGGTTCGTCAGCTATCAACAATGCCGGCTCACAGCTAACCGCCATTGCTATCATAACCCGCTGCTGCATACCTCCGGATAACTGATGAGGATATTCGACAGCCCGCTGCTGCGGGTCAGCAATACCAACTGCCTGCAGCATTTCGACCGCATCTGCCCACGCCTCGTTTGTGCCTTTTTTCTGATGAAGCGTTATGGCCTCGACTATCTGGGCGCCTACAGTATAAACGGGGTTTAGACTGGTCATCGGCTCCTGGAATATCATAGCAATTTCATTGCCGCGAATCTGCCGCATTTGTTTTTCGCTAAGCGATAATAGATTCTTACCGTCAAAAATAATTTCACCACCAACAATTTTACCTTGTGGTACTGGAACCAATCGCATAATCGATAGTGCCGTTACGCTCTTACCACAGCCACTTTCGCCGACGAGAGCAAACGTTCTGCCTTTCTTTATCGAAAAGCCTACATCCTGCACCGCTTTTATTACACCTTTTTCAGTAAAGAAGTGCGTCGAAAGGTCTTTTGCCGACAATAGCGTTCCATTGTTATTCATTCTTTTTTCTATCGTTTCAGAGATACTCTGCATGCTTTATTGAATTCTCAGCTTCGGGTCAATCGCATCCCGCAATGCCTCGCCTACGAGATTATATGCCAGCACTGTGAGAAATATCGCCAGACCCGGAAAAAGGGACAGCCACCAAAGAAATCTGCCTGTTGTACTGACACCTAAACTTAGCATTTGTCCCCAGCTTGGCGTTGGCGGAGCTACTCCGAATCCGAGGAAACTAAGGGCCGCTTCAATAAATATAGCGCCGGCGATACCAAATGTGGCATTGACCAGTACAGGGGCAATACCATTTGGCAGCATATGCCTGAAAAGAATACTCCGCAAAGGTAGCCCAAGTGATACCGCCGCCTGAACAAAATCTTGTTTTCGCAATTTGAAAAATTCCGCACGAATAAAACGGGCATCCATTGTCCAGCTGGTGATGCCGATTATTATCATAATGTTTAATAGAGACCGCGGGAAAAAGGCCACAATCGTAATAATGAGAAAGAACGTCGGAATGGCCATCATTATCTCTACGATTCGCATACCGGCAAAATCAACCTTACCTCCGAAATAACCCAAAATCGCCCCGACAAAAACACCTATAATGGTGGATATTCCTACTGCTACAAAGCCGACAGAAAGTGATATTCTGCTGCCGTGAATTAATCTGCATAGAACATCCGACCCAACATCATCGGTCCCCAGCCAATGCTCTCGGCTGGGCGGCTGCTCACGCAGCTTCAGGTCGGTACGGCCATAGCCATAAGGTACTGGAGCAAAAACAGCATCTGTTGCCTTGCCGGAGGTTACGAGAGCTTTGTAATCTGTGGCATCAAGCTTGCGAGGGACAAAAATAAGCAGCAATATAATCCCAATGATAAGAATCGAACTATTAATACATACCTGACGCCACAGCACGGCACCGCGAATAGAGGGGTCAACACGTCTGTGATTACGTCTTATTAGCAATACCTGTAAGTATCCGATGATTGCCGCAAGGAAAATACAATAATCGCTGGCTCCCAAGCTGCCAAAAAGAGGAAAGTGCAGCTTTCCTTCGATGCATATCACAAACGGCTTGTCATTGGCAAGAAAGGGTGCAAAAATAGCGACTGCAAACAGAAAAACAATAAAGCCAAGGCAGAACCTGCTAAGCCGGCTCCTGGAAAACTCTCGCCAGACCGACTCACCGTAAGATGCGCCCCAGTTCGATTTATCCTGTTCGTATTT
>CAYSJK010000038.1:1923-16034 GCA_964431375.1 uncultured Pirellulales bacterium
AGAAGCGTAGCCATAATGGTAATGACAGGTATTATGCTGTTGCGAAACGCATGTCTGAATATCACCACACAGTTCGACAGCCCTTTGGCCCGTGCAGTTCTTACATAATCGGAGCGGAGATTATCCAGCATTCCCGCTCTGACCTGCTTGGTAAGATATGCAAAGCCGGTGTAAGTCAGGCAGACCACGGGCAGAACCAGGTGCCACAATCTATCAGCCAGCCACGGGGAAAAAAGTAGCTGGTCAGCGTAATTGCTGTTAAGTCCTGCTGGTGGAAACCAGCTCTTAAACGTAGGCCCACAGAAGTATCCTATTAGCATCTGCCCGACCCACATAACCGGCAATGACCAGAGCATAAACAGAACTACAGAGCTTGCGCGGTCAAAAAAACGCCTATGCCGCACCGCCGCCAAAATCCCCAGCGGCAATGATACCGCGTAAATAATTACAAAGGCCATAATATTGAGGGTAAGCGTAATCGGTAATCGCTCTTTGATTAGCTCGGTAACCGGCCGATGATGTTTTATTGATTCGCCGAAATCAAACCGCACTACCCGCCACAGCCAGATGCCATATTGAACATAAAGCGGCTTATCCAGTCCGTGTAGTTTCATCTGTGCCTGGCGGACATCTGCTGCCCGCTCAGCATCCAGTTGTACATCCGGCCCCATACTCAAACTTAGCGGGTCGCCCGGCGCAATCCGGCTGATGGCAAAGACCGTCACTGTTATTCCTAACAGTGTCGGTATCATCAACAACAATCGCCTAACGATGTATGTGGTCATTTACATAAGTCGCGGTTTGCGGAATTATTTGTACCTCTGCTTTTCTTTCGGCACATACCACTCGAACGGATTAAGCCCTAATTTGTGAGCAATCACATTTTCAAAACGACGGTCCAAAAATCTAATTGATGGCCGAGTTCGCAAAAAAGTATAGGGTTGCTCCTCGTGAAGAATCTGGTGAAATCGATGGTATAGGTTATTTCTTTTTTCCTCATCTAAAGTTCTTCTCGCTTCTTCAATAACAGCATCAGCCTCCGAGTGGTTGAAGCCCACAAGATTAGAACCCCTTCCTTCGATTTGCGAGGAATGCCATATCTGATAAGGGTCCTCAAGAACTACTCCATTCCATGCCAGGATTGTTGCATCAAATGACCTTGTATTGAGACGTTCTTCAAAAACCGACCACTCATAGGGGTCCGGAATCAAATCAATCCCTGCTTTGGCCATTTCGTCTTTCAACAATTTGGCTATTTGCTCGCCCGGCTTATAGTCGCTGACTATCATAAATTTGAAACTAAAAGGCACACCATCTTTATCGCGTATTCCATCGCCGTTGGTATCAATCCATCCGGCCTCATCGAGCAGCTCTTTGGCTCGCTTAGGGTCATAAGGCCACGGTTGAATGCTCGAATCGTATTGTTTGCCCAAAATATAAAAAGGCCCTGTAACTATGCGCGCCAGGCCCTTCATAAGATGTTTAATAATCATTTCGCGGTCGATAAGGTGTGTCATAGCCAGCCGTACACGACGGTCACTAAAGAAGGGCGTTTTTTGATTCCAACCTATGTATGAATAACCCGTACCCGGATTCCAGTACGAAAGACAGTTAAAGTCTTTGACAAATTCCTCATTCTGTGACATTTCGACGAATTGCTCCGCGGTCGGTACCATAAAATCTATTTTATGGGAACGCAGTGCCTGAAGTGCTGCCACATCATTAGTGATAACTCGATATACAATCTTTTGCAGTTTCGGTTTGTAGCCCCAGTAGTTTTCGTTTCTGCGCAAAACAATCTCGCTGCCAACGTTCCATTTTTCAAATACGTATGGTCCGCTACCCACAGGCTCGGAGCGGCGTTTATTGAAATCGGCTGGGTCGGAAAATTCGTAGATATGTTTCGGCAGAATCGGCATAAGTCCGCAAATCTCAAGGCCTTTGAAATACGGCTCACGCAGGACAAATTTCACTGTGCGATTGTCAATCCGGATTACTTGCCTGACAGGGTAATAATAATTTGCCAGGGCATGTGCATCCACCCTGGGATTTATAATGGTCTGGTAGCTGAAGATAATGTCGTCTGAGGTCATCTCTTGGCCGTCAGAGAAATACACGTCGTCCCGCAGGCGAAGTGTAATCTCCAGACCATCGTCGGAAATTTCGTAGCCTTCCGCTAATAAAGGTTTCAATTCGGCCTTATCATAATCATACTCTAAAAGAGTTTCGAAGATATTTCCCAGGACAATCCATTGTGGATAAAGGTACTTACTTGTGATGATGTTCAACGTCGGCGGTTCAGCTCCAATCCTCCATATCAGCCAATCGCCTTCTTCGCCGGGATAATCCTCGCGTGGTAAATCGACCGAAACCGATTCTTTTTGAGTTACCCTCACGGGTCCAGGTGTTTTTAATCTGTCAAGCAGCAGATTTAGACGCTCATATAATCGGTCCGACTGCACCATCGACAGGATTTGAAGTAAAATGATAATCAGCAATAGCAGAAACAGCAGAAATGTGAAAATGCCCCTTCGGTCATTCATAAAACCAAACCTCCAATGTTTGGTAACTTTATTTTACAGTTTTTTCGCAAGAAGGTGGTTTATCTTGCTCTGTATTGTTGCAAAACCATTTTAAAATTCTGATTTGGCTTTCGGCGGTTCCGGCAGTGGAATCGGTGCTGAGCTGCTGCCGCTGGTACTTCCGTATTTAAAATTGAGTTTCGACGGCAGTTGCCCAGCTTCTGCTTCACCCCCGAGCAACCTGTCATGCTCCCGCAAAACGGTCATTATACTATCTGCCTCAATAGCTCTTTTTATCACCGTTTGTGTTTTACCCAGAAGCTTACTAATGCACTTATCCTCTGTTTCTATCATTACCGAAGCTAACTGCTGTCTCTGGGTATCGCTTAAAAGCTCCCTGCCTTTAATGTATCTCTGTATCACATAAGAGTACAATTGACAAAATCGACGGGCAAGAGTAGATTTATTTGAGCTTGCCGAAGCTATCTTACTGTTGAGAGATTTTAAGATAAAACCGTCCAGAAGTTCATATTCTACGGTCCAGTCAGCGTAACTTTTAATCCGCATATCAGCTATTTGCAACAGCACATCTTCCGATTCCTGAATATTAATATCAGCAGTAAATTTCGCAATCAGAGCTATTGTCTCAGGACTGCTGATTGCAACCACCTTGGTAAGTTCCTTTGCGATATTACGCGCCAATTTCAAATTAGATGCTTCCTCGGAATTTAACTTTGTTATAATACCGGGGGAAGTTAAACAGTGGACAGCCCAGTATCGAATAATTTCGCTCTTATCTGTTAGTTTACTAATGGCCAAATTTGCCAATCGTGGGTCTTCTAAGCCATCTATTAGAATCAGAAGGTTGACCGTTACTATAAGCTTGCGGTCTTCCGGTGTTAATCTCGATGCTTCCTGGAGAACTAAAGAGATATGTTTATGGGTCGATTCAGAAAATTGTTGAGAGTACTGGCCTTGGTCGCTTCGTCTGCTGAGGATGACCGTACGGTTCTTTGCTATATTTGTAAAATCTCTGGTGTTTACCAGTTCCTGCACTGCTTCGCCGACAAAATCGTCAATAGCTTGTAAATCCTGGCTGTCGAGCACTCCCTTCTGTAATACTGTATCAATTTGTCTTGTATCAATGGCCTGAGAGGTTGGGTTTATCACTAAGGTGAAAAAAACCGCCAAAACAGCGAAAATTAAGCATTTTACCTTCATTATAAACGTCCGATAGAAAAACACTTTTGATTGAGTAATTCAAAACTTATATCATTATTCAATATTATCTATCTTAACCCTATAAACGGTTTTTGTCAAGCAAATCCATAGGATTTGTCTTGAGCGAAGCGAAGCAGCAGAGTCGCCTCTTGTCAATATCGCTAAGGGTACTATATACAGCCATTTTGAGCATTGTGAAAAAGGTTTTTATTTGAGCCATTTAGTGTTAACCCACCATACGCATGGCGGATTAGGGACTATATACGTCCTCATCCTGTTTTTTCGTAAAACGATTCCTTGAAGTTAAGATTTCTTTGTAAAAGTATGATAAAATAGTTATTATATCACTGGGTGCTGCCCTACTCATTATCCTGAGGCAGATTGAGCAGTCTTAATAATTAAAGGATTAAGTAATCATTTATCTGAAGGTAAGAAAATGGTTAAACATATTGTTATTCTCGTAACTTCATCGGTTATGTTGGTCCTTTTCGCAGGCTGCAAGCCGGAATCTGCAAAACAGCCGCAGGTTC
Source organism: uncultured Pirellulales bacterium (assembly GCA_964431375.1). Classification (GTDB taxonomy): domain Bacteria; phylum Planctomycetota; class Phycisphaerae; order Sedimentisphaerales; family Anaerobacaceae; genus CAZBWE01. The sequence goes on from CAYSJK010000038.1 coordinate 6,197, forward strand.
AGCCTCAAAAGACCGAAATCCTGAAATCAGAACCACCAAAGGTTGAGATGCCGAAAATTGCTCTCCCTGAGCCCGAGCCTAATCAGGCAGAACCCAATGAAGCCGAATCCGCTAAAGTCGAGCCTGATGATGTTGAACCAACGAAAACCGAACCACCGAAGGTAGAACCACAAAAAGAAAAATCTACCAAAGTTGAGCCGATTGAGGTCAAGCCGCTTGGCAAAGTTGTTTTTCACGAAAAATGTGCCGCTATCTTAAATGAATTTGTCAATGATAAGGGCATGGTAAACTATAATATGTTGAGACGAAATAAACCTGAGCTGAACAAGCTTCTGGACGAATTTGCCAGGCTTGACTCGAAGGAATATAAGTCATGGCCAAAAGAAGACAGAATCGCCTTCTGGATTAACGCTTACAATATTAAAATGCTTAAGGTAATTGTTGATAATTACCCTATCGAGTCATCACGAATGCTTCGTATTTTATGGGGTCCTGACAGCATCAGGCATATCGATAGAAGTATCGGGGGCATCTGGAAAAGCAAATTTATTGTAATGGATGAGGAATTTACACTTTCAGAGATTGAACGGCGGATTTTCCAGAAAGAATTTAACGAGCCGAGAGTATTCTTGGCCATATCTCTCGCGAGTCTCTCCGGCCCACCCCTGCACAATGAACCGTATTCGGGACGCAAATTAAACAAGCAGTTTGACAAGCAGGTCAGGAAATTTCTGTCAAGCCCAAGAGCATTCAGAATAGATAGAGAAAATAACATAGTGTATTTGTCTTCTTTACTTAAATCAACTTGGCATGGTAATGCGTTTATTGATAAATATGGCAAAGACAAAAAGTTTAAAGACCAGCAGCCCGCGGTCCGGGCAGTTTTGAATTTTATCAGTAATTATATTTCCAAGAAGGATGTATCTTATCTCGAGCTGGAAAACTATACCGTAAAATACTTAGGGTATGATTGGACAATCAGCGATAGCTCATAGTATATAAAACAACGAATAATAGGCAACAAACTTTGAAAAGGAAGAACAATAAATGGCGAAAAAGTCAGTACCAAGCAGTTCTCATTATGACTCAAGCAGGTATCTTTTTACCAGTGAGTCCGTAACGATGGGTCACCCTGATAAAGTGGCTGACCACATTTCAGATGCCGTTCTTGACGCAATGCTCGCACAAGACCCTAAAAGCAGGGTCGCCTGCGAAACAATGGTGAAAGATGATATGGTCATAGCTGCCGGTGAAATCACCACAAAAGCGGTTGTGGACATTCCAAAAGTAATCCGCAGTACTATCAAAGAAATCGGCTATGACGACCCTGAACTCGGGTTTTGCCACGAAACCTGTGCTGTAATCGTATCGGTCGGTAAGCAAAGCCCCGATATTTCACAGGGCGTAACCGAAGGCACCGGCCTGCACAAAGAGCAGGGGGCTGGTGACCAGGGACTTATGTTCGGATTTGCCTGTAGAGAAACAACGCAGCTTATGCCAATGCCGATTCAGCTGGCACATATGCTTACGACACGATTGGAAAAAATGCGCCAGAGCAAAAAGCTGCCCTGGCTGAGACCCGACGGCAAGAGCCAGGTAACCGTCGAGTATGAGAACAGAAAGCCGAAACGTATTCATACAGTCGTAATTTCAACTCAGCATGCGCCGTCTATTGACTATAGACAATTAAGAAAAGAAATTATTAAAAAAGTAATCTTGCCTGTCCTGCCGAAGCGATTTGTTGACAAAAATATTATATACCATATCAATCCTACCGGCCGATTTGTTACAGGCGGCCCAAAGGGCGATTGCGGCCTGACCGGCAGAAAAATCATCGTTGATACATACGGCGGAAGAGGCAGCCACGGTGGTGGATGCTTCAGCGGCAAAGACCCCACAAAGGTTGATAGGACCGCCAGCTATATGGCCAGATATATCGCCAAGAATATCGTCGCTGCGAGACTTGCCGATGCCTGCGAAATCCAGCTTTCTTACGCTATTGGAGTGGCTGAGCCGATTTCCGTTCTTGTAGATACTGAAGGGACGTCGATGATTAGCGAAGAAAAGCTCAGCCGTATTGTAAGGAAGCTTTTCCCGCTTACTCCCAAGCGAATGATTGCTCATTTAAAGCTTGCTCGCCCGATTTTCGCCGAAACCTCTTATGGCGGCCACTTTGGTAGAAACTTGCCCAACTTCACCTGGGAAAAAACCGACATGGTAAAAAAGCTTCGCAAGGCAGCAGGGATGTAAGGGCAACCCTATGTGGTCGCCCGAATCTCTTGCAACCTGCTCGATATCCGATATAATCTCTTTATGCCCGAAAAATACGACCCCAATATCCATCATCGCCGTTCAATTCGTGTTCCCAGCTACGATTACTCACAAGACGGTTGGTATTTCGTTACAATTTGCACACAAAACCGAGAAGATATGTTCGGTGAAATAGCGAAGGACCAGATGTGGTTGAATAACGCCGGGTTTATGGTAAAAACATGGTGGCAGAAGGTGACTGGCAAATTCCCCTCGGTTCAAATAGATGAATATGTTGTCATGCCCAACCATTTTCATGGAATCATAAACATTGTAGGGGCGACCCTGTGTGGTCGCCCTGATGTCGATGTGGCCGATGGTAAATTAGCACAGACACATAATAGATTAGGGCAATCACATAGGATTGCCCCTACGTTAGGGGTTATCGTAAATTGGTTCAAAACAATGACAACAAACGAATATATTTGGGGTGTAAAAGAAAAGGATTGGATGCCATTTCCAGGCAAATTATGGCAACGCAATTATTATGAGCATATCATCCGCGACGAAGACGAACTAAACCGATTTCGCCAATACATCGCTGACAATCCCGCCAACTGGCAAACCGACAAAGAAAACCCAAATGTAAGGGCGACCCTAAGCGGTCGCCCAAATCCATAAACCCAATCCGCAAAACTGCAGGAATAAAGCTACTCTAATTTGTTGCGGTCTGCCCTCGTTGGCTTTTCTGCACGTTTTCAATGGTTCTAATTAGAGACTCTGCATCTTTTGCTATGTCAATCTCTGGCCACTTTCGTGTTATTTCATTACATTTCGTGACCGCTTCATCAAAATCGCCCTTGACTTAAGCCTTACATGCCTGGTTGAACAGAAAATGAGAAATAACGGGAGATTCTAAGAACAAAGATTTGTTTCGTTTCGAAACGGTAAGTGTATTAGCCCACAAGTCGCCTGTTCTCGGGCCTTTGCCCAATTTGAATCCCTCAAAAATGATAATCAGCAAATTCACTAAAGGAATGAACAAGGGTAGGTTACGTTTGACGGAACCGCCAAACCCACAAGGGCGGCCTGACGGAACTTCAATAACTTGAAGACCCGTCAGTAATTTCCCCAGCGAGGAACCGAGAATGCTATCTTTCAGTAATAGGTAAAAATAGAAAAGCGGGAAAATTACTGTTCCTATTATGGCTATGATAAAATCGATTATAAAAGCAAAGTGTCTACTATTGAGAAACTTGGTGTGGCATCTTCCGCATACAGGCATACCATAAAGACACTTTTTTCGTGCTGACGGTACACTTGTACCACACAACGAACAAGAACGGGAGTCCATAGTATCCATACTCTTCTTGTCCTTTCCGCCTATTTCTGTCACGTGTTTCTGTACCTCTATCTGAGTTCGTAAGCGGGGTTCACACCACCGAAATAATATCAGTGTTTAAAGTGTCTTTTGCCGGTAAAGACCATTGCAATGCCGTGTTTATCTGCGCAGGCGATTACTTCATCGTCTTTTTTCGAGCCGCCCGGCTGAACAATACAAGCGACGCCTGCCTTTGCGGCATTTTCAACATTATCCGGGAACGGGAAGAACGCATCTGATGCCATTGCACAGCCCTTTGCATCGTCGCCTGCGAGTTTAAAGGCAATTAGCCCGGACTCAACGCGATTCATCTGCCCAGCTCCGACTCCTACGACCTTTTTGTTCTTGACCAGCACAATTGTATTGCTCTTGGTATGCTTTGCGGAAAGCCAGGCAACCCTCAAATCCTCAAGCTGCTCTTTCGTTGGCTTGGCCTTGGTTGGATACGTCAATGCAGCCGGCTCCCAGCCAACCAAATCCCTCTGTTGCAGCAATAGCCCCCCAATAACACATCGAGCGTCAAACTCATCGCAATCAATCTTGGCCCTGTCAATCGGTCCGGTCTCCATCAGCCGGATCCTCTTGCCCCAGCTCTTGAGTGTCCTGATTATCTCAATCGCTTCCTTGTCGAACGCAGGAGCAATAATCACCTCTGCGAAGAATCCACCTGCCCCGAGTGCCTTTCCGAATCGGCCGTAGGATTCCATAATTGTTCTTGCCAGCTTGACATCAACTTTCCTGTTTAATGCAACTATTCCACCAAACGCGCTAACCACGTCACCTTCGTATGCCTTGCGATACGCCTCACAAATGTCCTCATCTACGGCGCATCCGCAGGGATTAAGGTGCTTAACAACGACTGCTGCAGGTTCGGTGAATTCCTTGACCAGCTCAAAAGCAGCATTGGTATCCAGGAGGTTATTGAAGCTGATACTGGTTTCGTCTTCCATTATGCCGGCACTGCCGACTGATATCTCACCGCTTGCCGGCAGCTTATAGAATGCCGCGCTTTGGTGGGAATTTTCACCGTAACGCAGCTCCCTGTCTTTTCTAAGTGCGATTGAAACTCTCTCCGGATAAGTTACATTTGCTTTACCGTTAAGGTACTTTGATATGGCAGCGTCATACGAAGCTGTCAGACCAAAAGCAATCCTGGCAAAATCTTTGCGAAGCTCCTCGCTTACGGCGCCGTTGTTTTTCTGCATCTGCTCGATGACCTTATCATACTGGTCCGGTTGCGTTACTACCGTCACAAACTTATTGTTCTTCGAGGCCGAGCGAACCATACTTGGTCCGCCTATATCGATGTTTTCAATTGCTTCTTCGAGAGTGCAATCAGGTTTAGCGATAGTCTGCTCGAATGGATAAAGATTTACGCAAACCAAATCAATCGGCTCGATATCATGCTCTTTCATTGCATCGGTATGCTCTTTTTTGTTCCGCAATCCTAATAGTGCTCCATGTATTTTTGGATGAAGAGTTTTTACTCTGCCGTCCATCATTTCCGGAAAACCGGTTACCGACTCGATACCAACAACATCTATCCCGGCTTCACTTAGTTTTTTTGCTGTCCCGCCGGTGCTGATGATTTTAACCCCCATCTTGTTTAGTTTCTTGGCAAATTCTACTACTCCGCTCTTGTCTGAAACACTTATCAATGCCGTCTTAATTTTCACATCCATTTTACCTTCTTCTCCTTTTTGGCTAATAATGTGATTGACAAATGACTATTTACCCCATTAGAAAGAAAGCTTTGCCCTTTGGGAGTGAAAAATACATAGCGCCTGTGGGATTTAAAACCCCACCCGAACTTTCTAACGTGGTTTACCATTCAGCCGGTTCTATACAGGCTATCCGGCCACTCTCGTCAGCAATATATATTTTCGAGTCCATCGTGTTGACTACGTATATCGAAACATCTGCAAAATTAACTGAGTACAGCTTTTCTCTATGGTGATTATCCATCACGGCCAATGTCCTCTCTTTTGTCATCACGTATGCTTTTTCATCTGCCTCCGCCAGCAAATCAGCACCTTCAGCCAGCTGCCACAAAAGTTGGCCGTTTTCTTTGTCTACTGCTGCCAATCCTTTATCCCCGGCGTACTGATAAACGACATCTTGTGTTATGTATGGTGCCCTATCAAGTAGTGCATTGGTTTGATACTTCCAGACAAGCTCTGCTTTTCGTTCATGAATCATATCAACTCTGTAAATGTATGTATCCTTACACGCAAAAAATAGTGAATTTTCGTCTCTCTCGACCGGCCCGATGATACAACCACCGACGTCAAACTGCCAGAGCTTGATTGGTTTATCAGGCGTGATGCTAATTAAGTTGCCGGCATCGGTAGAGAAGATAACAAAGCTCTCGTCGGCTATAATCGAAGTAATCATTGAGTTGTTCTCAGCCGCAACCTCAAAAATCTGAACCATATCATCGTAACTGTATATATGTAAACGCCTGTCGGTTCCTGCCAAATAGGAGTATGAGCTGTTGCGAGCAGCAGGACAGACCAAACCGAATTTAGGATAGTAAGCACCGAGCACTGTACACGTTTGCGGGTCAATCTCAATTAACCTGCCACCGATTATAGATATGAGATTATCCTCATAAAGCTCAAGCTGCCCAACCGGCAAACCAGCCGGAGCAATGGACTTGCCTGATATCATGTTGCCTTTTTCTCTGTCAAGAGAAATCATATAGTTACGGTCCGAAAGCGCATAAATTCGCTCACCGAGAATAACCAATCGCTCTAAGCTCTCACCCTTTTTAATTGGCAGCTCGTTGTCCCACAGTATTTTTAGATTTGCGGACTCCAGCAGTTCCGTCGAAACAAGCTTTTTTGAATTGCCTCCCATGCCGAGAGCGATTGGACAGGTGAATAGAACGGCAAGCCCGGCTAATAAACTCAGTTTACATCGCAAATTGACTGACATTTCCCAATCCTCCATTTTGAAGGAAAAATCTATTACCGAAAATTTAAAGTTTTAGATTTTAATTTATGATTTTACACTTTTCGCTTGAAGCATTACATTTTTACGTAGTCAGCCAAGTCAATGTTATGTTCTTGTTCGAATTTCTGCATCTCTTCGATACGCGCAATATCGTCATTTATTCGATTTGCCAGCTTAAATATATACGGCTTACCTGTCAGCCGGTTTTTCAGGTCATCGAGCATCGATTCCCATGTCCCATCATACAATTGGGCCTTGAGGATTACCAGCATGCGGTGTTCATTGCTCAGTCTGTCAACGTAATCACTTATTTCTTTGCTGGCGCTCGTTTGGCTGCTTTTAACGCTGTTTTCACTCGCCTCAGCCATCTTTTAAGCCCTTTTGCCCATTGGGAGATATCTGATAGACAGCATTTCGGCCAAATCCTAACCACCTACACCAGAAATTGCAACAAATTTCCCCAAATTCCTTATTTGTTTTTATTATTTGATACACCTTACTATCGTTGGCGTAAGGCTTGAACCCACGAAAACGACCGGCAGAGAACCACAATTCACTTGGGCTTTGTTTCTGAACAAATTCGCATTTGACAAGGATTTACATATCTCTTTCAATGTATTTTTCAAAAGGGCTATATTCCCGGCAATGATGGTGGAGTCTTTTATGAAAATATTACGAATTTGCTTATTTTTTGCGGTAATCCTTTCTGCTGTTTTATGTGGCGGCTGCCAAAAACTGTCTCCCGCAAAAACTTGGACCGACAAACTGCTCTATCCGCCGGCCCGCAAGGATTCTACTATAGATGTTTATCACGGCATCGAAGTTCCCGACCCGTATCGCTGGCTTGAGGACACAGACTCAGCCGAAACCCAGGCCTGGGTTGCCCAGCAGAATAAACTAACCTCCGATTTCCTTGCTTCTGTTGCCGCCGGAGAAAAAATCAGGGCTCGTCTGACCAAACTGATGGATTACCCCAGGTATTCCCTTCCTTATAAACGAGGCAGCCGATACTTCTTCTGGAAGAATACCGGCCTGCAGAACCAATATGTTCTTTATCTTCAGGAAACGCTTGATGGAGAGCCGAGAGTCGTTATTAATCCAAACTTAATGAGCGAAGACGGCACCGTTGCCGTAACTAACACCGCTGTTAGCGAAGACGGCTCATTGTTGGCCTACGGTGTCTCTCGCAGCGGCAGCGACCAGCAGGAAATAAAAATCCGCAACATCAATTCCAACCAAGACCTTGATGAGACTCTTCAATGGTGCCGATTTACCAGTATTGCCTGGAAGCATGATGGCTCTGGCTTTTTTTATGACCGCTTCCCTGACCCCAATACAGTTGCTCCGGAAGACCGGGCAAATTAAAGCCGTGTTTACTGGCATAAGCTCGACTCGCCGCAATCAAATGACCAGCTTATCTATGAACGCCCCGATAATAAAGAATTAGGTTTCGCCCCAATTGTTACCGAGGACGGCAAATTCCTCATCCTCTATGTCTATCATGGCACCGATACCAGAAATCGTATTTATTACCGCCCTGTGGAAAGCACAGGTCTTTTTATCAAGCTGCTCGACGAAGCCGACGCTCGCTATGACTTCATTGGCAATAGTGATTCGGTCTTTTATTTTAATACCGACCTGGAAGCTCCCAGTGGACGTATCATTGCTATTGATACTCAAAATCCTGCCCGTAGTAACTGGAGCACAATCCTTCCGCAGACCGACGATGTAATTGATTATGTCGGCATTATCAATAATCATTTTGTTGTTGCCTATATGGATGATGTTCATCACAAACTCAAAATTTATAATCTCGATGGCACTTTCGTTCGTGAAATTTCCCTGCCGACTTTTGGTACAGTTTCCGGCCTGTCCGGTAAGCAAAAAGATACCGAAATGTTCTTTTCTTTTACCTCTTTTCTCTTTCCCGCTACAAGCTATCGGTATGATTTTCTAACTGACAGGTTGACCGTCTTTCAAAAACCACGAATCGATTTCGACCCTTCCGGTTACGAGACGCATCAGGTCTTCTATCATTCCAAGGATGGCGCCCGCATCCCTATGTTCATCACTCACAAAAAAGGGCTTAATCTCGACGGGGGCAATCCAGCTCTGCTTTATGGTTATGGCGGATTCAACATCAGCATCAGGCCGTCTTTTTCAGTCTCTACTATTGTGTGGCTTGAGCAGGGCGGTGTATATGCCGTCGCCAACTTGCGCGGTGGCGGGGAGTATGGTGAAAGCTGGCACCAGGCCGGTATGCTTGATAAAAAACAAAACGTCTTTGACGACTTCATCGCCGCCGCTGAATGGCTAATCGAAAACAAATACACCAGCTGCAAAAAGCTCGCCATCAGAGGTCGCAGTAACGGGGGCTTGCTTGTCGCCGCCTGTATGCTCCAGCGGCCCGAGCTATTTGGTGCCGTCGTCTGCCAGGTCCCTGTCGTCGATATGTTAAGATTCCATAAGTTTACTGTTGGCCGTTACTGGATACCGGAATATGGCAACGCAGAAGCAAGTAAGGAGCAGTTTAAGTTCCTCTATGCCTATTCTCCTCTGCATAATGTCAAGGCCGGCGTCGAATACCCTCCTGTCTTTGTTACATCAGCCGATATCGACGACCGTGTTGTCCCTGCTCATGCAAAGAAATTCGTCGCTACTCTACAGCAAAAAGCCCGTGAAATTTGCTCCGAAAGCGACAGGGCAGGTGAAAATCCCATTCTGCTCCGTGTGGAAACAAAAGCCGGTCATGGCTTAGGAAAACCCACCACAAAAGTCATCGACGAGCAGGCCGAAATCTACGCCTTCCTCTTCGGGATGTTGGAAATGTAAAATAGTAACCACAAAAGCGTTGTTTGCGGTGCCAATGTTATGCTAATTTATTTCTGATGTTTTCCAGCTTACCGAAGCAGATTAGCTCATCGCCCAAAAGGATTTTCGTATCCGCCTTCGGATTAGGTATTGTTTCAGCATCTCTGGTTATCGCCAGGACTGTAATATCACTCTCTCTCAATTTGGACTGAGAAAGTGTTTTATCCAGCATAGGGCTTCCGGTGGAGACCTTAATTTTTGAGACGCCATAGCCACCCGTTGCCAATAAAAGCTCTTCAAAAGACACCTTTTGGAAGATTTCTCTTTTGATGATTTTTCTCCTGAGAAAGTTCGTTAGTCTCCTGACGAACTTTTCGTGTGTAAATACCTTGTATATTGCATACACCACGACCACAATAATGACTAAGTTTACCCAAATCA
>CAYSJK010000039.1:0-15922 GCA_964431375.1 uncultured Pirellulales bacterium
GAGAGTGATAGCGGCCCAATCTTCCTCACCATGTGCGATAAGTATCAGGGCCCGGCTAGAGCCGGCTTCGGCTGTGTGTGTAAGGCCTGTGGTCCATGAACCAAGTATTGAAGTCGTACCACTACTAGCGCTGTCACTTTCGTCCATCGTTATTGCGGTATGGCTGGAAAGACCGGGGTCGTCTATCGTTATATCATCATCATCGAACGCTCCCAGCCGAACAATCATACAATTGTCCACTGTTGTCGTCACCGCGGGACTTGTAGGCGTACTGCTTGATTCGCCGCTGGATGACCAGACATCGATAGGGTCGGTGGAGTGATTACCAGTGAAGTGCATCATACAGCCGTAGGCTTGCTCAGACCCTGTCCATGTAAACTGGTGAGTAGCCGACTCTGAAGCATCTGCAAGTTTCCACCAGGCGCCCAGCGTTACCTCGCCGCTATAATTGTCGATATCAATTTCGGTCCAACCTTCGCCTCCCGGAGGCGCCAAAGAGGATGAAGTATCTCCGTCGGTGGCGACCGCCGCGATGAGCAAATCACCTTCAATGCTGCTGAGACCTCCACCCTGCACTACGAAGCCGATTATCACCTGGCGGTTCATCGTACCTACATGCGTTACACTCGGCGTCTCATCTGCACCCGTTGCGGATTTGTATCCGGTTGTACCTACAGATGTAGCCATATCCTGTTCGATAGCTTCGGTAAAACTGTTGTTTACTGTATAATTGCCTACATTGCCGCAAGTGGCGGCATCAATAACCATGTCTCCATTACTGGTAGCCAGTGCAGTTGTTGTTATCGTAGCGCCGCTCGTTGCGCTGTTACTGGCGCTGGCCCCGATAAGGGTTGTCTGATCAACATTCTGAAGAAATACACTGGTGTATGAGACCTCATCCGGCATGGTGCTCCAGGTCGGAACAAACGTGCCGCTGGTTGCAGCAGCGACGCCGGCCTCGTCCAAAATATATGCCACAACGTAGTTCCTGGGATTCGTACCGACAATCCTCTCGATGACCTTGGTCATTGCCTGCCCGCCATACGTTACAGAGTTGAGAGTGATAGCGGCCCAATCTTCCTCACCATGTGCGATAAGTATCAGGGCCCGGTTCGAGCCGGCTTCGGCTGTATGCGTAAGACCTGAAGTCCACGAACCAAGTATTTCAACCGTGCTGCTGTCGCCCGGTGTTGAAATGGTAACAGAAGTATCAGCGGTACTAACCTTGGTTTCGTTGAAGGTGTCGTACGCTATAGCAGATGAGTTGATATTGTCAAACTCGGCCGTACAGAGAACTCCGTCGTTGTTGCTGCTGACAGCCATGCCGATGTAAACGTCACTTGCCATACTGACTGAGGCACTGTCAACCTGTGTCCATGATGAGCCGTTCGACGATTCATAACTGGTAAAAGTATTGCCGCTGCGAGTTAACTTGAACCAGTAGGGCGCTTGTGTAGAGCCGCTGCCTGTAAAACTGGTAGAACCACCTGTGCTCGTGCGGTACTGGAAAAATGCACCATTGTAAGGTGTTACGAATATTCCGGCATATCTTGAATTGCCCGTGAGTGTTTCTCGAATCATTACCCCCGCCTTGGCGTAGGAACCGGTATTCTCGATACTCGCCACACGGGCGATGATTTCGCCGTTGCCGCTGAGTGACTGATAGACGTAGTGAAATTCATCAGTGTTATACATGATATCGTAACCTGAGCCCTCGACGGTCCAGTCACAGCCCGACTGAGTGGCGCTTCCCGCCGCTGCGACATCTCCTATGTCCTGATTCTGCCAAGTTGTTATCTGCTCATTGGTGCGGAGGTAAGCTGAGGTGGTAAAAGTTTTGCTCTGGCTGAGTGTAGCGGGGTTTGGCAAGGTTGTTTGAACCTCAATAAGGCGTATAGTATTCACATCTGTTGTAGTACTGCCAAAGTCATTGCTATCATAACAGGTAAACTGCAGGGAGCTGACCGGTCCAGCCAAATCTGAAAGATTCCCAGTAGGGCCAAACTCAACGTAGTTGTTGGCTGCGATATCATATCGCAAGGTATTGCTGTCATTGTCTTCAAATTCGATAAAGCCATTGGTCTCGGAGGAATTGCTTACGGCAGTTATTTTGACGGCTTTTGAGAGGTTGCGGTTCATATGGTCTATCAGCACTCTGCCATTTTGAAGGACCTCTGCATTTGCTTGTTTGGAGTCCCAGCTGTTATGGATAGCCCTGAATTGCGGTAATACTGCCGCGAAGACAATGGTAATTATAGCCATAGCAATAACCGTCTCCAGCAATGTGATTGCTGGAGCTGTAATTGCACCGGGTGCTACCCCCGTGCAAAAACGGCTTTTGTAGCTTATGTCTCTCATTTTTATTAGCGCACACTATTTCCGTTATTACTGTTTTTTTCGGCATAAAACGAAGGGCAGGTTACGCAGCTTTCAAATTATCGGCCATTAAAACGAGGGCAGAAAGAACTTCAATAAAAAGGTCTATTTGGTGTTGCGGTCTTGTTTTTATCAGACATCAATGTTTGTCCTGGCGAAGTTGCTTTTTCGCTTGTAAACAAGTCCTATAAGTGGGGAAATAGCCGCCTAATCCGACCATCTTCTGGCCAAAAGAGTTGTTAGGGTAACCTGGACTTCGTCACTTCCAAGGCTGCTATTGCCGTTTGTGTCATAGCCTACAGATACTGATATTGTCTTTAGAGGGTCGCCGGAATCGTCTGTTATGTTACATAGATAAGAGCCATCAAGAGATGTATCACTCTCTGCAAACGAATCGCCTCCATTGGTATAATTATAAATAGACCTTGCCTTTATTTCATCAAGTTTAGCCTGGGCAAGGATGAGACTGCGGGTTTTATAGTCGATTTTTATTGAGCTGGCCTGGGCAATAGTCAAACTTTTCAGTATAGGAACCATTGCGACAATTAGTAATGCCGACGCAATAACAACTTCGATGATAGATAATCCGACAAAACGTTTTGAAGTTTTTAGTTTTCGGTGCATTGTATTATCCCCGTTGCTGGAATAATGCTGATTGTGAAGGTTTTTCCATTTGAAGAAACAGTCAGCTGGGAATCACTTCCCGTTTTTAAGTTTCCCAGTGTGCCGAATTGAAAACCCGTTCCGCCTGAGCAGGAGATTTTCGAGTCGATTGAAAATGTGCCGTTTGGGATTGTTGAGCCATCGCTCAGGTCCACTATTTCATAGGTTGAGCCGGTTCTGTTCAATGCAAAGCCACCAGTATTAGTTGCGGCGTTGGAAATAGCAAGTCGGCGTGTACGGCGAAGGTCGGTAACGATTTTTCTCGCAACTGTGTCTGCCTGTTTACGATATACAGCTGCAAACTGAAGTCTCGGTACTGCTATAAAGGCCAATGCGCCTAAAATCGCCACGATTATAATAAGCTCGACCAGTGTGTGGGCCTTGCATTCGTTCTTCATAACGCTAATCCGCAATATACAAGAAAAAAGGAACCACCTTGGCGGTTCCTCTGTTTATAGCCATTCAGGTTTTTTGGCTTTTTATGCCTTGTAAGAGCTTTAGTATCTTGATTAGTGGCCGGATACGCTGCAGGAAGTACGATGGGTAGTAGTGCTCATCGAATAGGTTCCATTACTCGGACAGGCAGGAGCGCCATCAGGGAAGTAGTTGGCGTCTATTACGAAAGTAGCAAAGGTAGGCCAGGAGCCGTCAGAAGAATTTGCATGGTACAATTCGATTTGTGTGTCCATCGTGGCTTGATTAGTCTGGCATGCCCTTCTCTTAGCAGTGTCTGAACTTGAAGACATCCTTGGAATAGCAATTGCCGCCAGTGCTCCCAAAATTATAACCACAATGAGCAATTCGATTAGCGTAAGACCTTTTCTGTGTTTCAGTTGTTTCATTGCTTTTTTCCTTTCTAAAAAGAAATATTCCTCACATTAGCCCATTAGATAATCGTCATAAAATATCAGCTACTTTATCATATACCGACGGAAAAACTATCAGGTTAGCTTACAAATTAGCTCGGTAATCCGGATACTCCCCTCACGGGAAGCTTTTATCGGAGGTAACCACCTTTTATTTGCATTTGCCCCCATAAATAAATCTTAACACAAAAATCACCTATGTCCAAATCCACTACTTCAGGCAGAGTAAAATCCGCCGGATTTTATCAAAACTTATTTAACCACATATAAACCTTAGTGATTTTTCTTATGTGGATTATTCCAAATGTCCCATGTAATCGAACATAGGCAAATATGCCCCCATAAGGATAAATCCGACAATAGCACCCATCAAAAGCGTCAAAGCCGGCTCCAATTTCACAAGCAAAGCATTTATTATCCTGTCAATATCTTTATCAAGAAGGTCGGCGCCTTTGAGCAACATATCCGGTAATTGACCCGCCTGCTCCCCCGAAGCAGCCAGCTGTGTGATTATCGGAGGAAAAATCGCACAGCTTTTAAATGATTTTGCGACAGGATTACCTGCCTTAATTTCTTTCTTCAAGTTTTTGGTAATTTCGGCCATTTTGTGATTGTGAGCAACCGCACAAGCTACATTCAGTGCCTCAACCAGCGAAACCCCAACCGAAATCAGCATTGCGAAGGTCCGTGTAAAATGCGAAACAACAAGCATGCGATTTAGTTTGCCAAAAAGGGGCATATTTAGTTTGAAAGCATCCCACCGTGCTCGTGCTTGTGGTTTTTTTAGCAGCCATCGTAATCCCATTGCTCCAGCCGCCCCCACGATAAGGATTGCCCACCAATATTCTGTTATCATAGTACTTAAGCCTACAAGAATTCGGGTTGGACCGGGCAATGGCACACGCACCTGCCTGTACAATTTCATAAAGATTGGTATAACAAAAATCAAGAGAAAGGCGATAACTACAAAGCACATAATAGTGACTATAACAGGATAAGCAAAAGCGGATACAACCTTTCGTTTTATATCTGCCTGTTTTTCCAGGTACACAGCGCTCATTTCGAGCGTTGTTCCAAGCTTACCCGAAGATTCACCGGCCTCAATCATTCCGATAAAGAAATCTGAGAATATGTTTCTGTGTTTTTCGCAGGCGTTTTTTAGGCTTGAACCGGTCTGTATGCTTTGCCTGATATCAGCGATTACATATTTAAAGGCCTGATTTTCGGTCTGCTCCTCAAACGTCTGCAGGCAGCTCAGTATTGACAGACCAGCGGAATACATCCCTGCAAACTTATATGCAAAGGCGACAACCTCCGACTGCTTTATCCTCTTGCGTCTTATAGCTGTGGTCTTTTTCCGATGGGCCTTTACAAGGACACAGCCTATCTTGGCCAGCTCATCTCTCAGCCCCATAACACTCTCAATGTCTGTGTATTCGCCGGAGAGTTTCCTGCCGGTTCCATCCTTTGCCAGGTATTGGTAAACCGCCATCACTCCACCCTCATATCTATAACTCGCATTATTTCATCTAATGTTGTTGCGCCGGCGAGAATCTCATTGGTAGCGCTTCTATGAAGTGTTTTCATGCCTTCTTTAATCGCCTGTTGCTTAATTGCATCATCGCTGCTTCCATCTACTATCATTTTTCTTATTGCCGGGGAAATTGGCAGTATCTCGAAAACACCCTTTCGCCCGTGATATCCGGTATCGTAACAATTGTTACATCCTGTTCCCCGATAAAGTTCTATATTCTTGTCCCCGCGAGACTCGCTAAACAAAAACTTTAGTTCATCATCAGCAGATTGATATGCCTGCTTGCAAGCGAGGCAGGTGGTTCTTAAAAGCCTTTGTGCAACTGCCCCCAAAAGCGATGAAGCAACAAGAAACGGTGCTATTCCGAGATTGATTAGTCGCGATATCGCACCTGATGCATCGTTAGTATGCAATGTACTTAGCACCAGATGTCCTGTCAGGGCGGCACTGATAGCTATTTCTGCTGTCTCATAATCACGAATCTCGCCTACTAATATGATATCCGGGTCCTGCCGGACTATGCTTCGCAGTGCTGATGCAAACGTCAAACCCGCAATCGGTTTGACCTGCAGCTGCGTTATACCTTCGAGGCGATATTCGACAGGGTCCTCAACTGTAACGATGTTTTTTTCAGGAGTATTTAGCAGCTGCAGAACCGAATAGAGCGTTGTTGTTTTACCACTGCCGGTCGGGCCGGTCAGGAGTATCATGCCATAAGGATTGCCGGCCAATTCCCGAAATCTTCTATTATCGTCGGGGCAAGGCACAACAGTATCAAGTGACCATTTAATTGCGTCCTTATCGAGAATCCTTATCACTATTTTTTCTCCACCCACTCCCGGCAATGAAGATACCCTCATGTCATACTCTCTGCCATCATGCTGAACGGTCATATGGCCATCTTGAGGGATTCTTCGCTCAGAAATATCCATATCTGCAGTAACTTTAATATGTGATACTACAGCAAGCTGTACCGACGAAGGTATGTTGACTGCGTCGTGCAAGATTCCATCTATACGGTACCGTACTCTCATATCGGGCTGTTGCGGCTCGATATGTATATCACTTGCGCGAGCATCAATCGCTCCATTTAATATGGAAGAAACCAAACTCGTAACAGGAACATCGGCAACCTGCTGTGACATATTTCCGGACTCGTCCTCTCCTGCCCCATCTTTGCTGCCTTCTGTCTTTAACCGCATCGAAGCTATTGCCTGGCGTGTGATGTTTTGTACGTTGAAATGATATGTAATAGCCTGTCTGATTGCACTTTGCGTGGCGGCGAGGGGAACCACCTTAAAACCCGTCCTCATCTCTATTTCGTCCCTTACAGCAAGATTCAAGGGCGAGCTCATTGCCACCAGCAGCTTGTTATCCTCTTTTTTTACGGGAATTATATTGTATTGGTTTGCCATCTCGTATGTCACCATATGAGCGGCTATAGGGTCTACCATATCCGGTGAAAGGTTTATGAATTCTATTCCATTACCGGAGGCAATTATCTTTATGAGCTGGTCTTCATTTACGAGGTTATTTTTTTTGAGAATGCTTATCAGGCTTTGACCGCTTTTTTCCTGCTCTTCGAGAACCTTTTGCAGGCTATTTTCATCAAGAATGTTCTCTTGTAAAACATATGAAATTATGTGGTCTTGCTTTTGCATAGTATATATTTTGAGCATCTGGTTATGCGGACTTACAATCACTATCGACACGGCTCAATGAATACTTAATGAGAAGGTTCTATCTATCGTATTTGACCGGTCTTTTGGCGATATAGAAGTCCGATACTAAAATAAGTAAAGACCTTATGAGCATCAGTAAAGTGATAGGGTCTATGACCGATAATCCGGTTTTTTCTGATAGACTCTTAATTTGTCGGATTGAGAACTTCTCCCGGCCCTTTATTTAGCTTTTCACCGCATTGAGCAAATTAGTGTCAGCTTGCGACCTAAGAAAAACTGTATGGGCTGGCTCTAAACGCGAATCTGAATCCCCAAATCATTACGTTAGTATTATTCTTTGCTAATTTTACAATCAGTTTGAGTCGATAGAAAATTGATAAAGCAGTTCTGCAACCAATAAAATACAGTAAGTTTACAAAGAGATTTGAAGAGGGAACCTATAATGTTGGGATTATTTAAGTCAAAAAAGAAAACCACTCGAGCCAGAATACTTGTCGTTGATGACGAATCTGATATAGTCAGCACAGTCCAATACCGGCTTAAATTTTGCGATTTTGAGGTTATTACAGCCAACAACGGCAAAGAAGGTCTGGAAAAGGCGGCAGACGAAAAGCCGGACCTTATATTGTTAGATATTAATATGCCGATTATGGACGGCCACGAGATGCTCGAACGCCTAAAGAGTCGTCCGGATCTAAAGGACATACCCGTAATAATGCTTACCGCGTACAGCGATACGAAAGATATAGCTAAAGCTGCCGACATCGGTATAGCGGATTACGTGACTAAACCATTTGATTTTACAGAATTGATGGAAAAGATATCAAACACTCTGGAAAATAAAACGGACGGTAATAGATAAAAGCCGACCATACATTGCGTAAGGGAGAAAAAGAAGACCGTTCACCGAACAAAAAATGTTTACAATAACAGAGCTATAAATGGATTTCGATATTCCAAAACCTTTAGATATACTCATAGTCGAAGATGACATAATTGACAGAAAATTGCTGCATAGACTGCTGTCTGAATCGGCGCTGTCTATTTCAGATATAAAATCTGCTGAACGTCTTAGTACTGCACTTGAGTTTCTTGATAAGGATACTTTTGACGTAGTTTTCCTCGACCTCGGCCTGCCGGACAGTCAGGGGATTGAGTCTTTCAATGAAATATCCACCAAGGCCCCGGATGTGCCTGTTATTGTGCTTAGTGGTCTTGACGATGAAGAAACGGCAGTAATGGCGGTGAAGAAGGGGGTAGAGGACTATCTTGTCAAGGGGCAGGTTGATAAAAACCTGCTTACTCGCGCTGTACGGTACGCCATCGAGCGTAAGCGGATTAGTAAAATACTCGATGAAAAGCAAAAAAATATAGAGGCAATACTTGATGCAGCACCTGTCGGTATGATGCTAATCGACGGGCACACGACAGTCAAGCGTGTCAATGATGCCATTAGGCAGATGCTTAACAAGGATTATAAGCAGATTATTAATCAACGATTCGGTGATGCTCTGGGATGTATGAACACTGTTAGCAGTGGAAAAGGCTGTGGAAATAGCCCCGCCTGTGAAGTATGCCAGCTCCATAAAGCCATAGATACGATATTAGATTCAAAGCAGCCTGTTCACGAGGTTGAGATACGACCTACGCTCCAGGTCGATAACAAACGAATTACACGCTGGTTTCGTATAAGTGGTGAGCCTGCAATAATAGATGGTTGCACACACGCAGTCATTGCTATTAATGACATTACCGAGCGCAAGACAGCAGAACGCGAACGCCAATTGGCGGAAGACAAGTACCGAACCATCTTTGAAAATTCTGCGGTTGCTATCTCGCTGGTTGATGAGCAGGAGCGTCTTATTTCCTGGAACAAATTTACAGAGAATCTGCTGGGTATGAACAAAGAAGATTTGTACCTCAGGCCGGTGAAATCGCTCTATCCCGAAGGGCAGTGGCAGAAAATAAGGGACCACAATATCAGACAAAAAGGGATGCAGCATCACCTGGAAACCCAGATGACAAAAAAAAATGGAGACTTGATTGATGTTAATGTCTCACTAAGCGTTCTGAAAAATCCGGAAGGAAAGGTAATAGGTTCGATAGGCGTCATCACAGACATTACCGAACGCAAAAGGGCAGAGGAACAATTAAAAGAGACAATGGAAATAAAATCGCAATTTACATCTACTGTTTCGCACGAACTGCGGACGCCTTTGACATCTATGAAAGAAGCTATCACCATTGTTTCAGATGAAGTAGCGGGGAAAATTAATAAAGACCAAAGGCATTTTTTGGATATCGCAAAAAGAAACATAGACAGACTCTCCAGATTGATCAACGATGTTTTAGACTTCCAAAAGCTCAGTGCCAATAAAATGAAATTTCACATGCAGGACAACGATATCAGGGAAATCGTTAAGGATGCCTATCACACGATGGCCCCCTATGCGAAGAAGAAACAGGTGAACATTTCCATTGAGCTTGATGATAATTTGCCAAAGGCCAGGTTCGATAGTGACAGAATTATTCAGGTTATAACAAATCTTGTTAGTAATTCAGTCAAGTTTACGCCTGAAAACGGCCAGGTTTCCGTTTGTGCTCGAAAGCAGGATGAAGATTTAGTTATACAGGTTCGCGATACGGGTATGGGGATACCCAAGGAAGCACTTCCAAAAATATTTGACCAGTTTTATCAGGTGCATCGGCCTGCACAACAGATTAAGGGTACTGGTTTGGGCCTTGCCATTGTAAAGAAAATCGCGACGATGCACGGCGGTAGAATTGAGGTCGAGAGTGAGGTGGGTAAAGGAACAACTTTTACTGTCTTTCTGCCATTATCCTATAAGCCCGCGCCGGATGTTTTACCGGAAGAAATGGACGAGCTTCTGGAAGACACCGTCGTTGAGAATCAAGTCCACACAAAATAAGAAATTGCAAGCTGCTCACCAAAGCACACTCCAATAATGCCCATCTGGTATTCGCTTTGCGCTCGGTTAGTTTTCAGATAGTGATATAGGCATATTATATTGGTTGACACCATAGAGTGGAAATCCGGCGGCTATGTAGCTTTTCTTTATAAATTTATGATTAGAGATACTTGTGTGGAGTGATATTTACAAAAGTATCCATTTCATGTTTTTACTAATTATGTAACGTAACTTCATATCTATAAAGTAGTTAAATAGCCAGCTTTTTGTGAGTCCGCCAGAAATGACACAAACTTTCTTGACAGATATTATGATTACTGATAGAATGCCACACAGTTTGTGAATGTGAACACAAGTATCAAGTAATCGTAGTACAAGTTATGAGATACCATAAAATTCCGGATGAAACTATCCGGCGGTTGCCGGTTTACCTCAGGGCCTTGCTGTTTCTGTCAGAGCAGGGCCGGCAGAGCATATCAAGTCGGGATATGGCAGAATTCTTTGGTGTTAAACCCTGGCAAATAAGGAAGGATTTTTCCTATTTTGGTGATTTTGGCACACGTGGAGTGGGCTATGATACTGGAAAACTCGCAAGGGAAATAAAAAAAATTCTAAGACTTAATATTGTCCGAAAGGTGGCTTTGATTGGGGTTGGTAATCTGGGCTCGGCTGTTCTGGCCTATCCGGGATTTAAAATATATGGTTTCGACATCGCCGCTGCTTTTGACAATAATCCCAAAAAGATAGGCAGGAAAATAGGTGATATTATAATTGAAGACACTTCGAGCCTTTCGTCTTTGAAAAAGCGAAAAATCAATCTTGCTATTATAGCTGTACCACAGGAGGCCGCCCAGCAAACAGCCGATGCATTGGTCAGGGCGGGAATAAAAGGAATCTTGAATTTTTCTCCATGTTATATTACAGTACCCAAAAAGGTCAAGGTAATCACTATTGATATTGCAATGGACCTTGCTCGTTTGCCGTATTATATGCCGGCAGGTTGAGTTGTAAATGTGTAATAGCTCGATTTGAAGATTTAAGTGAGAAAAATGGAAACAGTTTTTGTAAGCCAGTTAAAGCCGTTCTTGGATGCTGTTGCCGGGCAGATGGACCTATATGTTCCCAAAAAGGCGGGCCAGCATTACGTATTCAATGTTTATGACCCATCTGCCACGAATGAAGTAGAATTAAATAACATACGTGCCTGTACACCGGTAAAAGAGTTCTTGTTTCCACTGCGTGAGCTTGCTGCCGCTTTTCCTGAACCTTTCGAGCCGAAGCAGATAAAGCCTTTTGCCATCTTTGGGCTTAAAGATTGCGATTTGCGCTCTATAGAGGTCCTGGACAAGGTCTTTTTGGAAGAGGAGTTCGAGGACCCATTCTATGTCGCTCGGCGGCAGAAGATGTTTATAATTTCTTCCGACTGCTTCGAGCCGGCTGAGAGTTGTTTCTGCAATATTCTTGATGGGCAGCCCTATGCCGAAAGCAGGTTTGACTTGAATGTTTCACAGTCCACAGGACGCCTATCGGCGGTAAAGGACGGCTTTATCATCGAGGCAGGTTCACGGAAAGGCAAAGATTTTCTTGAAAAACACTCCCAGCTGTTCACTGATATTCCCGAGGGTGCTTTAGCTGAGCGGGATAAAATCAGAGCAGAAACGAAAAAGCAGCTTGAACAGCAAAATGCTGAGATGAAGTTTGACACGCCAATCAGAGATGTTATGACGGCCACGCAGGATACAGATGTGTATGATGAAGAAGCGAAGACCTGTGTTGAATGTCAGGCGTGCACAAGGGTTTGCCCTACCTGTCACTGTTTTTATCTTTACGACACAAAGCAGAAAGATTATTTTGGCAAGATGAAGATGTGGGACAGTTGTATGCGGCTTGCTTATGCTCAAGTAGCCGGCGGTGCAAATCCGCGCAAAGTGCTTGGCGATAGACTAAGGCACCGCCTTATGCATAAGCTGGCATATTTCGTTGACAGATACGGTATCAATATGTGTGTCGGATGCGGCAGATGTGTCGATGCAGAAGCCGGTGCGGTTGATATACGGAATGTTCTTAAGAAATTGAATGAGGAACTTAAGGGCAAAAGTAAAAAAGAAGTGAAAGTTGCAAAATGAACCGGAATCTTTACCAACCTATTAACGGCGAAATCACGGATATTATAGATGAATCATCGACGATTAAGACATTTGTCGTTGTACCTGAGGAAAACTTTAAATTTAAAACGGGCCAGTTTGTAGAATTAACTTTGCCCGGCGAAGGTGAAGCACCATTTACGCCCTCCTCATCTCCGGCTGTTACCGAGCAAATGGATATTACTATTATGAAGGCCGGACGGATGACGGGTTTGTTGCACGGATGTAAAAAAGGGCAAAAGGTCGGAATTCGGGGGCCTTATGGCAACGGATATCCGGTTAATGATTTTGTCGGCAAAGAAGTTTACATCGTCGGCGGGGGTGTGGGGTTGGCGCCAATCAGGTCGTTATTTTTAACGCTGGTTGATAGGATAAAGGATTTCAAAACTGTTATGTGCCGGTACGGAGCGAAAACTCCGGAAGATTTTATCTATAAAAACACACTTTTCGGCTCCTGGCAGAAAATTGAAGGTGTTGATATTAAGCTAACCGTTGATAAAGCAAACGGCCAATGGAAAGATAACGTCGGTGTAGTAACTACGATTCTTAATCCGGCGGATGTGGATATTAAAAATGCCGTAGCTGTGGTTTGTGGCCCGCCGATTATGATGAAATTCGCTACGTTGAAGTTGCTGGAGTTTGGATTCGCACCTAAGGATATCTATCTTTCGATGGAAAAGAATATGAGCTGTGGAGTAGGTAAATGCGGCCATTGTATGATTGGCAAGTATTATGTATGTAAGGATGGCCCAGTCTTCACCTACGAACAGATAAAAGAATATCCCAATATCTGGGATTAACACAAAACTTAAATTCGAAATACGAAGTACGAAACAAATACAAATGACAAAAATACAAAATTCAAAAGAAGTTTGCCTAAAGGAGCCTAAAAAATAGATTACTGCGAAGCAGACTAAAATTAAAGATAAATTGGGCTTACAGAAATCATTCTTAACTTTGTAATAGTTAAGAGAAAAGTTTAAATATTTATCCTTATTATCAAATAATATGGCAACAATAACTGAATTAAAAGAGCTTATTGATGAAATGCCAGAAGATCAAAGACAGGTCTTTGATAGAATCTTTTATGTTTCTAGTTCTGTTGGAGAAGTAGTAATTCCTGATACATGTGAGGGTTTAGCCTGGCAATATTTCGGTAATAAAAATGAATATGGCTGGAATACAGAAAAGCCTGGTAGTGTTACCGAGAGATTAGAGAAGCAAAAGATAATAAGAGTCCGAAACAAGCTAACAGGAGAAGAAGCATTATTTAATGAATTAAGATCTAGTAGACCTGGTATGAGACAAGAAGATGTTGGGGGTTTAAAAAAGGAGGTTCTGACCTATATAGAGAAAGCAAGAGGGGCTTGCTATATGTGTCATCCAGAGGAACTTACAGCTAATGATGTTTTTGGTAGAATAGAAGGGGAACATTGTGTTACTGGAGCTAATATAGCGAAATATGATGCATGGAGCGGCATGCTATATTTTAGAAGCCATAGTCCATTAGAATTTGGATTGGAAGAACTATCTGATTATATCGATACTGCCTTTGAATGGTTTAGAAGAGTACATAAAGAAACTAATGAGGAATTTGAGTATCCTTTTTTGATGTGGAATTGTTTAGAGAGAGCAGGGGCTTCGAGAGTTCATGGACATATGCAAATGTTATTAGCTAAAGAGATGGCTTATGCTGAGGTAGAAAACCTAAGACAAGCTAGTCAAAATTATAAAAAAGAAAATAAAAAAGAAAATAAAGTTAATCCTGATTATTTTAAAGATTTATTTTCAGTTCATGAAGCCTTGGGTTTAGGCATTGAAAGAGGCAGCGTTCTAGCTTACATTACTCCAACAAAAGATAAAGAGGTAATGATAATTGGTAAAAATGTTGATGACGTAAAGAAACCTGCTTATGAAACATTAAGGTGTTTCATTGATAGATTGGGTGTTTTTGCTTTTAATTTTGTAATACAGATGCCCCCTCTTGTTTCTCGTCCAGGATGGGAAGACTTTCCTTATGTTGCTAGAGTAATTGATAGAGGGCCTTCTTTGAAATTAGGTACAGATATAGCTTCTATGGAATTATATGGCTCTAAGGTAATCGGTGCAGATCCTTTTAAGGTTATTGATGAAGTTAGGAAGTATATCGCATGAGGGAAAATTGCAACTAACGAATTTGTTTCGAATTTCGATATTCGAGTTTATATAGGATACACAGGATACGAAGTTATGGCAGCGAAGTTAGTAATCGATTTGGCAAAATGCACTACTCAGGGTCAGTCCGGCGTTCGGTGTTCGTACAAGCACCATCCTGAGAACAAAGGAATTGATTCGCTGTTGGAAATGATTCGTTTTGCTCTGATTTGCCGCAGGTGCGAATTAGCTCCCTGTATAAATGCCTGTCCTCAGGGGGCTCTGGAGAAGGTGCCGAGCAAAACCAACGATGCCGGTATTCTTAAGCGGGCGAATATGTTGTGCACCGGCTGCGGCACCTGTGCGATAGCCTGTCCGTTTGGAACGATATATACAGATTTGATACCATATCCCTCCAGCGTTTGTGATGTCTGCAAAGGCAGGCTTGGACCGGCAGAGAATCCCTTGTGTGTGAATACCTGCAAAGACGGAAGTATAGACTATAAGGAAGTTGCCGTGGAAGGTGATTTAGTGGAAGTCTTCGAGGATATTGTTGTTAAAGTCACCGGCGGAGGTACCTGGGAGCCGTTTTTGAGAGACAGTGAAAAGGTAAAGAAATGAGCGTCCTTTCGAATAATATATTCTGGATTATAGTTATTCCGGGTACGGTAGTCCTCGGCCTGGTTGCCAGTTGGATAGTTCGCAAGGTTAGCGCCCTTGTGCAATGGCGTGTTGGCCCGCCGTTCTTTCAGCCGTTTTACGATGTTGTAAAACTGACGGGAAAAGAGATTCTCGTTCCACAGGCTGCTAATCGAGTTGTTTTTATGGCGGCGCCGCTTGTTGGCTTGGCCGGTATTATTTTGCTTTCGATAATGCTCTGGCGGACAATCGTTACCCAGACAGCCTTTCTTGGTGACATTATTGTAGCGATTTACCTTATGGTTCTGCCGTCGCTGGCCTTGATTCTCGGCGGCAGTGCCAGTGCCAGCCCCCATGCATCGGTCGGCACGGCCCGTGAAATGAAACTGGTTATGGGCTATGAATTGTCGCTGGTGATGGCCTTTATCGTGGTGATTATAAAGACGGCTGGGCTGGTTGGGTCGGGTGAGCAGCTTAGCTTGGCTGCAATCGCTCAACATGCACCGGCTTTCAGCATATCCGGGATGCTTGCATTTTTGGTTTCCTTATTGTGCATTCAGGCGAAGCTCGGTTTTGTCCCGTTCGATATGGCAGAAGCGGAAACTGAGCTGGGAAGCGGTGTTTTGATGGAGTATTCAGGGGCACTGCTTGCCATCTGGAAGCTTATGCAGGCAGTAATGCTTGTGGCTCTGCCGTTGTTTTTAGTGATGGTATTTCTCGGCGGTTTAAGTGCAGACTTTCTGGCAGGACTTGCAAAGCCGGTAGGTGTTTTACCCATTGGTATCATAGTTTTATTGATTTTTATAGTTACGGGCTTTCTGGCAAGGTTCAATAAATATATAGACATATTATTTCTACTGGCTTTAATTGCCGCGTGTATATTGGCAGGGCTTGGTAAATACGTGCTGGTATTGGTTCTGCTTATTTTGATAAAGAATACGAATCCTCGTGTACG
>CAYSJK010000040.1:0-15321 GCA_964431375.1 uncultured Pirellulales bacterium
CGTTGACGTTCGGGTCGCAGGGGTCATGCGGATCGATGGTAACGATGGGCCTGCCTTCGACGTCATAGAGAATCCGGCTGATTGTTGAAATATTGCCAATATCGTAAGCTTCGTAATTGTCGTAATTCTTTGTCTCTACGAGATTTCCGAATTCGTCGTACTCATATTCGGTTATTACGCCGAGCTCATTTGTGACAATTTCCGGCCTGCCGATACTGTTGTATTGTGTCTGGCTGAGTATTACGCGATAGCCAATGACATTGCCGGCTGTGTCGTTGACATCTCGTATTGTTCTGACGACCCTACCCGCGGCATCATATTCTGTTATGGTATAAACATTGCACAAATTGTTGGAGTCGTTGGCGTCAAACCAGTTATACCAGGACTTGATTTGGTTGCCGTTTTCATCGTATTGGTAATAAGTTTTCAGGCCGGCAGGGTCGGTGGTGCTGCTCGGGCTGGACGGGAAGTTGACATCATTATAATCATAGCTGGTAACGACGTCTGCGAGCTGGCCTGTGTTCGGGTCTGTTACCTGCTGAGTAACTTTTTCGAGCCGGTTTTTACTATCATACTGATATGTGGTTACATTGCCGGCTGCGTCTATTGTTTTCTCAAGGAGGTTGCGGCCGTAATATTTCTTGTTATATACATTTGTTGTTCTTGATATTTCTATCAGCTCAGTCGGGCTATCAGGATTGGGAATCAGCTGGACGGTTTCTGTGAGATTACCCTTATCGTTGTATCTATACGTGGTTATGTTACCTTCCGGGTCGGTTACTTTTGTTGTTCTGCCGGCACTATCATATTCATAATAAGTAGTATTTCCCAACTGGTCGGTTGTGGCAGATGGGTTGTCGGGATACATAGGGTCGTTGTATTGATAGGTGTTCGTATGACCCATAGCATTAGTGACAGCGACTATTCTGCCGCGTTCATCGTAGTGGTAAGTGGTAGGTAGGTCAAAGCGGTCATATACGGTCTCGGCTTTGCCGGAGACATCGTGATTTATTTCGATAATATTTCCCCTGGCGTCGATTGTCTGGATTAATCGGCCTTGTTCGTCATAGACATATCGAATTGGCTTTAAGCCGCGGGGGTCATTGATATCGGTTATAAAGTGGTCGCACGGGTCATATTTTGCATCGTTATAGATATATTCTGTGATTTCGTATTCTGCTACGGGAGTTTTATTTATCAGTTTATGGACCTCGATTAGATTGCCGGTGCCATCATATTTGTATTCTATCGTATTTGGTTCACCGTCAGCCTGCTCGCTGGGCGCCCTGATGGCAACGATGTGGTGATTAGCATCATATTCAACTTTGATAGCCTTGGAAAGAATGCCTTCGCTGTCGTAATGTTCAACGCCTCTGTTGCCTTTCTGACCTATCTCAAGGCTAAATTCATCAACGTTAAGGGCGATAGTTTCGCCGCTTGGAGTAGTAATATGAGAGAGATAAAGCAGGCCTCCTGGTCTTGCATAATACGGCAATCCACTATTATAGGGACAATTAAAGATATCGTATCCATAATCGTGTCTATCAAAATAATATTTTGTGCCATCCTCCATCTCCAAAATATATCCGGAAAAATCATAGCTGCTGGCATCCTCCCACCCCAAGCCATCGCCGAGATAACCCTGGTTTTCCCAGATATGACTGAGAGGATTGATGAGTTCCTTTGATTTAGTTCTGAGTGTTGCGGTAACACCAGGCGGAGAATCATATTCAGCTCTAAAATAATTAAATATACCATAGTTACCCTTTTCCGGTACCAGCTTGAACTGGAATGTTGCTCTCCGGCCGTCTGGTAAGGTAAGTGTTACATTCCTTGCAAAATTGGAGCCCATACGAACATATGTATCAGTGGTGCCACCATAAAATGTGTCCGCAGGGAGAAATTGCCTATCCTCATCAAGCTCTATGTCCATATCAGCAATTGAATAAGACCAACCGTGGCCAAATTCGCTGTCGTTGTCTTTCTTAAAACTATCGTATGTACGAACGACTCTCAGAGGCATCCCGCCGACAGGGATAACAATATCTTCCTGGCTGAATTTAATGTTTCCAAGCTTTAACGGACAATCGAGGATAAATCCAACATTTGTATACGCTTTGTTACCATTGTATCTGACGGTGAGCAGCATCTGATAAGGGCTGTTGTCAACGGTACTAAAGTCCAAAATGCCTAAAGAACCGTTTTCAACACGGATTTTGCTCCAGCCGTCATCATTTGGCTCGCCAGGAGTTATAACTTTAACCTGAAAGTCTTTATAAAGAGTGTCTCCAAGAATGCATCCCGGTTTCCAGAACTCAATGTAATCGTGGTATTCTCCTATTTGGGGCTTGAGCAGTTCGATCTTGTATTCGACCTGGTCATGAGAAGAGGGATGATAAGCAGCGCCTTTGAGTTCAAATAAACCTTCGGTTATTGTCTGAAGGAAAGTCTTAGCGACGCTGGGATTCTTTACTAAATCCTCGATAATTTCTGCATCATTACTATCGGTATACGTGATATTGCTTATTTGGGCTACCGGCGGGTCAAGGGCGATAGAAAAAGTGGCCTTGGCTTCTTGTTCACCAACTTTTAAGTATGCAGTATATATACCATCATCCCAATCGTTGACATCGATGTCTTCCAAAACCATTAGGGATGTGTCGCTGCCTTCCCACTTATTTGGCTCGGTCCCTTTCTCAATATACAACTCCCAAGTTTCTATAGCCTTAAATGAAGCGCTAATTTTCACATTTGGGTCAGCCGGGGTAACTATACGAGGTTCGGCCCTGAAGTTAGAGATTGTACTATCGCTGAAAAAGGGCACCGAGTCTGTATCCATATTGTTAAACATATCCCAGGTGTAAACAATCAAGCTGCTTGGGCCATTTTCGAACAGGTAGGTACTAAGCTGGTAGTGCCATGGATCGGTGCTATTGACATCAAGAGGAGAACCATTAGGGTCTTCTATCACAGCAATCAACTGCTGGCCATCTTCGTTTTCAAACCATAGCTCAACCCTTTTTATTGTTTCGTTGGGGTCTACAGGAGTGACAGTTATATCGATAGTTCCATCGACAAAGGTGTCAGAACCGATGTCATTGCCGTCCCAGACTGCCGAGAAATTCACGTCAGGTGGCGTCATATCGGGATTACTGATACCTGCATCATTAAGTTGAAAGCTGCCTGTGTTGCCTGCTATGTCCATTACTTCCAGAAGAATATTAACATCATAAGCATCATTGAAACCAAGCGTGCTAATCCTGCAAAGCACACCATCGTTTACAGAATGATTAGAGTTGTATACTACAGGTTCACATCCCGGCTGGCGGATAGTTACCTGATAGTTTGTGAAATACTCGTCATCAGCTGTGCCTTTAATAACAAGTGTCCCGAGGATATTCCATTTGGGCGTGTTAACATCGGTGATATTAGCGTTGGGTTCGGTCAAATCCACATAGAAGGTGCCTTCCACAGGTACGGCTTCGCTCTCATCTTCTCCGGCGGTAAGTGTATATCTATAATAACCATCATCCTCACATGGGTCGAATGTAAAGATAGCTACCATATTTGGCTCATTGCCATCTATATGGGCTTTGGAGGTGCTTTGCCCGGATTTGTAAACATTAGCATGCCAATCGGCGTTGCGAGTTACATCAGCGTAAATAATAAACTCGTTGGCGTCGATACCTACCCAGTCAGATTCAGGTTGGATTATCTGTCCATTGGAACCAGCTCCTGCGGTAACATTCAAAATGCCGGCTTGTGATGTCAGCCTGGTAATAGGGCTGGTGACAGCCAGGACTGAGGCAACTGTGGTAACCGGGTCAAGCTGCTGGCGGCTCTCAAACCAGCGATTAATATCCGCGATTGCCGGCAGATAAGATAATCCCGCATTAGTAGTAGCATCTTCGGCAACTTTCAACCACGCTGCTGTTGAAGCAACGAGTTCCTTAAGGGCATTGTAACGAGCCGGGTACAAGTTCGGGTCGCAGGTTAAAAGCAATTGGGCCGGAGTCAATGAATCATCTTTTAGTTCGCCGCTTGTAATCTGGTCTGAGTCAATGTCATACAGTATAAAGTCACTGGCACTGGTCTCCATATCTCTTTTGATATAACCGACATAATTACAGTTGATACCATCGATTTGAACGGCGGTTTTCGGAATTGTAACTTCGCAGCCTCCGTTAGTTGCGTTTTTAATATCTTTTTTAATGTACTCCGGCAGGTCTGCCAGAGCCCCTCCGTAATCGGTGAGGTTATTGGCATCTTCCAGAGTGGTAATGGTATATATTGGGACATTCGGGTCTTTTTTGCCGTTGGCTGTTTTGATAACTCGCGCTACGGAAGCTGCCTGTTTGCCGGGAATTGCCTGCATCAGAACATTGTGTTCCAGAGCACTTGAGGTCAGGGCCGAAGTAAACAGGAACTGCTCTTCCGGTACAAACAAATCCTGAGATTTCTCGATAGAAACGGGTACGTGAACGTCTCTTGCTACAGTGATTCTGACTCGATCAGAGGCGGCTGAGAATGGTAAATTAGGGTCTCCGTATATATCAGTTATGTTTAGGTCCCAGGATGCGCGTACCACACTGGGATGGCGAGTGATTGCCACTCCAAGAGAACCAGCGGTAATCTGATTGAACCTGTCTATCTGGTGAAAATAACTCAGGCCAATACCATGTAAAATATCCCCAACAGTCTCATCGGGCGTGAAAGGTTCGTTAGCATCGAATCTTCCAGCTACCTCATCCATGGCCTCGTAGTGTTGCTGGAGATGTCCACCAGTAATTTGTTGAAAGTCAAGGACAAGTGAATGGACGCCTCCAGCTCTGATAGGATGAGTTATTACCTCAGTTGTACCATCCGGTGCGGTAAATAACATCTCCAGATATTGTATTAAACCCGCCCCGACTTGACTAGTTGCTTCGGCTTCAACCTGACTGTTCACTTTTAACTGTGGTTTCAGGGACACAAGGAAGGCCGGTATGAAATTGGGGTCACTAACATAAGTTCCATTCACATCCGCTATAATTTCAGCATCGTTTGCGTCCGCCGGTTCATAAAGCAGCGTAATCTTCTTGCCTGCCAGTTTCGGCAGGCTCCTTGTCCACGTGAATGCTTCGGTATAATCCTCATTCAAAAGCCTGATGGAAAAACGATGTCTTAATTCATCGGCAAGTGTGCTGAAATTGACTCCTCTCGCCACGATTTTATATTGGTCGGTAACCGGTAAGATACCATATTGCTCCATTGATACATAACGTTGGCGAAAGACGGTTTCAGCAGTCAAGTTCCTGGCGGCTAAGTAGTCGCGTATCGGTTCAGCCAGAAAGAGTAATTGTTCTCCTATCAATTCTTCATTCATTCCAAAGACATAGCTTTCGTTTGCATCGATAGTAGCACCGTACAAAGCGTTAGTAAGTAAAGTATCCGGGTCAATCCCTACGGAAGTCGCTATGTCGGCACTGCCGATAAAAGTATGCTGTTTGAAAGAACCGTCCAGTTCGAGCCAGGCATCTCCGTCAATATTTCCCTCATAGTCCTGCTCACGAACAGCCCCTCGGTAAGGAAAGTTATCCACATACGCTTTGACCCAAATATGGTCGATTCGGATTGTCTTTGGTTTGCCCAAAGCATAATCGACTTGTAAGGGGATACCATTTCCTTGAAAAAGCTCTACCACCTGTTCCGGGTCCGTCACTCCGGTCCAGTTACCGGCCTCTTCCGTAGATAGCTCAATAGTTCCAAAAACATAACGGCAGGGTATATCGCTGGCACGCAGAAGAGTCATTAACAAACTGGCAAGGTCCATATCATTGCCGGCTCTTTCTTCAAGGGTTCTTTTGGCGCCCTTGGCAGAGCCGAAATAGGGCTCATAGGCCAGCTCGTTACGAACATATTCGAAAATTTTTACCGGATTATAATTGAGCTCATTAGCCAGCGCTACAATAGGGTCGTTAGGGTCTTGCGGGTCAAAATTGATTTCAGGGCTATTAGTGTCTAAGTCATTGGGATTCGGTGGTCCTGATGCCGAATCAATCTGACTCATCTTACCTAATAATTCACCTATTACATCTCCTGTGGCAGCTAATTGCCAAGGCCATTGAAAATAAGGCGGCCCACCAGGTCGTTGAGCACTGGAAGTAGCACTGTGCCGTGGAAGATGCTGCTTTAATCGGTCGTTGGAATCCTGCATAATTTTTTTCTTTGGCTTGTGTTGAAGGAATCCAGCTAATTTCTGCAAACTATCCTGGAGCCTGTCCTTGTCTCGTCGGTTTTTTTGGACGGTTGACAACAAACGGTTAAGCTTTTGATAACGCTTATCAACTGCCTGGCAGAATTCATTGTGCCGAGCTAAAATCTTTTGAGAAACGCCGTTTTCGATAAGCTTGGCCCGCATCTCCATTAGCTCAGTCTGCAGTTTGAAATGTATTGTCCTGAGCTTGCCTTGCAGAGATGTTATGTCCTTCAGAAGCGGTTCAGCGTCTTTACCTGTTTTAATTTTGCAAAGGGCCTGCCTGCTGCTTTTCAGATGCTTTTGGCATAGTATTCTTTGTTGCATACTGACAGGCAGCATTGGGTCAATGTAAGTACGTACCGCCCGAGCATGCTCCTCGATTAGACGCTGGCGTTGTTTTTTGCCTTGCGACTGGGCCATCAATTGCCGAACCATCCCGGGCTGAATCAGCATCATCAGTACAGTGAAATAAATGATTGTTTTACGCCAGAGTCTTTTCCTGTCCCGTTTCGGCCTTGGCTGAGACGAGTCACATCTATATTGACCTAACATATTACAGGCTCCTTTTTTATTTCGACTTTGTCGGTTTGATGTTCTAAAACCTTATTTGCCTAAGCTTAAACCTGTTTACATTTCTCATACTTTTGAGACTATCAAGGTTTTGTTAGTTCTCGACTTTATTATCGAGCAGATTTCTAATTTCCGTCTGAGTTAGTGCCCACGGGTAAATCCGCAAGTCGTCCATTATTCCGTTAAGAAAGTCGTCATTACATTCTTTATTACTTCCAAAGACCATATTGCCGGTAGCTGAATCAACCTCACCAATTGTCTGGCCCGGGGTGCCATCGAGACTACCATCAACGTAAAAATTGACTTTATTAGCCGATTTAGTCAATGCGACGTGATACCATGTTTCAGGTTCAAGAGTAGTGCCATTACTATCAGTGCCACTACCCAGTTCAGTGCACAATTTACCATTGCCGGATATTTGCAGCCACTGTGTTCCGGTTCCATTACCATTTTGTTGAGAAACCAGCACCTGATTGACATCATTTACGTCAAGTCTGACCCAAACTGTTACGGTAAAATCATAAATACCTGGGTCAAGAACCATACTCTCAGTAGTCACATAGTCATCTTGGCCATCAAACTTCAAAGCGCCTCGAATTTTTCCTGTTGTCCAGGTTGGGCCATACACCTGCCCGTGATTACCCCTTATTGAGCTGTCTGCAGCAGTATCACCAACGGCATCGTCAAATTCCCAATGAGCAATAGGCCGGATTGGAATCAAAAGTATAGCCCGGTTGAAGCTGTTATTGGAGTCGTTGGAATCAAGGATTCTGCCATAGCCCACAATTAAACCGTCATCGTTGATACTCTGGGCGGAGATAAACACATAGCACGGGTCGTTGGGGCCGGTTTCAATCAGCTCATTAAGGTTGAACATCTGACAGTCATCATAAATGATAGCCCGCAGTTCATCGTCATTTGGGTCAACGGTCGCTTCGCCAACTACCTGTCCGGTATTATTAATCCCATAAGCGCGGCTGACATTACCCAGATGGAGAGTACCTATATCAGTCAATCCATTTTCAATATCGCCAACAAAGGCCCGGTCCTTCGGGTCTGCATCGTACATAGGCCAGAAGTATCCTACTATCTGGCGGTATTTATTGATGTTGTAAGCCCTGCTTTTGTGGTACTTCTTAACCGTGCCGAGGTCGTAAATATTCGGCTGATTTGAATCCAGATTGTCCCAGAGCACTGCGTGTCCGCCGGACCAGCCCGCTGCAGCCGGGCTGTTGTCATCGACTCCATCAGTAACGGCACGGGCAACACTATCATGGTCGGTTTCGCTATACAGACTCGGCAGCTCCTTCATATCACCCGGATATTTAAGGTAGAAGGCCTTGTCGCCGGCACTTCCGACAATCCGATTGGAGTCGCTTATGCCATAGGCAATACTTTCGTCAATACCACTGAAACTGTGCAGGTCGGTCAACAGTGAGGTCCAGTTAGGTTCATTACATTCACTTGGTATATTAATGAAGGCGTGCGGGTTGCCATTGGGGTCATACGAAACGCCTACAATCCTGCCTGATTCGTTGATAGCAAAGGCCTCTGCCCAGGTGGTTGTGTTTGGACCGTCTTCATATGCCCGGCCGAGTGAGCCGATATTAGCCATTTTGTTATCGTCAAATAAAAATGCACGTATCCTTCTGGTATCGTAGTAGTCGGCGGTTGTATTGCCCTTGAACTGACCGGAAGTTATACCTGCATTATTGACATCATTGAAATCGGTGCCTAAGTAAATATCATGAGATGCAGCACCCGCACCGGATGCCCAGCTTAAGTTCACATCTATAGGTTCACCGGTTGTGCCATCGCCTGGATTGGGATTGGCGGCCCTACCAGCTCCTGTAGAAAAACTCCACTTATCGCTGCTATAGGAATTTTGGTCGTTATTAACAGTTTCAACTCTCCAATAGTATGTTTTGTTTCCCTCCAAGGGGCCGACCTCCACCGAATTACTTTCCTGCGTCCAATGTGTTGATGGCGTATCGTTTGTATCAAGGTAAACATCATAAGAAGACTCGGTACAAGGGTCGCTGTCCCATACTAATCTTACATTATCTATAGATTGGCACGTTGAATTATCATAAGGGCTTACAAGATTAGGGGCAGGTGGTATTATTTCGAGCCATTCGTAATAAGTTACATCAGTCCAGTTTTCATTGTCTCTGACCCATAACTTTATCTTATATTGCCCGCAAGTGTTATATGTGTGCTTGTAAATTTTATCGGTGGGGGATTCACAATGATATTGATTAGTCGTGGGCCAATTCCACCACCAACAACATTTCGTTATAGAGCCACCATCCGGGTCGTGCGAAGCTGTTGCATCAAAAGTTACTTCTTCGCCACGGACCTGAGGGTCCGGAGAGACGGATAAGAGAGCATGCGGATATTGTTTACAAGCATAGCATTTGTTAGTAGTAATAGACAATGCGCTCAAAATCAAAACACCTACAATACACCTTGCCTTCATCTGGCTTCTCCTTTTATCTGTGGATTTATTGTAACTAAACCAATGCCGGTTGATTTTAACTGCTTTTTCAAATAGACTTTTTTGCAATACATAGCAGTATGTGCCTTAGTGTTTATTTTGCATCAATATACAAATGTACAGGATTCCTTAATAAACATTGAATTCAGATTTGGGTCTGTTGCGAATTCCCAGATATCACCCGTCGTGATACAATCGCCCATCTTTTCATCGACACGCCAATAATAAGTTGTGTCCGGCTTAAGAAAGATAATGGTCCTGCCGACTATATCACCTTTGTTATTGATAGCCCGAGCTTCACTGGTCTGCGGATTTTCAATCGGCTCGAGCGGGCCGAGGTCAATAAGACGGTAACGTATCTTTTCTGCTCTGGTGACCGGGATTTCCGAGTCGCGCAGACCTCGAGCATAAACTCGTACATCATCTATTCCGCCATTGAAGTAATTGCCATTCCGGTCGCGACCTATATAACCAATAGAATCATCCCAGGTGTTGGTGTTCACAATGACAGGTTCTGCGCTGTCATCCAGCGTATATAGATATTGTTTTTCTCCATCGAGGAATATTTTCACCTGGTCAGAGTATTCCGCCCCTTCTGGGAAGACCACTGCGATATGATGCCAGCCCTTAACAGGACAGAAATTCTCTGCTCCGAAGACATGTGGGCCGATAGTAACCGCCAGACGGTCGGAAGAAGCGGTAATCGCAAAACGCCCATTAGGAGAGTTCGGGTCTTCGGTACCGTAATCAAAGAAAGTCGGATATCGGTTATCGCCGGCCTCAAACCAGCCCATAATAGTCCGGCCGTGTGCACCACCAGGGAAGTATTCCACATTATTGCCGTCTGGATTCAGGTTGATATATTCCGAGTTATTGGCATTTAAGCTCACCGCACCATCAACTCTACCCCACCTCCAACAATCCGGCACTGCGGCATTGACCACGTTCGCATCATGATTATTGCCTGATGAATCCTCAGCAATGAATCCTTCCGTCTCATCAAATTTCCAGTGAGCCACCAGGCCGCTTGATTTGGGATTAACCGTTACAACCACGGTATCAACACTGATTAGACCGTATTGGTCAGTAACCCAAAGCTCGATGATATGAGTACCGAGGTCCAGCTCAACCGTTGGATTCCGACCGTTAGCAATAAGTGTTCCGTCTTTGTACCATTGATATATGCAAAGGTCGGAGTTCTCATCGTAGGCACTGCCGCTTAATTCCACAGTTGCGATACCATCCCAGTCGTGGTCGATTGCCGGAATGTCAGAGTTGGCATTTGCTATCGGCGGCAGATTGTGTTTTATCTCGAAGCCATATTTCTCAGCGATGTATCGCTCAATCTCCTCGCGTTCAACATCCGAAAGCGCCTTATAGTAATAAAGGATTTCCGCAATATGCCCTACATAGAAGTTGTTGGTGGTCTCCGTGCCATCATGAAATAATGTGGGCTCATTGGGATTGCCGCCGATGGTAATTTTACTTTCTTTCGGGAATAGCTTACCTACACCGTACTCCTCGCCGAAGCAGCCTCCGTTAAGGTATCCTTTAATTGTAGCTTTATCAGAGTCGTAAACAAATTCGACAAAGTAAGCTTTGTTTGGCTCAATGGATGTGCTTATATGAATTGGTCCCCACGCCGGCTCCACGCCATCTGGGCCATTATAGTCCAGGAGATTCCATACGCCGAAGTACATTTCATTAGCGTCTATATAAAGGTTCGTACCACGTCTGGTATCACCCAATGCCCACAAGACCTGTCGTGTAGAGATGTCCGAATCTGTCCTCAAGACAGAAATAAGAGTTTGTTTAGAAAACATCTCGACCACTTCATAATAAATCTGCAGGAATATTCCTTCTAATTGAGAAACATCCGGAGCTTCATAATATGAACCACCGCCATGCTCAGCCATATCCTGTAAAATTTTTACAGCTTCCGGATCATAAGGGGGAGATGGTTTGTTCGCATCAACCAAACCGCCAACTCCAATCGTATAAAGTGTTATTCCACTTTCTCTTGCCGCATCTACTGCACTAAGAATGCCTGAAACTGGATTATCTACGGTAGGTTCCGGTTTCCCATCTGACAAGAATAAACACACACGCTGTCTGCCCTCTGGGGATCCGTTGACATCACTATTGAATTGCATTGTCATCTCTTCAATTGCACGTTGATAATACGTCAATCCACTAGGAGCAAGCGGGTCAATAGCAGATTCGATTGTATTTAAATCATCGGTCAACGGTTCTTTAGTATCCGGCCAAGTATCAAATGCAATCAATCCAATCCTATGTCCATAATCTTTATCATTTGGATTTTTTGGATCGTCTAAAATTCTTCTTGTGTATGTTTTACCAGCATCTTTGGCATAATCTATTCTTCTTTTAGGATTACCATCGTAAAGACTCATACTTCCGGATTTATCCAGAACTAAGTACGTATCAATCGGACCGACTGTAAGATTCGGTTCGGCGACCGAACCGTCGAACCAGACAGCAGGCTTGCATTCGAAAATACCGTCTTGCCATGTTGGTTGCCCACACGGGTCGTTCTGGATTGCGTGATTATCGTTACCGGATTGGTCGGCCCATACCGAGACCTTATCGTTTACATCAGCAGTAACTCCGGCATCGGCTTTATACCATAATTCCGGCTGGCCAATATCAGCAGGGCCGTACAGCTGATGCTTGTCTATCAGGTAATCTTCCACCTGCCGGCGGCGAGTATCAGGCAAAGCTCCGGCAAAAATAAGTACCTCAGCTACGTCATAGTTGAGAAAACTTGCATCCCTTGCTCTACCGAGGACATAATGAGTGTAGCTCTTGGCTTCATTTGCGCCGAGCGTAGCAGTACTTATTAACCACCCATTTTTATAGAAGCTGACGTTCGGGTCACCGATAACGACCCCCAAAATTACCGCTTCAGTTGCTGCCTGACCGATACCATAAATATTCGTTCCGGTGGATAGTTGCAGATTCGGCTCGGCAAGTTCAATCTCGAAGGCATCGGATTCGATATCGTCATCATCACTGGCAAATAGTGTCCCTTTATTTACCGAACTTGTAGCGACCACCATAAATATGGTGCTGTCTCCATTGTAAGCTTCATCTAATGTGGCACTCAGGTAGTCATCATCTCCATCGAAGTGCACTTTAGGGTCGCAGCACAATGTATCGGAAGTCCACTTCGGCTGGTAATCAGGATTGGATTGCTCCAAGTCCTTGCCATTGTATGATTGGTCTATCCACATGGAAACCAAGCCATTTGCATCTTTGACCACTCCCGTATCAGCCCGTAGCCACAGTATCAGGTTAGGCTCGGTAACAGCAAAAGGCAATGGGTCCAGCCGAAAGGCACGTGTCTTGCCGTCAATTTTGCCGTATCCGACAATCTGCCCTTTGTCATTGATGGCATGCGCTTCTTCCAAAACCCACCAATTCGGGTCCTTCTGCCCCTCCTCCTTCCTGTACAGTGCAAGCTGCTCATTTAGATTGTGCATTGCTGCATCGCACCAGATAAATGCATTCCAATCATTACCTTCCTTATATTGACCCACCACATCACCTGTAGCATTGATGCCGTAGGCTTTGGAGAAGTCAACAAAGTTCGGTTCCTCCAGCGCCATTATAATACCGTCTTGATACAAAATAGCTTTGTATGGTGTGTAACCAGCCGCCTGCCCAAAGTCATTTATAGCTTGTAAGAAAGTAGTTTCCCCTTTGTATTGTCCGGCATCGATAACAACACCTTTACGGCGGACAAAAGCCCTGTAATTAGAGCCAACTCGCCAATAGCCTGCTAGATCGCCTGAGTTGCTGATACTACAGGCGTAACTGTCGGTATCAAATATTCCAGAATCATTTAGATTATCCCAGTAAGGATTCCCAATAGGGCGGTCATGCCAAATGAAAGGCCGCGTCCCACCTGCGGTTAACGTGTAGTATCCTGTCACTTGTCCGTTGTTATTAATGCCAGAGGCAGCAACAGGGTATGAATCAGGCGTTCCAATATTATTGAAAACCCCGTTTTTCCAGACGAAGGCGTTGGTATCGTAAGGTGAATTGTAATAATAACCTGCAATTTGTTCAAAATCGCTGATGCCCTTGGCCTTGCTATTGTTGTAATCTACATTATTAGGATGAATGTCGAGCATTTCACCGCATTTCCAATGGAACGCATGGTAATTACCGCTAACGTATGCATATCCGGTTACGTGGCCGTGGTTATTAATTGCACGGGCAAAACTACTGCTACCGATAGAGCCCAGGTCGATAACGATATACTCTGGGGTTGTACTGTTGACCTCGTCAACAATGATAAAGCCGGATATCCCCAAATCTCTTGTTTCATTACTGTCGTCGTATTGAAACTCCGCTGTCAGCGTCACGGGATAGGTATTTGGCTCCAGACCAAAGGGATTGTAGTCGAAATCAAATGAGAACTTTGAATCTGCGGCCATAATTGGAACAAAGAATTCGAAGGTTTGTATAACGCAGGGGTCAGGAGGATTCTCATTTACGTTAACAAGCAATTTAACCTCGGTCAGGTCAACGTTTCCGAGGTTTGACGCCGTGATAGCAATATTCACAAGGTCGTTACCATCTTCAACCAGTGTGGGATTGACAATGATAGTACCGTTCATATCTTGAATCGAAATACTCGGTCTGATGTCAAATTCTGTGTCGTTGACCATCAGGTCCTGACCATTTAAGCTGACGACCTGTTCGATAATATAATCGGGTTCTGCAGGTAAATCAGCGGTGACAGCAAAATCGAACTCTTTCACATCTTTATCACCGGGTTGCAGAGAATCGATATCGTAGGGATAAAGCTGCAGCGGCTCATTGTTTGGTTTTCTTACGGTAATGATAACGTCAAGCCCATCAAGCGCTACGTTTGTGCTTGCATTGATGACCGTAGAGGTAATTTTCGCCTTTTCACCAACGCCGCCATAGTAGTAGGGCCTATCAGTGACAATACTGCCATCAAGCGTTGTGGGAAGTGGCGGAATCATGATGATAAAGTTGTTCACGTCCGTCTGCAAGGCGTCACCGGTAACGATATCGATGAGCGTTGCTCGCGCAGCATAATCTCCGGGTTGAGCATTATCCG
The DNA here is from genome assembly GCA_964431375.1 of uncultured Pirellulales bacterium. Taxonomy (GTDB): domain Bacteria; phylum Planctomycetota; class Phycisphaerae; order Sedimentisphaerales; family Anaerobacaceae; genus CAZBWE01. The sequence continues at coordinate 14,422 of CAYSJK010000040.1, forward strand.
TGTCGAAAAACCGCTCAAATATATTAAGGTGACCCATATGCTCATCTTTTATTCGTATCTGGTCAACCTGAGTTGCTTCGTCGCCTTGAATGTCTTCAATCGTTACATCTATCGCTAACTCAGCAGGCGTGTATCCCACGGAAATGGCTTCGAGCACTGGAGTAATATCCGGCCTATCCTGCGGCCGCTCCAACATTACTTCTAATTCGAGCCATTGCGAAGGACCGGGTTTATTTCTGCTATTGGGGTCTGTGATGTCGGGGTCAGTTATCGATTTCGGAGATTCTGTAATCCAATCAGTCCAGTCAGAAACAGCCGCATTGGGGCCTGGCCACTTATTGCTATATACGCTGCGGGCGCGGATTGAAATAGGCACACCGGAGATAGAACTGGGTTCGAACAGCAAAGCTCCACCGCTGGTTCCTATTAAACAGCGAGTCAAGGCATTGATTGTGCCCATCGGCAATTTTGGAATTGTATCGGATGTCAAGCTTGCTTTAAGGGTGTCGCCAGTAATATCGATGATTGAGAGAGTCCCAACAGTAGAAAGTTTACCTGAAGTTCCCACCCAGAGCTCGTTAGCATCAACATCCACATATACTGCTGTAACGTTATCACTGCCGCCAGATAATATTTTCACAAAATTTGGTTCATTAGGTTCGTTGCTCTGCGAGTTGAGATAGATTTTGCGAATCCCTGCTGCTCTTATCTGCTGATTCTCGTCGATTTGCACCAGACCCTTGGTAGTGGCCACATATAGCGTGTTGTTGCTATCGACTGTTGAGCCGGAAACCACGAAGAGGTCGTTAATCTTGTTTTCCAATAGACCTGGCTCATTTTGGTCATCGTATCCATATAGGGCGCTATCTGTGAAATCGTTGTCTGGATTCGGCAGTAAAT
>CAYSJK010000041.1:0-2234 GCA_964431375.1 uncultured Pirellulales bacterium
AAAGTATAATTACTACGAAATATTTATCCGCCTCTGGTGGACGATATATTTATCCGCCTCTGGCGGACAATATACGAGGCAATTATGAGCAGTATTATTAACATTTCGATTATGATAATTATAGGGGAGAATATGAAGCTGCCCTGAGTAAGGTAAATTTAGCGAACTAAAGGCCTTTCAGAGCAGCGAGCTTTGAAAGGCCTTTTTTATTGATAAGGAAAATCCATGAAAAAAGATATTGCCGTTAGAAAAGCCGTTTTAGAAGATGTACCGGCGATTGTCGAGCTGTGGAAGGAGCTTATGGACATCAACAAGCAATACGATGAACGCTTCACCCTTTCGGAAGCTGACCATGATGAGTTTATCAGCTTTATAAATGACTGTGCTGAAGATAAAGATTGCCATATTTTAGTGGCCGAGTCAGACGAAAGTATTGTCGGATACTGTGTATCTTTAATCCGGCCTTGTATTGGTCCGCACATCCAAAGATATGGACACATTTGCAATCTTTGTGTGTCAAGCAAGTATCAGAATAAAGGAATTGGCAAGAAGCTTTCAAAAGAAACTTTGGACTGGTTTCAGCAAAATGGAATTAGTCATGTCGAAGTGTGCGTTGCGATAGAGAATAATTCAGCAGAGAAATTCTACACCAAAATGGGATTTACTCCCTATGTGAAAACGCTTTGTTTAGAGATTTAGTGATAATTAGAAAATACGAAACAAGAGGAAGTTTTCGTATATGCCAAAATTGTAACTGTCAAAGTAATGTTGACGATATTAGTTGGAACATTTAGTATATGAAGTTTAATTGTTCTTGAATTTATTAAGGATTTTTTAGATGTCGGATAAAAAAGAAAAGAGTTATCGCGATACCTTGTGCCTGCCGAAGACGGGCTTTTCAATGAAGGCAAACCTGGTTCAGCGTGAGCCGCAGCTCCGCAAAGACTGGGCGAAGGACAATATCTACAGCCGAATCAGGGATGCCCGCAAGGGAGCACCAATGTACATTCTGCACGACGGCCCGCCCTACGCCAACGGCGATATCCATATGGGCACGTTATTAAACAAGGTGCTTAAGGATTTTGTAGTCAAGTATAAGACGATGGCTGGTTTTGATGCGCCGTATGTGCCCGGGTGGGATTGTCACGGGCTGCCTATCGAGTCGAGGGTGGTAACGGAATTAGGTGAGAAGATTCGCCGGATGAGTAAGCTCGATATTCGCAAAGAGTGCAAGAAATATGCAAGCAAATATGTCAAAATCCAGAGCAGGCAGTTCCAGCAATTAGGGATTTTCGGCGATTTCGACAGGCCGTATCTGACGTTTAAGCCGAGTTATGAGGCGGGGATTCTGGAGGTATTCGCGGAACTGGTTGGCAAGGGCCTGGTCTATAAGCAGCTCAAGCCGATTCACTGGTCGATTGGCTGTGAGACGGCCCTGGCCGAGGCGGAATTGGAATACCAGGATATATCATCGCCGAGCATCTTTGTGAATTTCCCGATAGCAAAAGAGAGTATCGCAAAGCTGGTTGAGCTTGGACTAATCGAGCAGCGGGAGACGCTTGTCCGCCGGAGCTTCAGCGAAGGCGGAAGCGATGAGCCGCGTGTTTGCTTTATGATATGGACGACTACGCCGTGGACATTAGCGGCAAATCTGGCTATTGCGGTTCATCCTCACTTGGACTATAAGGCGCTAATTTACGAAAAGGACGGAAATAAGTTCGTATCGATATTGTGCAGTGAGCGGCTGGAAGCTGCGATTGCAGCAGGCCAATTGAAACAGGGCCAGTACCGCGTCAGCGAAAAGACAGTCAAAGGCAGCGAGCTTGAAGGACTGCGTTACCTGCATCCCTTCGTGGAAAAGAACCCGACGGATAAAGATGCCTATATGGTCATCTTAGCCGACTATGTTACGACCGAAGACGGCACCGGCCTTGTCCACTTAGCGCCCGGCCATGGAGTCGAAGATTACGTGTCGGGGCAGAAGTATGATTTGGCGGTTTATTCGCCGGTGCTCGATGACGGGCGATATGACGATACGGTGCCGGAATGGCTGCGAGGACGAAAGGTCCTGGAGGTCGATGAAGTAGTAAATAACGATTTGCGGGAAAAGGGGCTGCTATTTGCCCAGGGTGAGATTACGCACAGCTACCCGCACTGCTGGCGGAGTAAAGGGCCGGTGATATTCAGGGCGACGGAGCAGTGGTTTATCAGTGTCGATAAAGAGCTGCCCTCAC
>CAYSJK010000041.1:2334-15108 GCA_964431375.1 uncultured Pirellulales bacterium
GGTTTATCAGTGTCGATAAAGAGCTGCCCTCACATCTCCTTGGCCCACAGCCCCAACCTGCGTCTGACGAGGCAGGGGCAATCGAAGACAAGAACATGGGTAAAAGCTTGCGAGATTTGGCTCTGGAGAGAGTTAAAGAGGTGAAATGGATACCAGCGTGGGGCCAAAAACGTATCGAAGGGATGCTGGAATCGCGGCCTGACTGGTGCATCAGCAGACAACGAAGCTGGGGGCTGCCGCTCCCTGTTTTTACGACGGGTGAGGGAAAAGCACTGCTGACAAAGGAATCGGTGTTAGCTGTGGCCAGGCACATAGCCGAGAAGAGCTCGGACAGCTGGTTTACGGATTCGCCGCGTGAGATTCTCGGCGAAGATTTTGAGCTGCCGGAGGGTTTCAGCTTCGATGATTTGCAAAAAGAAGAAAATATCTTCGATGTGTGGTTCGAGGCGGGGTGCAGCTGGTACAGCGTATGTGTCAAAGATGCGGGCTGGGAAGCACCTGTGGATTTGTACCTCGAAGGGTCGGACCAGCATCGCGGGTGGTTCCAGCTATCACTTTTGCCGGCACTTGGAGCGACGGGCAAAGAGCCGTTTAAGAGCGTTCTGACACATGGATTTACCGTCGATGAGGAAGGCAGAAAGCAGTCGAAGTCTTTAGGTAATTACGTCAATGCACAGGAGGAAGTGGAAAAATACGGTGCAGATATTCTTCGGCTTTGGGTTGCGAGCGTGAATTATCAGGAAGATATACGCTGTAACGATGAACTAATCGGGCGAACGCAAGATGCGTACAGAAAAATCAGAAATACGCTGAGATACCTGCTCGGCAATACCGACGATTTCGAGCTGGAGATGTGCGTTGCATATAACGATATGTTCGAGATTGATAAGTGGGCGATGCAGCAGTTGCAAAAACTCATCGCAAGTGTTACGGAGGCATACGAGAACTTCGTATTCCACAGGGTGTTTTCGCTGATTTATAACTTCTGTACGGTCGAGATGAGTAATATCTATATGGACATGCTCAAGGACAGGATGTACTGCGATGCGAGAGACAGCAGGTCACGACGAAGCACGCAGACGGCGATGTATAAGATACTGGACGGCCTGGTTCGAATGCTTGCGCCGATATTAGTGCATACAGCAGAAGAGGTGTGGGCGGTGATGAAGCTCAAGTCACAAAAGGCCGAGAGTGTGCACCTGATTAAGATGCCGAAGGTCGATGGAACAATCGATTTTGCGAGCGAGGAGCCGAGGTGGGAGAAGTTAATGGGGCTGCGAGATGAGGTCCTGCGGGTCCTGGAAGGACTAAGACGAGAGAAAAAGATTGCAAGCAACTTAGAGGCGAGCGTTACTATCTACTGCGAAGATGAAGAATTAATGGGGATTCTAAATGAGTTCGGGCTAGAGGAGTTCACAGCGCTTTGTATTGTCAGTGAAGTAAAGCTAATAAAAGGAGCGGGCGAGACGACGGTTGCAGCAGAAAAGAGCAGCTATCAAAAATGCCAGCGGTGCTGGAACTACTGGCCAAGCGTTGGAAGCGATAGCGAATATCCAGATTTGTGCGAAAGATGTGTTGCAGTAGTCACGGACGGACGACGGACGACAGAAGACAGGAGACCCAGGCTTCGCCTTCGGCTACACCGAGGCAAGAACTCTAAACAATATCTAAATTCTAATAAACAAAATTAGAAATTAGCCACGAAGACATCCGCCTTCGCCAAGGCTACGGCGAGACAAGTTAACGCAGATTATCACGGATTAATTATTAGCCACAGTCCTTGGGACTCCTTATGGAGAGCTCACAGAGCGGCACAGAGGATTGCTTCAACTAAGCAGTTTTGCGAACAGCTTAAATTCAAATTATCAACCAGTCCTGCAAACAAGTTTGCGACCGGATTTCAAATCTGAATATTTTTTGCGGCTGCGCCGAAAAAGTTGAAGCAATAAAAAGCAGGTGTCTTGTTAAGGCAAAAAGAAAATAAAACGTCGAACCACGCTACAAGCGGGCAAGCGGCGGACAAGCCGCCGCGACACTGGGTGAATGCAAAACGCGGAGTAGGGAAAAATAAACGGCCACGGTTTATTCCCTAACTTATTTATCTGAATGTTCTGGTCAGTCTCCAAACATATCGTTGACTTCCCAAACATTGCAAACTTTGTTATAGTCCCAAATACCCTCAAAATGATACGTTCTATCACTGGAAAGTTCTTTGTACTCTATTTTAATTTTTCTTTTTAATTTGACATTTGGGTCTAAAACTTCTTTTTCAAAGTCGTATAATATTGTCTGCTGTGTCTCTGGCGTAGCGGTGGGATACAGTACAATAGGACCCAGCGACTCTATAGGTATCTTACGAATTTCTTCTTCGTCATTTTTGTTTGTTTTGACAATCTCATAATATATCTCATGGTTAGTTATTTTGGCTGGTACATTGAGGCAGGGATATAAAACCGTTTTTACATCCATAACACTTTTGTTATTCTCCGGTTTTCGCCGTGAAACCGCATAAACGTACGGTCTATGGGTGGCGATGAAATCCTTTGTTGACAAATTTATTGAATATATCGAAGCAATGATGGCGAGAACAGCGATAATAATGGGTACATTTTCTCGCAACCACCCTTTCGGCTTAGGCAAGTTCTCAACAAATACCCTTTGTGCTTCCTTCACATTTTCCTTTGTATCTTCTTTCTTCATAATATGGTCTTTATCCATGTATCAAATTACCACGGTTCGCAAATGTTGATTATTTAAGTTCTACTTGCTTGTACGCCATACCAGCACTATCCATTACGCGAACATTATCCGGTGACATTTTTATGATAACATACTCAGGTGCTTCGGGGTCGGTGATATGGTCCTTCAAGGCGGGGACGGCGTTGTACAGCCAGAGCTTCTCGGCGTTGTCGGCGCTGATAGAACAATGGCCTGCGATACGGACGTGCTTACCGGTAGAATCGCAGAAACAATACTCGGCATAAGGGACCTTTCCAAGCTGAGCGACCTTGTCGGAAGAAGCAAATGTCGCACATAGAAACTGGTTATCCTTCCAGGCGAAGCCGCCCATCGGCCTAACGCCGACCTTTCGGCCATCGGTTGTGGCCAAAAAACCCCAGCCAAGCTGTTTTATGAATTGCTTTAATTCTTCGAGGTTCATGAAATTTCTCCTTTCCGCCATCCGCCTTCGTCCCTTAAGGACTACGGCGGACAAGCAGGCGGATAAATCCCGTATTGTGAATTGATATAAATATACGTCAGAACAGGGAAGAAGGCAAAAGAAAAACCCCTTGCATTGCAAGGTCACGAAAAACGAAAATCCCCACCACCCATCCTTCGTTAGCACTACGGAGGGCAAGCAGGTGTGGGGGCTAAATATAACCCCGGTGAGATAGTCCCGATGAGGTAGTTACCGCACCTCACGGGATAAATAACATCTCACGGGGTAAACTGGATTCCTGCGTGTGCAGGAATGACCCTCCGACGCCCTTTGGGCTATGGAGGGCAGGCAAACCCCGGCCCGAGGCCGAGGGAAACGATGGACGATGGATGAGGGACCCACGCACCAATTAGACATGAGCTCAAGCTCAATTGGTACGGGGCAAGCGAGGGAGGACCCCGGTGAGATAGTTATCACATCTCACGGGGTAAACGACGGACGATAGACAAGAAGAAAAAAATCCTAAACTCTAAATCCTAAATAATATCAAAATTCTAATTACAAAATGTTCAAAACGAGATTGCCGCAGCCTGCGGCCTCGCAATGACAAGAGTAACTATGAATTTAATTGTTCGCGGACTTTTTGGAAGACTTCGTCCACTGTTATGAGATTGATATCGTGTTTCGGGTCGGAGCTGGTTACAGCGAGGCCCCGGGAGCCGGGGTCGATAGCAACAACACAATCGCTCCTGCCATAAGGGGCCAGCCTTTTCGGGTTGGAGCGGCCAAAGAGCATAACGAGCGGCTTACCCAAAGCGGCGGCGATGTGGCCCGGGCCGGTGTCGTTGCTTACAACCAGCCGGGCAGAATCCATTAAAGCTATCAGCTCACTAAGAGATGTTCGGCCTGCAAGGTTTACTACGAAGACATTGGCAAGACTTTTCATCCTTTCAATGACGCCGGCCTCGGATACGGCTGCGGTGGCAACGATGGACAAACCAAACTGCGATGAAACTTTATCGGCAAGGGCAGCAAAACGCTCTATCGGCCAACATTTGTAGCGATGGGCAGAGCTCGGTACAAAGACCGCGAAATTGCCGGGTGCGATACCTTCACTTTTTAACAACCTGGCAATTGAATCGGCGGCGACAGGATTTCGGGACACTGTAAACTGGACGCCGGGGACGGAAACACCGGCGGACCGGACAATCTTCAGGTAATAATCTACCACATGAATACAATCCTCGTCCTGAGGGAGGGTATCCGTATAAAAGAAGCGTGCGGGTTCTCTGGTGTCTGCTACTCCGAAACGCTTTTTACAGCCGGAGAGCCATGCCAAAGAAGCGGTCCTGAAAAGGCCCTGAAAATCAAATACGGCATCGTACTTGCCGCGACGCAGCCGACGAATAAGAGATATCAGAGATGCAAACGCGCAGGGATGAAACCAGGCCTTGCCGAGAAACTTGCGGTCGAAATGGATTATCTCGTCTATGTGAGGATGATTTTCCAGAATCGCGGCAAAGGCGGGCTTGATGAGCCAGCTAATCTTCGCATACGGGAAACTGCTGCGCAAGGCAGAAAGGGCCGGCAAGGTGTGAACAATGTCACCGAGGGAGCTGGGCTTTATTATAAGAATGTTTTTGAAACTTTCCGGCATAACTGGACAATTGTAAGCAAAAAGGAGATTTTAAGCAATTGGTATAAGAAAATTAAAAATTAAAATGCAAAAAGCAAAATTACATATTAAAATAGCGAGCTTAGGCGTTTATGGTGCACTATGGCTAAGAAGGGCAAATATATTTATGACTGGCCGAGGCCGATGGTCTCCGTTGATGCGGCTGTATTTACCTTTTGCGAAGACAAGGCCAAGCTGCTTCTTATCAAGCGAAAAAATGAGCCGTTCAAAGGCAAATGGGCTGTGCCGGGAGGATTTGTGGATATGGATGAGGAGCTGAAGGACGCAGCAGTGCGAGAATTAGAAGAGGAGACAGGACTATCAGGCGTGACACTTGAGCAGATGCATACTTTTGGTAAATGCGGGCGGGACCCCAGGGGCAGGCAGATTACCATAGTGTTTATGGGTATCGCAACAGAAGGACAGAATAAAATCAAGGCAGGCGACGATGCGGCAGAAGCCCGATGGTTCGATATAGAAAAACTGCCGAAGGATTTGGCGTTCGACCATGATGAAGTAATTCGGTTTACTATCAAAAAGCTTAAGGGATAATTCAAGACTTTTTGCTTTTATTATTGCCTATGTTCACAGAAGAGGGGTCAGAGTCAAAAAGCACGAATCGCAGGGGGAGTTTCTCGCAGAATATTTTTAAAATATTTATTTGCATCGGCCTATCTTTTGCTCAATAATAGTCCTGGTCAGGAGTATTGCGTCAGCTTACTCCTAATAAAAAGGACAGAATTTGTATTAGGGCCCAAAACAGGGCCATTTGGAGAAGAACACGTGAGTACAGGTACAGTAAAATGGTTTAACGAAAAAAAGGGATACGGCTTTATTGTCCCCGACGAAGGCGGTGACGATTTATTTGTTCATCACTCGGAAATCCTATCGGAGGGTAAAGCATCCCTTGTTCAAGGTCAGAAGGTCGAATACGAGACTGGTAAAGGCGAAAAGGACCGCCCCTGTGCGGTCAAAGTACGGCCGAGCTGAAGCTGAACATCGTATCGTGAAAACCACGAATTTTCCTTTTCCATCCAAGAGAGTGATACGGAATCCGGGACATTAATTCGCGGCAAGTAAGGTCATTCGATTTTTTTGAGCTGCTCATTGAATATACGCAACTGAACATCAATAGCGCTTAGCGCCCAATCAATATAGTGCAATTTGTGAACGGGTTGATGGTGCCCTTCATTCATCAGGCCGTCACGTATAGTATTCAAGAATTTTCCTATCGTGTGCGGGCTGATTTCGGTCGGTTCGACGGCCCATTTTTTCAATTCATCATACTCCCGCTGCAATTTTCTGCTGCTTCTTAACTGTTCAACGGTCAAATAATCGGCTGGGTTGTAAGCCAACTGCAGTCCTTTAAGACACATAATTAAGGGCTCATAATTTGCTCTTTCCTCCAGACGTATAAACTTATACTGCTGGACGCAGGCAGTTGCCTGAGCCGGGGGTTTGTTTGCAATATCGTCGCCCCCGAGATACCATCTGCGTTTGTTCGTCCTTGCAAAAACAAGCTCTTCGCCATAATCATAATGCTTTATTTCATCATATCCCATTCTTGAGACCCACAGGCGTCCGGCACCTTTTAATTCCGGGCCTCCGCCAAGGACAAGCAGGCACTTGACAAAACCTAAAGGCAGGACTTTTTGATTGCCGATTTGACGTTTTCGAAGCTGGAATGACAAATGCAAACTGTGTGGACGAACAGGATAAAAAAGGATGATTTCCTGAATCAACTGATTAAGAAGCCAGGGGTCAGAAGTCGCCGGTCGTGACAGCTCTCCTTCGATGTTCAGCCTACCCGGTGCAAGCTCTAAAAATCCGATGCGTCTTGCCAGGTCTGTCGAGCCGGTGTGGTCGTCAACATAACCACCAAGTTTCCAGGATAAGACGTCCAGGTGAAAATCGTGAAAATACCGAAAACCGTCATATACAGAATCAGACGCCTTTTGGGCGGTCCTTTGCGGGTCAACGGCAGCGTGGCCAAGATTACTCAATTCTATCTCGGTTCCGAGCGGCATAAGGCCCGGCTGGAAATTTACACTAATTCTATCCAGGTACGCTCGTGCAATACGAGTATCAAACATGCTTTTAGCCGCGCGTACGGCATATTTGACGTAGTCGATGAGGTCGTGTTTGTCATACGGCATTGTTTGAAGACATTGCCCAATAATCAAATCAACTACTTTACTGTTTTCATTCATCATTCGTAAAGCTGCAAGCAAACTAATGGAGCGTTTGAAATATCTTTCCGAAGTGCGCATGTGCTCAAGCTCAAATCGATACCTGGACTGGATTTGCTCATCGAGCTGATTAAGCAAAACCTGCTTTACAACCAAAGCCAGGTAATTGTTGATAAACGGCTTTGCCTGTGAGTCACCGTATAAATACCTTATGCTTGGTCTTGGACGGTCAAGCTCGCGCTCGAGATAATAATCGCTGACGGCATCTGTTCGATAATGGCTCATAACCAGGTCGCGCTCGGTAGTTGCGAGCAACTCTCTTTCAGCGCGTCTTTCCAGCTCGGCGTCTATAGTTCTTTCACCCGGACGAGTGTGTCTTTTGATAAATTTTTCAATTCGTTTTCTCAGCCAGAGCTCGTGTATCAAATTGACATGGAACCTGTCACCAAAGTGTTTTTCCATTAACTCGTGACTTACTAAATAAGCCTGTGCCTCGACGGAACCACCTGCGGTGTTTACCTTTACTGTTTCCCTTTCGTAGCGTTTTCCTTCATATCTATCGATTTCAGCCATTGCCCAGTCCGGTACATCGTGGATTATAAAACCCTCAATCCTTGAAGACGGCGCTTTGACGGCGTAGAAATAGACGTTATCCGGGCTAACACTTCGATAGTGCGGCAGCAGCGCCGGCTCGGCAAAAAGGGTCTTATCGGTGACTTTAGCGGGTTTTCTGGTAAAACTCAGGCCGCAAACGGACTGAAAAATTCTACGGTCACGTAATGAACCATAAATGAACAGATTGACCTTTGATTCGCCCATATACCTGCATATTTTATTTCGTATGTCGTTAATTTTTCAAGCTGTACCGACCGTGCATAGTTAAAATCTATCGACCATTTATTAAATACTATTAATCACCTGATTTTGTTCCGGTGTTTTCTTTGCGAATGCGGTTGTACAGTTTGAACAGCTCCCCGAAGGCACGAAAAATGACCCGCAAATTAGCGCCTGTTTGTACACCGGCAGCCCGCGGATAATGATGTACGCCTTTCTGAGTTATGCTATAGCCCTTTCTGAGAGCACGCGCGAGTATCTCGGCGTCGATTAGAGCACCGGAACTTGATAATTCAATATTATCAAAAATTTCTCTTTTGTATAATTTGAAAGCACAATCAATATCCCGGACTTTCATACCGAAGAGCAGGCAAGTGAGCTTTGTCCAACACCAGCCGTTAATTTTGCGTATTAAGCTGTCCTGACGGTTTAATCGGTAGCAACTAACGATATCATACTGTATCATCAAAGGCAGCAACGGGGGCAATTCACTAATGTCAAACTGTCCATCGCCATCGGTGTAAAAAACAAGCTCTTTTTCAGCAGCTTTAAAGCCGGACGTAAGGGCGGCACCATAACCAAGGTTGGTCTGATGATGCACCACTCGTACATTACTATTTTTACGTGCGATTTCATCAGCAATTTGGCCCGTGGAGTCGGAGCTGCCGTCGTCAACAATGATTATTTCAAAGTCAACATTCAGTTTTTGCAAAACGGCAAGCGCCTTTTCAACTGTGGGGGTGATATTGTCCTGTTCATTATAACAGGGGAAAAAAACGCTGATAGAATTCGTTCCCTGTCGCTCGTCATTTGCTGTCTGTTGCTCAGAAGACAGATTGTGAGTAGAGAATCCCGTATTACCACCTTGCATTCTTAAACAACTCAGTTCGTTCATCAACGCATTTTTCTATTTGAGCAGAGTAAAAATTCACAAGCTTGACATTATTCTGTGCTCGAGCGAGCTTATGCAAATAAACGCATGCTAATCTGGCGGCTTCGACTCTATGTCGATAGCCGGGCTTTTTAGCCCAATCATTCTTATGTTTTGTGAAGCTGTCAACATAGTTTTTACAAAAAGCTTCAATGCGAGGTTTTAGCTCTTCAAATCTTGCGGCAACAAGGATTATTTCCATCATTGCGACAGGAGAAGGATTTATATTGAAGGCCTCGAAAGCAAAATCAAGTCCCCGCTGTTTTACATTCTCTCCCTGTGTGTATAAAAGCCAAGCACGTGCTTTTGCAAGGTTTTGTGAAAAATCATCAGGATAAAGAGTTTTTCCGTTAAATATACCGTCGAAAAGCTCCTTTCCCTGAGGAGTTGTTACATCAATGAGTAGTTTTTGTTTGTTATTAAAGAAAACAGGGTACCATTTGGGATTATAATCAAGTCCCTTTACGAAAGGTTTATCAAGCTGATTGGCGGGCATTAAGACTACCCAGACATTATGGTCTTTTAACTGCTCATCTATCCACTCGCCGATTTCTTTATAATTATCAGCGGTCAGCCTACGTCTTCTTAACTGCGCGCTTCTGACGACCGGGCCGCCAGACATAATACGAGTCCAAAGGTCAAAAGTTGTCCGGTTATAAGCGGCCTGTGCCCTTCCATCCATAAATAACTGCAGAGGTGTTTTGCCGGTGTTCGGGTCCGGCTCCTGTGCCCAGCCAATGAAACCACCTTCGGTCCAGTAATTAAACATTTTGCCTTTTAATTTGTTCATCTTTATAAACTCACCAGCGTGAAAAGGTTTGGCATCGGAGGCGGTCATTCGCATAAAAACAGAGGTAAATTCCGGGTCTCCGGGCCAGGGGTCGAGATAAACACGCTTAAATTTAAGCCCCCACCAGGAGCCAAAATATACGACGGCAGCAGCACCAATAATGGTGAAAAATAATTGTAAGTTACGCGGCATTAGCGAGACTGTGAAACGAGAGTGCTTCGACAAGCTGTGTGTAGCCGAAATTATACGAATTAGGTGGTCAATAAACATTACTATAAGGGGACAGGCAGCGATAGCTGCTATAGGAATAAATCTTCGGGACCTAATGGCCATATAAATTGTAAGTGCAGCAATAGCTATCAGGGCCAAATCGACTTTGGGTAATTGATACTCGTCAGAAACCTTTACCTTACTCCTGCGTGACGACAGCACAGAAAGCGAAGTGTACATCAGAAGACAAATCCAAAGCAAAAGAACGGCCCAAGCGATAATGTACATGACCAAAAAAGGTACGGCTGTACCGACAGGATTTGCCCAGTCGAAAGCCGGGTGCCACTCGTGGACGTCACGCCACCTCTCTGCGTGTTTGCTGAAGCTGATGACGAAGGTATGAGTCAGGTTGGTTAAATGAAAAGGATTGAACAAGACAACAGCTAAAAAAGTAACAATGCCCGCGGCGATAGTGTGGTATATGCCTTTGAGGCCAATAGACATAAATCTTTTTTTAGATATGCACGTTAGCAGGTTTAAGGCCACGTACGGTACGAGCATAATGAACACATAGATATATCCGCCGTGGACATTGCACCAAAAGACCGACACGGGGACGATGAGCCAGATGTACAGGATATTTCGATATGTAGCGAGGACAAGGAGCAAAAGAAAAATTGCCACCAGCATATTCGAGAAACCAGCAGGACGAACATCAAGTAAAGAGCGGCCTATGAACATTGCAGCACATGCGGAAACTGTAGAGAGGGCGGGATTGGCGCCTAATAATCTGCCGGTGTAATAAACACAAATCACGGTAATAATGTAAATTGCAAATTTCCAGTAAACGAGGGTGTTAAATGAAAAGGTTTCAGCATCGGCGAAAGGTGATTTGGTTGTTAACCAGTAAAAGATGACGTGTGTGAGCCAGTTCTGATTGACCCAGCCGGTAGGATGCCATTTTTTAACCGTCTCGAGGCCAACTTTGTCGGTGAGCCACTGCGCCCACCCGGGCCAGGTTTTAATTTCCTCTTCCGTTGGTCCTGCTTTATGTGAATTCGCACTGAAGGGTTCGACAGTGTCGACACCATGATTTAGAAAATGTCTTCCACAGGCCATTGCGACCCAGGTATCGCCTGCAGCAACCATATGCGTGCAGGCATGTAAGGCAAAAATCATCATAGCGAGCCAGCCGAAAATCATAGGCCAACCAGATAAAGCAGCGCGCCCAACAGCTTTTGTCGGCTTTTCGGAAGTCGTCGAATTATCCGCCTTTAAAGTAGATAAAGAATCCTGCTCTTTTTTCTTTATTGACTTAGCCATTTTTGAAGTCTATCTAATCCTTTAGTAATATTTTCGAGAGAGCAGGCAAAGCTCAAGCGAACATTATTGTCACAACCAAACGGCAGGCCAGGTACAAGAGCGACATTGGCCTGTTCCAAAAGAGCTTTTGCAAAGTCCATACTGCCATTAATTTTTGTACCATTTATATTTCGTCCATAATGGCTGGAGACATCAGGAAAACAGTAAAAAGCACCGGTGGGTTGGGGGCATTGCACGCCATCAATGCTGTTCAGTCGCTCGGCCATATATTTCCCCCGACGCTCAAATTCCATACGCATCTTTTCTATTACTTCATCGGCAGGGTCACCGAGAGCAGTAATTGCCGCATACTGTCCGAAAGTTACAGGGTTCGAGGTCATATGAGATTGAAGACGTCCCATTGCCTTTATAACATCCAACGGCCCTGCCGTGTATCCGAGCCGCCAGCCGGTCATAGAAAAAGTCTTGCTGAAGCCATTGAGAGTCAGAGTTCTGTTGTAGGCATCTTCGCTCAGTGAAGCGAAACTTACAAATTTAGTGTCACCGTATATCAGCTTCTCATATATTTCATCCGAAATCACATATACTTTTGTACCCTCGAGGACTTTCGCAATTGCCTTTAGTTCCTCCGGAGTATACGTGAAGCCACCCGGATTGTTCGGCGAGTTAAGAACAAGCATAGCCGTTTTCTCTGTGATGGCTTGTTTCAACTGCGAAGGTGTAATTTTGTAGCTGTTACTTTTATCGGTTTGTATAATCTTTGCAGCAGCGGCGGCAAGCTTAATAGCTTCAGGATATGTTACCCAATATGGCATCGGCAGAATAACCTCGTCACCCGGGTCAAGCACAGCCTGCATTGCCTCGTAAACCGAGTGTTTGCCTCCGATATTAACGATAATCTGGTCAGGAGTATATTTTAGGCCATTTTCTTTTTGGAGCTTTTTTGCGATGGCAGAGCGCAGCTCGATTATTCCGGAGGCGGGCGTGTATTTTGTTTTGCCCGCTTTTATCGCCTCTATGGCAGAGGCCTTAATGTAATCGGGCGTGTCGAAATCCGGCTCGCCCGCACCGAAACCGATTACATCCACGCCCTGAGCTTTCAGTTCAGCGGCACGGCTGGACACAGCCAAAGTTGCCGAAGGCGGCACATCCTGAGCACGTTTGCTGATTTTCATACTTATTCACCTTTCAAAAACCAATTCTGCTTTAGCAAACAATGATATTACAAATACAATAACAGGTCAAGAATTTCCGTCTGCCGGATTCTGATTGGCCGATGTTACAGCAAGTATTCGGATAAAGCAAATCAGGAGCGCATTGACAGCTATATATCCAAGCGTTAATCTATATCTATGATTCGTGTTTTTCAAATTGCGGTTTTGATCTGTATGAGCTTGTTGCTAACGGGATGCGAAGTTCCTGAAAAGCGGAAGCCGATATGGGAGCGGGTCAAAATCGGTGATATAGCCCCCTCGGGCAGCAGCAAACCGGCTGGTCCACAATTTTTAAAGACGATAAATTTTGACGTGCATATCTTTGAAATCCCAGCTGAAAACATCAGCAAACTATACGATATATGGAAGATTCTGCCCACTCAGCCATTGCGATTTCGGGATTACAAATCTTTCCGAGCGAATTCATTTGTCGTCCGCTTCGGCCAAA
>CAYSJK010000042.1:0-14934 GCA_964431375.1 uncultured Pirellulales bacterium
AGGTTAGCTTGGCGCTGGTCTCCGATATGTTCAGGGCTCGAGCATTGAGGAGCCGGAAACCGCAAAGAACTGGCTGAGGGTAGTTGTTTCTCCGATGCCTTTTTTGTTTATTATACCAGAGCCACGAAAGCAGATTCGGTTAGGAGCACTAAAATGTCGGCAGAAGAGCAGTCAACGGCGTCGAAAAATATAGTAACAATCGAAGAAGCAGGCCCGTGCAAAAAAAAGGTCTCCATAGAGATACCGGAAGAGACCATAATAAATATCACTGACGAGCAGTACCGAAGTCTGCGTGAAGATGCATTGGTGCCGGGCTTTAGAAAAGGACGGGCGCCTCGGCGGCTGCTGGAAAAGAGATTCGGCAAGGAAACCTCCGAGCAGGTCAAGCTAAAACTGATAGCCGATGCCACCGATTCGGCCATCAAGGACAATGAATTGAACACTCTTGGCGAGCCGAACGTCGAATTCGAGAAAGTAGAGATGCCGGCTGAAGGCCCGCTGAAGTTTGACTTCGAGGTCGAGGTACGTCCGGAATTTGATTTGCCAAAGCTCGAAGGTATCCCGCTAAATAAACCAAAGGTGGAGGTTACGGATGAACAAGTTAACAGAGAAATCGAGAAATTAAGGAAATACTCAGGTGTCTGGACACCGAGAAAAGCCGGTGCCGTTCAGCCTGACGACCAGATAATCTCCGATATAGTGCTCAAGGCCGAGGATGTCGAGGAAGAAGAAAAGCTCAATAACATCGAGGTATATGTAAGGCCGACCGGTTTTGTCGCAGCAGTACCGGTCGAGAAGCTCGATGAGCTTCTCGTGGGAGCAAAGGCCGGCGATACGAAGCAAACGACCGTCGACGTTCCGAAGACATATTTCAAAGAAAACTACCGCGGCAAAAAAGTGGACATCAGCATTACCGTCAAAGATATCAAGTGGCTAAAACCAGCTCCGCTGGATACAGACTTTCTTACCCGGCTGGGTGTCAAGGATGAAAAGGAGCTGCGCGAAAAAACTCACGAAGCGCTACAGAACCGGTTGGAAATGCAACTGCGAACGGAGATGACCGAGCAGATTTATCAGTATCTGCTTGATAATACCGACTTTGACCTGCCTCTGGATATTGTCGCCAGGCAGGCACATACGGTCCTGCAAAGGCAATACGTCAATCTTATGACGCAGGGATTGAGCCGTGAGCAGATTGACCAGCAGATGGACCCGCTCAAAGCAAGCAGTGATGAGCGGGCCAAAGAACAGTTAAAAACATTCTTTATAATGGATAAAGTCGCTGAGAAACTCGAAATTGAAGTCAGCGACGAAGAGCTCAACGGCCATATTGCCCAGTTAGCCATCCAGCAGGGTCAACGCCCTGAAAGAATGAGAGAGCAAATGGTACGCGAAGGCACGCTGGCTCAGTTCAGATTGGAAGTGCAGCAAAGTAAGTGTATCGCTAAATTACTCGAATCGGCAAAAATAACAGAAATCTCAGGCAAAAAGGAAATCAAAAAAAAGAAAACAACCGCCAATAAATCTGCTAAAAAAGCAACCGGGGATGAGAAAAAACAACCCAAAAAACGAAAAACTAAAACCAACAAGTAAAGCTTTTGTTAAAAAAAGCATATCTCGCGTAGCTTCCGGCGAGATACAAAATGAAAGTTGCAAACTTTATAAAGGAAATCTTAAATGTTTATTGAGCATCCCGGAAAAGACATTATAAAAAACGCCGAGGCGTTCAACCAATATGGCCCCCCTGGTCAGTATTCGCGCTACCGCCAGATGACACTCGATGATTTACTGCTGGAAAATCGCATCGTGTTTCTTATCGGCGAAATCTCGTATGCCAGGGCCGCCGAGGTCATTATGAAGATGCTGTATCTGGACAATCTAAAGCGAGGCAGCGAAATCAGCTTATACATCAATTCTCCGGGCGGCAGTGTTGACGACACTATGGCCATTTACGATACGATACGTTTTGTCCACTCTCCCATAGCGACCTATTGCATTGGCAGAGCGCAGTCCGGAGCCGCTATAATTCTGGCGGCGGGGACAAAGGGAAAACGCTTCGCACTTCCGCACGCCAAGGTTATGCTCCACCAGGTCTGGGGAGGTGTCAGCGGCCAGGCGGCGGATATCAAAATTCAAGCCGACGAAATTCTAAAAGCAAAAACTATGATAAACGAGATTATTGCAAAGCATACCGGCCAACCCGTCGATAAAATTGCAGCTGAAATCGAAAGAGACAGGTATATGACAGCTAAGGAAGCACAAGAATACGGACTTATTGACGAGGTGCTGCACGAAGGAGAAAAAAAAGAAGAAAAAAAGAAGGATAACAAAAAGAAAAAGGACGGCAAATAGAAAACAAAAGAATTAACCGCACAGAACGCAGAGAATTTAAGCAGCCAAGACACAAAGTCACGAAGATAAAAAATTGATATTATCTAATCTTAGTGTCCTGGTGCCTTCGTGGCAGAAAATTCTGAGAATTCAGTAATAGAAGAAATGAGGAACAACGCAAATGACTCTTAATCAAAATCTTGTCCCGATAGTAATTGAGAAAAGTGGCCGTACCGAGCGGGCATACGATATCTATTCGAGACTGCTAAAGGATAGAATCGTTTTTCTTGGCGGGCCGCTCGACGACCAAACTGCAAATTTAATCATCGCCCAGATGCTGTTCCTGAGCAATGAAGACACCAAGACCGATATCCATTTTTACATCAATTCCCCCGGTGGCTCAATCACAGCAGGGCTTGCCGTTTATGACACGATGCAGTTTTTGCGCTGTGACGTCGCAACGTATTGCGTTGGACAGGCGGCAAGTATGGCAGCGGTCTTACTGGCAGGCGGCAAGACCGACAAGCGTTTCCTGTTGTCAAACAACAGAATCCTTCTGCATCAGCCCTTAATCGCAGGCCAATTGGTTGGACCCGCTACCGACCTCGACATCGAAGCAAAAGAGATATTGCGGCTGCGCACCCGGCTGTATGATATACTGGCCAAACATACGGGACAAACTGCTGAAAAAGTGGAAAATGATTGTGACCGTAATCTCTGGCTCGATGCGGAAGAAGCTATCAACTACGGATTAGCCGACCGAATTCTGCAAAAAGCACCTGAAATCGTCAGGGCCAAGGAGCAGGAATAATGAAAACAAAATCGCCGGTTGTCAGATATCATATATTAGACGTAAGTTTTTTCTGTCTTCTGCTCTTCACAGCCGGCTGTGAAGAAGCCGGCGGCAAAAAACGCGCTTTGAACGAACAAGCCTATCTGCTAAAACAGGAAAAAACTCAATTAGCACGGCAGGTCGAACAGCTCGAAGCAGATAACGAACAGCTGCAAAAACAATTGCAGGTCCTCGCCGGTCTGCCCGAGCAGGCAAAAAGCAAAGACCTTTATGAGCTGCAAAGAATCAAGATTACCAGATATACTAATCTTTACGACAAGGACAAAGACGGCAAAGCTGAATCGCTCGTTGTCTATATCCAGCCGATGGATACCAATGGCGACATAATAAAGGCGGCAGGTGCCGTGGACGTCCAGCTCTGGGACTTAAATATTACCGAGGGCAACGCCCTGCTCGGACAATGGCGTGTTGAGCCGGATGAGCTAAGAAAACTTTGGTTCGCTTTTTTAGTCATCAATTACCGATTGACGTTCGACGTAACCGACATAATCGACAAATTCGATGAACCTTTGACAGTCAAAGTAACCTTTATCGATTACCTCTCCGGCAAGGTGCTCAAAGACCAAAGGGTAATAAAACCCCGTTAAAAATGCGGCTTCTAAACAACCCAGGCTACATACGAATTAGAAGCAGGTCATACTATCATACTAATTTATCTGTTGCAGTGACAAAATTAGTCTTTAAAATATCGCTATGCAGAAATTGCTCAACAGGATAATCTGCGGTGATTGTATAGAAGTTCTGGGCAAGGTCCACGAGCCGTTTGCCGATTTAATCTTTGCCGACCCGCCTTTTAATATCGGCTACAAATACGACAAATACTACGACAAGGTCAAAAAGAAAAACTACATCGCCTGGACCAAAGACTGGATGGCTGCCTGCAAAAAAGTCCTCAATCCGCACGGCTCATTCTATATAGCCATTGGCGACGAATACGCTGCCAATGTAAAAATTATAGCCGACGAGCTGGGCCTTTTCATGCGAAACTGGCTCATCTGGCACTACACCTTCGGCCAGCAAACGAAAAATAAATTTGCCCGGGCACACACACATATCTTTTATTTCGTTAACGACAAAAATAACTTTACCTTCAACGACCACGCTGTTCGCGTACCTTCGGATAGGCAGTTAATTTATAATGACCGCCGAGCCAATCCTGCTGGCAAAATGCCCGACGACGTCTGGAACAAATATTCCCGCGTCTGCGGGACGTTCAAGGAGCGCACCGGCTGGCACCCCTGCCAGATGCCGGAAAATCTCTTAAAAAGAATCATTGCCGCAAGCTCCAACCAGGCAGATTGTGTGCTCGACCCTTTTTGCGGCTCGGGAACCACCGTTGCAGTGGCGAAACAGTTCAGCAGAAATTACGTCGGCTTGGAAATATCTGAAAAATACGTTGAACAGGCAAACAAACGATTGGCCCAATTAAAAAATCGACAATCTGAAAAACCGTTTTTCAATACAACCGAGATTAATGAGCTAAAGCGGCTTTTATCTGATATAAAGATACCGATAAAGGAAATTACTGCTGACAAAAAAAACCTGCAACTGTTTACAAATCAGTTTGTCGTGCGAATGAATAATCGCAAAAAATACAGCGCTGAAAAAATGATAGCGGCCTTGAAGGATTTAGCCGATTGAAAAATAACAAATCAAAGAACATTTCGCTGTTATATTTAGCATTTCTTACCACCGCGGTAATGCTGACTGTTATTCAGCCGCCGTTCAGCTTATCATTCTTCGCCTGGTTTTCACTTGTACCTTTCATCCTCGTCTGCTCACCAACGACAGAACTCAAACCTTTAATAATCGTTACATATATCATCTCATTCTGTTACTGGCTGGGCAATCTTTACTGGGTAGCACCGATTACCATTGTTGGCTGGCTCGCCTTCTGCCTTTATATAGCAGTACTCTGGCCGCTCGTAGCGATTTGTTTGCGTTTTTGCAGGGCAAAAAAGATACCGCTATTTCTGGCGGCAGGCATATTATTCGTCGGTGCTGAACAGTTGCAGGGGTTCTTTTTAGGCGGCTTTTTCTGGCGATTTCTGGCCCACAGCCAGTATCAGAACATCGTTCTCATCCAGATAGCCGACATATTCGGCACAGCCGGCTTATCTTTTCTGCTCGCGATGGTCAACGGCCTGCTGGCTGAATTGATAATCGATGCCCAACGCCTCAGGAGCATTTTCAAAATCAAAAATCTCATAAAGACCGCCGTAGTATCCGCTGCTCTGGTTGCAACATTTGTCTATGGCCGATGGAGGATAAACCAGTCGCCGCAATTTATTACACAGGGTCCTTTGGTCGCATCATTACAGTCGAATGTCCCACAGTCGGTTAAAAGAGCGGCGCTGAGGGGCGATGCAGAATTTGCCGAGCAGACATCTCAACAGATTTTTGATGGCTTGACGGAAAAAAGCAAGGCCGCCGCCGAAGCCGGTGCCCAACTAATCGTTTGGCCCGAGACTATGGTACAGGCGGTATTAAATGAAAGAGTGCTGGCAATTTTGGACCCTTCACATTCCTACAGTATTTTTGACAAGGCCCTCAGTCTGCACTCTAAAGATACTGCCTATCTACTCATAGGCGCATACAGCGGCAGGCCGCAAATCAGGGAAGATTCGACAATTCATTTGGCCCAAAAGTATAATTCGGCGTTTCTCTACCGGCCTGACGGTCAAAAAGACCAGAAACGCTATGATAAGATTCATCTGGTTCTCTTCGGCGAGGTAATCCCTTTTAGAAAAAGTTTCCCTTACCTTTTCAATTTGATAATGAAATTTAATCCCTACGATTACGACTATTCACTTGATGCCGGCACCGAATACACTGTCTTTGAAATGACTGTTCCTGAGGGCAACGAGTCAAAGGTCTATAAATTCAGCGTAATGATTTGTTATGAGGCCACGATGCCGAAAATCGCAAGAAGATTCGTATTAGACAAAAAGGGGAAAAAGCAGATAGACTGGCTCATAAATATAAGTAACGACGGCTGGTTTGTAAGATTCACCGACAACAGAGCCGTCCCAAGTTCGGAACTTCCTCAGCACGCAGCCATTTGCACCTTCAGGGCCGTCGAAAACAGAGTGCCTGTCCTGCGAAGCGTCAATACCGGTATAAGCTGCATCATCGACTCTCTGGGCCGGATACACAACAGCTACATCGCTGCAAGCCCCGATTTCCCGGCCAATGCTATGCTGCGAAAAGGTATCGCTGGATGGTTTGCCGATAAATTGCCGATAGATAATAGGGTAACTTTCTTTAGTAAATACGGCCAATGGCTGGGTTTTTGCTGTGCTGCTTGCTTCGTTGTGCTCATAATTGTACAGCTTTCGGCAAAATTCATTAGAGGCAAAAAGCCTTATTTATCAGAGCAGAAAAATGAAAAACTCACCAAAAAAAGCTAAAACCGAAAAAACAAGTAAAAAAAACAGGTATTCAATAAACGCTTTCATCCTTTACGCTTTATTAACTTCCATAACTATATTCGCCCTCGGTTGTGAAGAAACCTGGCGATTAAAGCGCTCCGCCCCGGCCGCCCCTGATTCTGCCGTCATCAAAGCTAACCAGCTCAAGCCGGAAGCGTTAAAAATTATCCAGGTCTCTCTCGCTGACCAGAATCCGCTGGTCAGGGCTAATGCTATAGAAGTTGTCGCAACAACAAACCAAATCAGGATGATGCCTAAAGTTCAGCGGCTCCTGCAAGATGAATTTGTCCCGGTCAGGTTTGCTGCCGCCCTGGCTGTAGGTGATTCACAATATGCCCTTGCGGAAAGGTCGATAAGGCAATTATTACAAGATAAGGACGAAAACGTCAGAATTGCCGCCGCCTATACTATGGGTAAAATCCGTTCCCCAAAATATTTTCAAGTTCTTCGCAAAGCGATTGGCCGCAATGATATGACAGTCAGAGCCAATGCAGCCCTGTTACTGGGAAAAAGCGGCGATAAAGATGCCCTAAAGTTCTTATACTGGGCCATACAGCAAAAAGACTCGGACGATAAGGTCAGATTCAACGCCGTACAGGCCATCGCTACTCTCGGTGATGAGCGAATCTTTCCAAAGTTATGGGCAATGAGAATAAGTGGATATGCAGACGATAGAATCCTGGCGGTACAGGCACTGGGGGCTCTCGGAAATATAAAGGCCAAAAATATCCTGATTACCATGCTGGACGATGACATACTTGAGGTACGCCTGGCCGCTGCAGAACAGCTCGGTACGATTGGAGACAAAATCGGCGAAACTGAGGTCATCAATGTCTTTGAGAAAAATCTCTTAGCCAGCCTGGATAAACAAGACCTCATGCGAATTAATATGAGAATAGCGCTGGCGATTGGTCAAATCAGAACTCCACCTTTGAAGAAGTTCCTGCCACACCTGCTCAGAGACCAGTCAAAACCAGTCCGTATCGCTGCCGCAAAGGCCGTTTTGCAATGTATAAACGCAAAATAAATCCTAAAAAGTCTCGGATATCTGTCCTGAAATTGCACTTTTGAAGTTCTTGTTTTATTTGGCCGATTTACTAAAATTATCTTGACTTAATTATGGCCTATACATAAAATCACAGGCAGTTATTACAATAAAGTCGTACATTGGATATGTTGTAAAAACGCATAAAATACTTCATTTATAGTGAAAGGGGCCTGTTTTGAGCACGCTTACAAAGATATTAATCGTTTTACTTACCATATCTTCAATCTTTATCTGCGGCATTGTAGTAACCTATGTTGCCAACGCTAATAACTATCGACAGATGTATTTGGCATTAAGGGCCGAAAAAGATTCGGCGGTTCAAAATGAAGAAAGCGCACGGAAAGAATTAAACAATTTCAAAAACGACGCAGACCGACAAAATCGACAGCTAAACAGCACAATTGACTCACTAAGAAGTCAGGTTGACCAATCGCAACGTAACCTGAAAACTGCCGAAGCAGAGAAAGACGACGCTCTTAGAAGAATGAACAACTGGGAAGCTATTGTAATGGATTTCTCAAAGACCACCGATAGTCAGAGCCAGTTATTGAAAAACGCTCTCGACGAGCTGGAGAATCTGCGTGCCAAACAAATCAAGAAAGATAAAACGCTAAAGCAAACCGAAACTTCTCTTCTTGAGAAAATGGTTATAATATCAACGCTGGACGAAAAAGCAAAACGTCTGTTCGAGGAAAAAACCGAGCTACAAAACAGGTTAAACCAGCTCCTGCGACAATATGGCAAAGTCGTCGCTCAACCTGCCCCTGTAACACCGCCAAGAGCACGCGTTCGAGTTGCGCCTACTCTGCCTGTTGCACCTTCAGTAACTGCTGAACCTTTTACCAGAGATATCGGTTTGAAGGGAAGGGTAACAGCCGTGGACACGAAAAACTCTATGGCCGAAATATCCATCGGCACGGCACGTGGTGTAACAGAGGATATGAAATTCCACGTCACTCGTGGAGATGAGTTTATTTGTGATATTCTTATTTTAGACGTTGACACCGAAAAGTCCGTTGGTATCCTCGACCTTATACAGCAGACGCCGAAAGTCGGAGACAACGTCAGTACTAATTTATAGCTATTAGCGCATAGCATTGCCATCACTGCTTTTGTAGGGATAAATTCATCCCCGCAAAAGCGAGGAGCCGGAAAATATCCGTTGTTATGTTTATATCAATTTTTTCGTGAGGTTGACATATGAGTCCGAAGGGGCTAACTTCTGGCCGAAAAATAATCGCTTTCGACAATCTTTACACGGTTATGATTGCCATAGCAGTCGTTGTTGTGCTGGTTTCTGCCGTTTTTGTCGCGTATAAGTGCTACTCTCAATACGATACTATCTTCAAAATTCCGTAATTATTTAACTATTGACTTTCGCTCTTTACTATATAAAATAGCCGAAATTTGTGAAAGGACTCGAAAGTGCTGTTGGACACAATCTTAGGTTGGTTTAGTATGGATATGGGTATTGACCTTGGTACTTGTACCACCCTGGTGTGTGTCCGCGACAAAGGTATCGTCCTCAATGAACCCTCCGTTGTTGCAGTTCGCAAAGGAACCAACATCGTTCTCAATAATGGTGAAGCCGTCGGCCATGTTGCACGCGAAATGCTCGGCAAAACGCCAGGCTCGATTAGCGCCATAAGACCCTTGAAAGACGGCGTAATCAGCGACTTCGAAATTACCGAGGCGATGCTTAGCTATTTCATCCGAAAGGTACATGGAAGGGGCGGTCTTGTAAGACCTCGGGTCGTAATTGCCGTGCCAAGCGGTATAACTGCTGTCGAAAGACGGGCAGTCATAGATAGTGCTGAGCGAGCCGGCGCTCGAAAGGTCTATCTCGTTGACGAGCCAATGGCCGCCGGAATCGGTGCGGGACTGCCCATCACTGAGCCTACCGCTTCAATGATTGTGGATATCGGTGGAGGTACTACGGAAGTCGCAATTATGAGCTTGGCAGACATCGCAACTTCGGAATCTATTCGAGTCGGCGGTGACGATATGGATGAAGCCGTCATCAATCATCTTAAAAAAACATATAATCTGCTCATCGGCGAAGCAAGGGCTGAAAAAGTTAAGATACAAATCGGCTCTGCTGCCCCTCTGGAGGAGGAATTGACGATGGAAGTGGCCGGCAGAGACACCATCTCCGGCCTGCCGAGGAAAATTGTTATTACAAGCGAGGAAATCAGGGAATCTCTACGAGACCCCATCGCTACTATTATTGACACAGTTACAGCTACCTTGGAAAAGGCAGAACCGGAATTGGCCGCTGATTTAATTGACAATGGCGTCCACATTTGCGGTGGTGGCTCACTGCTAAGGGGTATGGATACCGTACTGGCAAACGCAACCGGCCTAAAGGTCGAAAGAGTTAAGGACCCCCTAAGCTGTGTTGCTCGAGGCACCAGCGTCTACCTCGACAACCTCGAACGGTGGAAGGACACTATGGACCATAACGAATACGCCCGGTAGTGATGCACCATCCGTCAATCGTGGATAGTAAAGTTAACCACGAGCCGCTATAATGGCAAAAAACCAAATCAGATGCTCCAACAGAATGACATTCACACTACTGCTATTAACCGGTCTTGTTTTTTTACTTGCTCCCCAGAGTCTCACAAACAAATTTCAGTTGGCTTTCGCACGCATCTTTCGCTGGCCTTTAAGCATTGGAAGAAACTTCTCTCTCGCTGCTCGTACACATCAGCCGGTCAAACAGATGCTCAAACGCAGCCAAATGCAGTATCAGAACCATATTGACAATCTTGAAGAGCTGCTACGACAGGAACGTCTGAAGGTACAGAAGCTTTCAGGAATTCGCGAAAGACTACCCCTCGAAGGCGTAAACCTGGTCTTGGCTGCGGTCTCAATGGCTCCCGAAGGGTTGAAAAACGAGCTTATTATCAATCGAGGCAGTGATGACGGTTTGACTGTCGGACAGTTTGTTTTGGGCGACAACAGCATTATCGCAACCACATCTGACATCTCGTCACGTACTGCACGGGTCAGACTATTTACCGACCCGGCATCAAAAATTGCAGTAACGGTAGGAACTTCAAACATAGAAAGAATTATGCAGGGAAATGGCGACAACTCAGCAACCATTCCGATGCTAAAGAACAGGGTCAAAACGGGAACCCAGGTCTTCACACGTAAAAAACCGGGTTTTCTGGATGCTCCTATGATTATTGGAAAGGTCGCTCAATCCGAAAGGAATAAGGAAAGTCCTTTGCTTTGGGACATAACTGTCGAGCCTGTTTGTGATATAGAAGCCTTAAATGACGTAGCTGTGATTGTTATGAATCCCAATAAATAATTGCCGGCTACCGTCCCGTATAAAAGTTGAGGGATGGCGCCAATTGAGGATAGCCAATGCGATGGTTTCGGTTTGTTGCTTTGATTCTCGTCGCTACTTTGCTGCAGGCAAGCTTATTAGCGTATTGGGATATTAATCCTGATTTATTATTAATCCTTCTCGTATTTTTTGCCGTTTATTGCAACAGTTCTGAGGCAATAATAACTTCCTTCACTATAGGTTTTGCCGCCGATATTATTAGTCCTGCAATGGGCCCGCAAATAATCAGCTTTGGTCTTTTTGGCACGGCCCTGGTGTACCTGAACCGCGTTATTGCCATCAAAAAAATGCCTTACCAGGCGATTGCTATATTTATCACCGGCATTCTAATTGGAACCTTGACGCATTGGCTAACACTACTTAGAGCCGAGCCGGCCACTAAAAACATGTTTTTAATGCTCCTCGGGACTTCTTTATACTCAGCTCTGGTGGGGCCGTTTTTGTTCTTGCCAGCCGCCTGGTGGATACGTATAAAGACAAAGCGATTCTGAAAGATTGCGAGCAACCGGGCCTCGAGTAGACAAAATACGCATTAGCTCATTTACGCATTTACTCATATACGAAGTTATGTTCGACAAGAGAATCAAAATCTTTGTTATTTTATGTGCACTTCTCTTGCTTCTCTGCCTGCTCCGCCTGGCAAAAATGCAGTTAATGCCCGACCCTTCTCTTCAAATCGATATCGCAGAGCTTAAAAAAGGTATATCAAGGCAGCTTAAGACCTTCAGGGGAAAAATAATCGACAGAAACGGCAAAGTAATAGCCGCTGATGAGCCTCAATTCTGGCTGCATATAAATTACAAGCTTACCTCCTCTATGGATGAACGCGTCCGGCGAGCAAAAAAACTAAGTGCCGACGGACAACGTACCCAATACGCAATACCCAATACGGGATACGAATTTGAAGATTTGCAGCAAATAATTGGCAAGTGCACCTACTTCGGCCTCAAGCGTGCCGATATCGAAGCGAGAATTTCTGAAATAAACAACGATGTCTGGAATCTGCGCCGATACCTCGCCTGGAAGAGAAATTTCCCCGATATGGATTTTAACCAGGCCGTCCCTGACGCAAATGAACGGTTTAAATTAATAGCTAAAATTGACATCGCGGAAATGCACAAAAGTTTCCCTTTATTGGAGCTAAAAACCGATAATGATATCTTCACCGCCCAGATGGAGTTTACGGACACCAAAGGTATAGAGATTCTTCCGAAGACACACCGGCTTTATCCTTACGGCTCAGCCGCCGCTCAGACGATTGGCTGGGTCGGACCGGCCACTCAAAATCAGGACAAAACGCTCTTTGAAGACGACAGATTGGCAAGATATTTGGAAAGTGAGCTCTGCGGTCGTGAAGATGGCATTGAATATGTCTGTGAAACCATACTTCGCGGAAGACGTGGTGAAGAAGTTTACGATATTGACAGAAAACTCATCCGCCAGACAGAAACACAATTCGGCGAAGATGTGCAGCTCACTATCGATATCGAGCTTCAAAAGAAATTTGAAGATTACCTGACCGACAGAGCCACCAATCCTAATTACTCTGCACCTGCTGCTGTAGTTGTGATTGACGTTGCAACGGCTGATATTCTTTCAATGGTTTCTTTGCCGATTTTCGATTTGAATCGCGCCAGATACGACTATGCTCGTCTTGCTAATGACCCTAACAAACCGCTGCTCAATCGGGCGATAAACAAACAGTACCCACCCGGCTCTGTCGTAAAACCTCTGATACTCATCGCCGGCCTCGAATCAGGCAAAATAACGGCAAGCGAGGTCATAAGCTGTCCCGCCCGCAAGGCCCCGACCGGCTGGCCAAGCTGCTGGTTATATAATAAATATAAATGGGCGTGCCATGACAATATGTGGCAAAATTACGCCCGCAACGCCATTAAGGGAAGCTGCAACATTTATTTCTCCCGCCTCGCCAACAGAATCGAACCGCTGGTTTTTCAGCAATGGCTGTTCAAATTCGGCTACGGCCACAAAACCAATTTATCGTTTCCTATTTCCGATGATTCGAACCACGAATCACGCAACTTAAGACAAGTATCCGGAGTAATCTCAAGCAATCCGCCAACAAGTAAAATCTTGCGCTTTGAAGACGTCCCGACGCTCGAAAAAGGCGAAAGAAGGTTCTTTGGCATAGGCCAGGGTAACCTGCGGGCAACACCCTTACAGGTGGCAAATGCAATGGCATCCATCGCCCGCAATGGGGTCTATAAACCACCTCGACTTTTTATCGCACTGGATAATCCGGGCGACGAGCGACGGGCGACGAGCGACGAAACTGACCTCAATATCTCAACCGAGACGTTATCGGTAATTTACGATGGTATGAGTGCCGTCGTTAATGAATCCGGTGGTACTGCCAGCAGGGAATTTATTCAAAGTGGTTTTGCCGAACAGGCCGTTAATGTTTATGGCAAGACCGGCTCAACCGAACAACCGGATAATGCCTGGTTTGGCGGATTTGCCAGAGATAACGCCAACAGAAAAATAGCGATTGCCGTTGTCGTTGAAGGTGGCCAGCAGGGCTCAGCCGACGCTGCTCCTTTAGCTCGCGACATAATCCAGTTCTGCATCGACGCCGGCTATATCGGCAATCCATAAAAGACCATAGCGCTATCTCGTCCTGAATACATCTTCTAAAAAAAATCTGGACAATCTCCGCTTATAACCTATCATTGTTAAAAAGCGTATAGTGGAGTTTTGTCATCGGCCAAACGTCAAAATGAAAGGAGCCAATATGTACTGTCCAAAATGTGGAACTGAAAATCCGGATGACGCCCAGGTATGCAACTCATGTGGTTCGGCGTTGAAAATTGCACCGGCAGAATCTTCGAAGCCGGTCGCCAAAACAAGCGGACTGGCAATAATTGCAATGGTACTTGGAATTTTAAGCATTATTCCCTTCATTTGTATTATCACCTTCTTACCTGCACTTATTTTAGGCATTATCAGTCTTGTTAGAATCGAAAAAAGTGGCGGTAGATTAACCGGCAGAGGTCTCGCCATCACAGCAATTGTAGTTCCCATAGTTGGATTCTTTTTGTTTGCGTTAATGATGCCGGCTTTATTCCATATCAGGAGCATGTCGCAGCGCATGGTCTGCAGTACGAATCTCTCTGGTATTGGCAAGGCTATGTATATCTACGCCTGTGATTACGATGATGAATTTCCTAGGGTGGCTTTAAGAGAGAACACCGAGTTAGTAGAAAGCCTGGGTAAAAATTGGTCTGCTGATGACCAAGAGTCTGCTTTTTCAGGTAATAAGGCAACCATCACCTCATGTTTTTATCTTCTGGTCAGGTTTGCTGATGTGACACCTAAATCGTTTGTCTGCAAAAGTGACTCCATAGCCAACAGAACAACAGTATTTATAGCTTCTCAATATGATGTATTTGATAAAGATCGCTTCGATCTCTGGGATTTTGGCCCTGAGCCGGACAAGCACTGCAGCTACAATTATCATATGCCTTTTAGCAAATACGCCCTGTCTATTCATAGAGACCCTGGTATGGCAGTTGCCGCCGACCGAAATCCATGGATGGAACCTAAACGCAGGCCCGATTCCGACTGGACTGAATTTGTAAATGGTGTTAAAAGGGATGATTGGCAAATGCAGAAAAAGGGAAACACTATCGTTCACCAGGATGAAGGACAAAACATGCTGTTTCTGGATGGCCATGTAACATTCGAAAATTACTCTTATTGTGCTCTTGATGATGATAATATCTATACTCGTGCCAATGAGACAGAAAGAAAAATAGGCATTCGTTCGTATGGTAAACCTTACGATAAAAAAGATTCGTTTCTGATTGGCAACAAGGCACGAACTGCGAGTGAATAGCCCATAAAATAAAATCAGAAATTAACAGGGGGAAATTAAGGAGAACGCAATATG
>CAYSJK010000043.1:0-14862 GCA_964431375.1 uncultured Pirellulales bacterium
ATTGGTGTATTGCGGAAATATCGGCATAATTGATAAAAATAAGTGCTTTAAGAACCCACAAAGCGGAAATCTCATTATAGTAGTGGGTGGCCGGACAGGCAGAGACGGGATACACGGAGCAACTTTTTCGAGCGGCGAAATAACCCATGAGTATGAAACAATCTTCTCCCACGCTGTACAAATTGGTAATCCAATAATGGAAAAGAAAATGTTAGATGTCCTGATTCAGGCCAACGAAGCTGGCTTGTATGAGGCAATTACCGATTGTGGAGCCGGTGGGTTAAGCAGCGCTGTAGGCGAAATGGGTGAAGAACTCGGAGCAGAAGTTAACCTTGAGAAAGCCCCCCTGAAATATGCCGGTCTAAACTATTCCGAAATCTGGATTAGTGAAGCGCAGGAAAGAATGGTCATAGCGGTCAAGCCGGAAAATTTAGATGCGATAAAAAGGATTTTCGATGCCGAAAATGTCGAGTCAACCGTAATTGGGAAATTCACCAACGATAAAAAATTACGATTGCGATACAACGGCCAGCTTGTAGGTGAACTCGATATGGAGTTCCTGCATGAGGGTGTACCCAAATACTCCCGTAAGGCCGCCTGGAAAACTCCGGAACTTACCGAGCCGAGCATAGCTGAAAAAGACAATTTCAATGATGAGCTTTTACAAATTCTTTCATCATATAACGTTGCCAGCAAGGAATGGGTAATACGCCAATACGACCACGAAGTTCAGGGAAGCTCCGTCGTGAAACCACTGACGGGAGTAAGCAATGACGGTCCCAGTGATGCAGCGGTAATAAAGCCAAAGTATAATTCCAACAAGGGCCTTGCCATTAGCTGCGGGATGAATCCGCTTTACGGCGACATCGACCCATATTGGATGGCTTTAGCGGGCATTGATGAGGCGGTCAGGAACCTGATATGCGTGGGCGGGCGGCCTGATAGAATCGCCCTACTGGATAATTTCTGCTGGGGCAATTGTACGAAGCCGGAGACATTTGGCCCATTAGTACGAGCGGCCCAGGCCTGCTATGACGGAGCAATGGCCTTTGAAACTCCGTTTATCTCCGGCAAGGATTCGCTAAACAATGAATTCTCCTGCGAAGATGGAACACAAATCTCTATACCATCAACACTGTTAATAAGTGCAATATCCATAGTCGATGACGTCAACAAATGTGTAACGATGGATGCAAAGAAAGCGGGCAATTTTCTATTTGCAGTGGGCGAAACGAAAAATGAATTAGGCGGCTCACACTATTATAGAATTAAAGGCCAACTCGGAGCCAATGTTCCGAAGGTGGACCTTAAAACAGCCCCAAGAATTGCTGAAAAAATCTTCACTGCAATAACCGCTGGATTAATAGCCAGTTGTCACGATTGCTCCGAGGGAGGATTAGCTGTAGCACTTGCGGAAATGGCCTTTGCAGGCGGGCTTGGCATAGAAGCGGATTTGCAGGGCCTTCCGAAAAGCAAAGACTGCTCTCGAACAGATACACAACTATTCAGCGAATCAAATTCCCGATATATCATGGAAGTTGAGCCGGAAAAATACGATGCCTTTATGAAGCTGATGCTCAATCTGCCATTTGGACAAATCGGAAAAATTACAGACGAAAGGATACTTTCCATAAAAGCAGAAGACGGCAGGAAAGTTATTGAAGCGGACATTGATTCATTAAAACAGGCATGGCAAAAACCGCTGGACTGGTAGGAACGAGAAATAAATATGGTGCAGGTAAACCCCGTTAGAAGTTCTTTTAATAACGGCATAGACGCTATATATGTTTAATGGGGTGAAAAACGGGATGATAACATGAGTAATGGAAAAGTTTCTAACGGGGTAAATGCAATAGTCTTACGAGCTGCAGGGATAAACTGTGATATGGAAACCGAGTACGCTCTCGAATTAGCAGGGGCAAAAGCCGAGCGTGTTCATATAAACAGGATAATTGAAAGCAAAGATATACTTGAAAAATACCAGATAATTGTTTTCCCCGGCGGATTTAGCTATGGCGATGATGTAGCTGCGGGTAAAATCCTGGCCAACCAGGTTATACATCACATATATGAGCCAATACAAAAATTTATTGATGACGGCAAACTTGTGCTTGGCATCTGTAACGGTTTTCAGGTGCTGGTCAAGGCGGGAATTCTTCCCGGTGATTCAAGCAGCCAACAACAAGAAGTTTCGATAACATATAATGACAGCGGAAAATTCGAGGATAGATGGGTGTATCTGGCTCCGCAAACCGAAAAGTGTGTTTTCATCGAGCCGGGCAGGCAAATCTATCTGCCGGTAGCGCACGCCGAGGGCAAAGTTGTGACTAAAGACCAGCAAACACTCAAAAAATTAAAAGCCGAGAAACAGATTGCATTTAAGTACGTCGATGAAAACGGCAATGCCGGTAAGTATCCGGTTAATCCAAACGGCTCGACAGATTCGATAGCAGGTCTAACAGATTCTACCGGCAGGATTCTGGGCCTTATGCCGCATCCTGAAAGGCACGTTCGACTGACTCAGCATCCACACTGGTCCCGCCTAAAAGACAAAACAGACGGCGACGGAATGACAATATTTAATAATGCCGTCAGGTTCATAAAAGAAAACTTTTAATGCCCTTGTACTGTATTTCATCGCAGCAAAGAATTATACCGTAGGACTTTCTTCGGGAGGATTAATAAATGAAAAGATACATCCTCACCGCAATATCTCTGTTCGTCCTGCCTGTTTCTGCCTGGCCGAGCCAAGACGGGCTGATACTATCTCCGCCGGTACAAGACAAATCGGCTAAGGATGCACAAATACCAAAGGGAGAGATAAATCATGGAGGTCCACACGAAATGATAAACAAAGAACGCATCGATAGTTTCCTAAAAAACGCACAAAATGAATTAGAACATAACATTCTTCGGTTCTGGATAAAATACTGCCGGGATAATGAAAATGGCGGCTTTATCGGCAGGATGTCTAATGACAGGACCATAGTAAAGGATGCTCCCAAGGGACTGGTGCTAAATGCCCGGATTTTGTGGACGTTTTCAGCGGCCTATCGGTATGAGAAAAACGAAGACTATCTTGAGATGGCCAGGCGCTCCTTTGATTATCTGATGCAATACTTCTGGATAAGCAGTTTGGAGGCGCATATTGGATGCTTGACCATACGGGTAAATCGGTGGACGACAGTAAAGAGTTGTACGGTCAGTCGTTTCTAATTTATGGGCTATCGGAGTATCACCTTGCCACTGGAGACAATGCAGCGATTGAGAAGGCAAAGGAGCTTTTTTTCCTGATTGAGAAACACTGTCACGATGATGTGAACAAAGGCTACTTCGAGACGTTTAAGAGAGATTGGTCAGCTGCTGAAAAGGCAATGCTGGCAACAGGTGATACTAAAGAGAAAAAGACTATGAATACACATCTCCACCTGCTGGAGGCATATACAAATCTGTATCGTGCCTGGAAAGACGAAAAGCTAAAGTCGAGATTGAAAGAGCTTATCGAGATTTTCCAAAAACATATTATCAACTCAAAAACTTTTCATTTTGAATTGTTCTTCGACGAAAAGTGGGATTCGACAAAGAATATAGAATCATTGGGCCATGATATTGAAGGTAGCTGGCTCTTGTGCGAAGCAGCTGAAGTTCTGGGTGATGAGCACATAATAAAACAGATACAGTCAACAGCAATGAAAATGGTCCAGGCCGTATATGATATTGGTTTTGACACTGACGGAAGCCTTTTCTACGAATCTGAGGGCGGGCATATCACGAACACCCAGAAGGACTGGTGGCCACAGGCCGAGGCAGTAGTAGGTCTCATTAACGCTTATCAGCTCAGCAACCAGGAGCATTTCTTTGAAGGTGCTGAACGATGCTGGTTGTTTATCCGAGAGCACATCGTTGACTCAGAACATGGCGAATGGTTCTGGAATGCAGAGCAAAGAGATAATCCTGACAAGTTTAAAGTCTCTGAGTGGAAGGCACCTTACCATAACAGCAGAGCTTGCTTTGAGGTCATAAGGAGGCTTCAGGAAATAGGTTTAGAACCAAGATAAGTCTGCGAACGAATTGAACGAATATATTGCTGCCTGAGGAAAGGAGGCAAGGTAAATGTCGATGGTAAACGCGCTCAAATCACATTTATTATCAGCGGTCATTGTGTTGATTATGATAACTGTGTATGCTGCCGCGACCGAAGGTGTTGAGAAAGACTATTCTATTCCCCATCTTCGCAAACAGGGAACAACGACTCAGCTCATCGTAGACGGCAAACCGTTTCTGATACTGGCAGGTGAACTGCATAACTCCAGCGCCTCAAGTCTCGAATATATGAAACCCATCTGGCCTAAGCTTGTTAAGATTAATCTCAATAACATCCTGGCGCCAGTGTACTGGGAATTGATAGAACCGGAGGAGGGCAAATTTGACTTTACACTCGTGAATGGTCTAATTCAGCAGGCCAAGTGTCACAATTTACATCTCGTGCTGCTCTGGTTCGGCAGCTGGAAAAACAGTATGTCCTGCTACGCACCTGCGTGGGTAAAGACAAACACCGAGCGGTTTCCACAAGCCCGTAACAAGCAAGGCAAGGGCATGGAAATCCTCTCACCATTCAACGATGCTAACTGCGATGCTGATACTCATGCCTTTGCGGCCCTGATGAGACACATCCATGAAGTTGACGGGCAAACACACACGGTCATTATGGTCCAGGTGGAAAACGAAATAGGCATGATACCAGATGCACGGGACTATAATTCCGTGGCGAATGACCTTTTTAAGAAACCGGTACCAAAAGAGCTCATGGATTACTTGCAGCAACACAAGGATACGTTGATACCAGAGTTTCGCGAGGTTTGGGAGGCAGCCAGCTTCAAGACTTCAGGGACATGGGAAGAGGTCTTTGGCCAGGGTTTGCATACGGATGAAATCTTCATGGCGTGGTACTATGCGCGCTATGTTAATCGGATTATTGAAGCAGGTAAAGCCGAGTACTCTCTGCCGATGTTCGTGAATGCGGCGTTGATACGCCCGAACTATAAGCCAGGCCAATATCCGAGCGCTGGACCTCTACCTCACCTTATGGATATCTGGCGAGCTGGTGGACCACAAATCGATTTCCTGTCACCAGATATCTACTTCCCAAATCTTGCTGAGTGGTGCCAGAAGTACCACCGGTCCGGCAATCCGTTGTTTATACCCGAAGCAAGAATGGGTCAACAGGCTGCAGCTAACTTATTTTACGCAATCGGACAACACGATGCTATCGGCTTTTCACCATTTGGAATCGACTCAATAGAGCAGCCAGAGAACGAAAATCTTACAAAAAGCTATGAAATCCTTTCTCAACTTTCACCACTTATTCTCGAGAAACAGGGAAAGGGCATGACGGCTGGCGTGTTTCTGGATGAGGAAAACCAAACGCAAAAGATACAATTGGGCAAGTACACGCTAAACATTTCTCATGATTACACATGGAAGTGGTCCTCCAAGCCTAAGGGATCTGAGCCGTGGCCACGCGTTGGGGGCATTATCATTTCAATGGGGCCCGACGAGTATATAATCGCAGGAAGTGGCCTAATTGTTACCTTTGCTCCAAACTCGCCAGGGGAACCTATTGCAGGCATCGTCAGAATCGATGAGGGGACATTTGTAGACGGTCAATGGACTTCCGGGCGGCGACTCAACGGCGATGCAAGCCATCAGGGGCGGCATCTGCGGTTGCCCTATAACCAGCTCGGCATCCAACGTATCAGGCTATATAGCTACAAGTAGTGGCCGAGACGATAGTCCTGCGGTTCGAAAGATAATTCTGTGTATGGGATGATAGTTGGAGTATGAAAGTATATAAAAGAAAGACACGCGACTGGAACAAGATTAAGAATATCCTGATTCGCACATCTGCATATTCCTCCGATTAAGACGACAAGAAAATCATGTGCTTATGGTTTGAGCAGCTTTCCGAATATCACAAAGTGGAAGAATGAAGGTCGTCAATTCCTGCTTAAGGAGGGAATACAAATGGGCCCGGTAGGATTCGAACCTACGACCAATGGATTATGAGTCCACTGCTCTACCGCTGAGCTACGGGCCCGTAAAACCCATCTTACAAACTCGTATGAGAATTCATCTTAAACTTGATTATCTTGTTTATCTTTATAGTTGGGTATAAGAATATCACTCCAAACCCAAATGAAAAATACAATCTGATAAATTCCTGCTCATTCTACATACAACAGAACCATATAGCAAGAAAAAGTTCAAACACCTAAGCAATTTTAGGGACGTACGTTCGGCCTGGAGCCAGGCACAAAATGAGGATACAGATGAAGGTGAAGTGAATTTGGTGGCTTATAATCGCATCAGTAATCTAGCCACAACAATTTTTTTACAATAGGTATGTGAAAAGGAAGGTAGGTCCTACATATTGGAGAGAATCTGTGAAGCAGCACAGCTAACACAGAAGGTTTCCTCCAACAATGCTCTTGCATTTTTACCCATCTGCCGACGAAGTTGCTTGTCTTCAGCAAGCTTTAGAGCATACTCACGAAGTTTATTTTGCTCACCGCTTATACAAACAAATCCAGCTCGGGACTCCTCCAAGATATCCTTTAGGTCGTTGCCAATATTAATATTAGCTAAAATCGGCATGGAAAAGTACATATAGCCGAGCATCTTGCCGGGATAGTTATGGGTTTTCAGGTTACGGTTTAAAGAAATCAGGCCAACATCATACTGCGATAACATACCCAAATACTGCTGTTGTGTCACAGGTGAATGAACCGAAATATTGTCAAGCGCACTTTGGTGAATTTTTGCTTTGAGATGCGGTACTTCACTGCCATCACCAACAAGGAGAAAATGTATATCAGGTCGGCCACGCACACTGTCAGCCAATCGGATTATGTTATTTAATTCCTGAGCAACACCGATGTTGCCACCATAGAAAAAAACCACCTTATCTTCAAGACCCAATCTCTTTCGGTCATTTAATAAGTCAATCTTATTCTCATTTAGCGTTGCCCAGTTGTATAAAACCTCAAGATTGTAGCCGTCCTGAAGTCCATGTTGCGAGAAATACTGCAAATTCGCCGGTGATTGCACGCCGATTACATCCGCTGCTCTGTACTGCTGTCGCTCTTTGTGTCGAAAAAACCAGCAGACAGGGCCTTCCTTAAGCACGCCTGTATCCACAGCCCATTGGGGAAAGATATCCCGCAGGACCAAATAAGTTTTACAATTCCAAAGTGATTTAAGCTTCTGAACGAGACTCCCAAAGAAAATACTCGGAGAGTAAAAAACAATTAGGTCACAGGGATTGGCTTTAAAGAAGTGCCTTCCAGCTTTCCAGATAACCTGAGATAACCTTGCTTCATTGATTGCTCTGATTACCTTGGTAGCACCTTTAATCTGACCGGTTCGAATTCGCAGGACTGTTATTCCTTCATCGTTGGTAATCTGAATCGGTTCAGATAAAGCATTGTCAGGTGCAGCTACGATTACATCATGATGGAGACGATGAAATTCAACTGCCAAATCATGAATCAACTTCGCGCTCGATTTTGTATCGGGAAGGTAACAGTCAACAAGAAGTAATATTCGCATAAGCTCTATGCCAACTTGGTTATTGGATACTATTAATCACCAATGTTACACCAACTGTTCTTTTCTCTTCTTCAGCCAGGATAAAACTTTTCTTATATCGTGTAACAAAAGCTGCGGATTTTTATGGTATTTTCTTGTGAATGCCCTTTTTATCAGGGACCCATAAGAGCTATTGAACTTGTGAACTTCACTAAAGACATGCTTAGCCAACAAGTAAAACCTATCCTCAGGTATTTTATCCGTAAAGCGCAAATGCGGATTTTGATGTGAATACAAGGTATAATCGGGTGGGTCGGTTATCATACCTTTTCCCACAGATAGTTCATACAATTGGGTTTTTGGATAAGGGGTAAAGATACTAATATTGGCCCAGTCGGGTTTTATCTCTTTTAAAAAATTAAGTGTTTCAAAAACTTCGTCTTCGGTTTCGGTTGGAAAACCAAACATAAAAAAACCCGACCAATACATCTTATTGCGTTTTAAAATTTTTACTGCCTCTCTGACTTGCTCCAAAGTAATACCTTTATTAATCAAATCCAAGACCCTTTGGTTTCCTGATTCAATGCCCAAATCAACCTTTGTACAACCTGCTCTTTTCATCAAATTAATTAATTCATCCGAAATTATATTCACCCTCGTAAGGCAACTCCAGGTTATGTCTATATGATTTTTGACTAAGGCCGAACAAAAAGCTTCTACATGCTTACGATTTAGAGTAAAAGAATCATCCATAATACTAATATTACTGATTGAATACCTGCTTTTTAACTGCTGTATTTCTTCCAGTACATTTTCAATAGACCTAAAACGCACTGTTTTTCCCCACATATTCTTAGAAGAGCAAAAATGACATTGATACGGGCAACCGCGCGAAGTCATGACCATACTTAACTGAACAGGAGTATAAGAACTTAAATTAAACAGTCTATCACGGGCAGGAGCAGGTAGCGAATCAAGGTCATCGATACATTTTCTATCGACATTATGAACAACTTCACCATTACAATGGAAAGAAAGTCCAGATATAGTATGATAATCTAAGGAACAATTACGATATTTTTCTATAAGTTCACGGAAGGTCTCTTCTCCCTCACCACGTATAACAAAGTCAACATTTTCATTCAAAAGTATCTCATCAGGTCTTACAGTCGGATGGTGGCCTCCAAAAACCACTTTTATGTAAGGACTAACACTCTTACAAATCTCAGCTATCTTAAACGCAGAAGGGACCTTAGGAGTTATTACACTCACACCTACAACATCCGGCTTAAAAGAGCTAATTTGCTGCCTTACCTCGTCCCAGACCGGATGCTGCTCGGAATTAATGGCTAATCTATATTTATCGAAATCATCTGCGTAATTTATAATCGATTTATATCTCGTATCCGGGCTGTGCTCAGCGTGGTATATGCTTACTTCATGGTTATATGACTGCAGATAAGAAGCGATGCAGCACAGTCCCAAAGGGAACCATTCCGACCTAAAACCAACCAACCTATCATATGGAGGGTCTATTAATAAAATCTTCATATTTGATGTAAGTATTGATGAAGTAATACTATATAGAGCACTTTATTTATATTTCCTGTAGCTGTTGAGATATTGCAGGAATGTTCAACCTGCTATTCAACTCTTTACAAGTTGCCAAAGTCCTGTTTACCGGAGGCTCAGGCACTGATTTGTTAATAGCAAGACGCAGGTCGAATCTATCGCTTATCAGATTTAGCAGTTCGTACTTTGAAACAGCACCAGAAAAGACATGAAATGAATCTTTCTTGAACCAGTTATTATTTATGATTTCATCGCAAATTATTGCATATTGTTTGGTTGTGATTCCATTCCAGAGATGATTTGTAAAACCTTTCACCTCCTTACCTTTTTGAGATTTTGCCCACTCAATCAAACTGGCATTTTTATGTATTTCCTCCCCGATAACGCTGGTTCTAATTACCATACAATTGTCAGGTTCCCCTAATGACTTTGTCTTTCCATAGGCATCTGTACAATCATGATGTGCACTTTCGTCATAATTACCTTCTCTTCCGGAAAAGACACAATCAGTCGTTATATGAATTAATTTATATCCTTTTTCGTCGCAATAATCAGCAAGTTCTCTTGGAAAAATAGAATTTATCTTTATTGAAGCAATAGGATTTATATTTATAAATGGCTTAATTACACCAATGCAATTTATGACATAGTCACATTTGGGAATCTTGTCAAGACCAGTGGTAACAGCATCAAAATAAAACTTATTTACTCCATAAGAAACAACTTCATTTCTATACGACAGGTAAATATCCTGCTGGCCATACTTATCGAGGAAATAATTTCCAACAGCACTTCCCAGCATACCTGTACCGCCAAGAATAACAATTCTCATTCGTGCCTCCTTTTATCTATATTCGATATTCCAGATATTCCATTTGTCCCAGGGAAAACGGATATCATCCTTTAAGCTCTGTTCCAAAGCCGAGGTAGAAAAGAACTGTATAATAGTATCTTCTTCCAAATTCATAAAACCATTAGCGTGATTCGGAGGTATCCATAAAACCCTGGGTGACTTAGAAGAAAGAATAAATTTTTGAACCTGCTCCGTCTCCAAATTGACCACTCCAATTAACGCAGTTCCTTTGGCTACATATTCATATTTGCCTTCTTTCTTGTGTCCGTGCCACGCTCTAATAAAATTCACAGTATGATTTTCAACCTGATAAAATCTTTTTACACCCGAAAAATCGAAGTCATTAACAAAGGTTACTGTGCCTCTGTCGTCGACCGCTTTATCACCTACCATAACTTCCACTTTTTCCATACTTACCATATCTTTACTCCATTTCCAAAATCCAAAAGACCTCCAATTATCTCACTCTTACCACTCGACCAATGCTGAATATGTATGCCTGGCGCATCTTGCCCAGGAAAAGGCCTCAGCTCTCTCAAGGGCGCGTTTTTTCAATCCACATCGCAGTTTTTCATCAACTATATAACAAT
The DNA here is from genome assembly GCA_964431375.1 of uncultured Pirellulales bacterium. Taxonomy (GTDB): domain Bacteria; phylum Planctomycetota; class Phycisphaerae; order Sedimentisphaerales; family Anaerobacaceae; genus CAZBWE01. The sequence goes on from CAYSJK010000043.1 coordinate 10,603, forward strand.
TCATCTTTAAGGCCAGGTCATTAACATCTCTGGAACGAAATTGTGCAGAACAACCTTGAAATATCTCCGGCAGTGGTGGCCTGTCGGAGGAAATAATGGCACAGCCGGAAGACATCGCCTCGATTGCGATGTTCGGGCAGGCTTCTACCTCGGTAGCTATAACACACATACTGCAACGGCGATAGAGTACCTGCATCATCTCGGAAGATACATGGCCAACAGCAAATATCCTGTCACGACACTGAGAATTATCTATAGTTCTCTTAACAACCCTGCTGTAGAGAGCATTTGTCCCGGAGCCGGCAATAACAAGATTAAATCCATTACCAAGATTCTCTGCTGCCCGGTCAAAAGCCGCAATAACATCCTCGCAACGTCGATAGGGCTGTAACGAACCACAAGTTAGAATATAATCGCCTTTCACTCCCAACTCACCGAGTAAATTCTCATCGGCCTTGGAATCTCCATTGGAGCCAAATCTGCTGTCACAGCCGTGATAGATTCTTCGGATGCGACTTTCCGGAACGTTTAACCGGCTGACCAAAACTTCCTTTACATAATCCGAAACAGCAATAATGCGGTCAGCTACCTGCAGCGAACGCCTCGAGAAAAACATCATAAGCTGCTTCTGCAGCGCTAATCGCGGGTCATGTCGATAGCAATGGAACATGAAAGGGTCCATATTGCGAAACATCAGCACCTGTTTCACGCCGGGCATTTTACGACCAATTTGGTGAGGGATAAAAAGGACATCAGCATTGTTTTCACAAACAATGCGATGAATATTGCAATATTCCCACCACAATCGACGATACCCTCCCAACCGTGGCCCATTAATCAATACACACTGCGACTTGGGAATTGATTGAAACAGGTGCCTCTGACTCTGGTGCCCTAAGACAACAAAGCGATGGCCATTTGAAGATTCTTCGAATAATCTGTTGAGTTCGGGCAGCAGATTTCGAAGATACGAAACAGCCCCACCACTACTGGCAGAAATACAATTCATTAAAACATTTATAGGCTGACTCTCCTTAACATTCCATATAAGCCAGGATTACCAATCTTCCACCTCATTCTCCAGAGAATCCTCGATACCCCTCCAGTTTTGAGGAGGACGAAATTTCTTCTTCGTTGTCTTAATTAGAAATACTGGAGAAACATCTTCTCCATCAACACTGAGCCGTACATCTGCCACCTTTAGATTAGTGACAGGATAATCATCAATAGTGAGCACGGCGATCACCGATGAAACTATATCAGGGGAATATTCCATAGTTAGGCAGTTGACATAATCAGCCGTAAAACTAATAATGGCTACTTCCATTTTCTTCGGACTAAAATTCCACCTATCCTTCATTTATTAGTTCTTACCATATCCTTCTACTCTCTTGCGCTAAGTTTAGTGCAAGCTTGTTCTTTCTAAACCGTCTCCAAAAAACTTTTCTGGCTAAAGGATTGTTCTTTAATTGCCCCATCAGGGTTACTATCCTTTTGAGTTTACTTCTGTTAAGATTAACATACCAGGTGTTTCTCAAAGCTTGCCATTCTTGACGAATATGAAAAAACTCCTCTTCTTCAATACGTTTCTCGACCCACTTCAAAAATTTCTGCCAGATGTCTTGCTCAACCTGTGAGGGGTCAGAAAGACCCCACTTACGACGAAAATGGCAAATGCCGGCACATACACCCATAACCAACTGCAATTTCCCCTGGTTAGTGTTTGAAATCGCCTGAGAATGTTTCCGCAGTTTTACTATGGGTAACGGCAAACATCCTATTTGAGCAGTCTCCCCGATACGCAGCCACAGATCCCAATCTTGAGACCTCACAAACCTGGGATTGTACCCTCCCAATTCCAACACATATGCCTTATTAAAGAAAGCCGAAGAATGAGAAAAAAACGCCTTGCCAGTTTCCAATCGGCTCATAAGAGCGTTCTGTTCCGTTGGATAAATATGCTTTTTTATGGCAATACCATTTTCATCAACTTCTATACACCCACCACCAAGCAAAACAATCCTGTCGTTATTCTGCACAAAATCCCACTGATTAGATAATCTATCAGGTACAGCTATATCATCGGCATCTAACCTTGCCACCCATTCTCCTTTTGCCTGTTCAAGACCTATGTTCAAGGAGGCGGTGAGACCAGAATGCTCTTTCTCGACAATCACAATTCGCTTGTCTTTTGCGGCATACCCTTTCAAAATAGAAAGTGTGTTGTCAGTAGAACCGTCGTCAACCAACACATACTCGAATTTTTCGTATGATTGACGCAAAACGCTTTCCACCGCCTCTTTCAAAAAGGTGCCAGCGTTATAACAACAAGTAAGCACAGATATTTTAGGAAGTTCATTCATAAAACTAACAAAGCTGGTGAAATTTTGTGTCTATTAATAAATATATGGAAAATGTCTGTGGGATTCTTTCTTCTTTTGCTCTGTCCATTTATTGTGCTCCCGGCGCATTTTTAGAAACGTTAGGAAAATGTCCAGCTTCTTGCTCTTATATGAAAATATAACTCCAGAGAATTCTAGGGATGGAAATATACATTATTGCCATCAGGGACCGGGTTCTCAAAAAAGATGCCAGCAATGAGCTTATTGAAAAAGCTTTCCTTCATCTAATAGCCATCTATGTGTTGTAGCAATAGCAATAAAATGCTCTTACATTACCGGCACAATATCATAGGAGTTTTCCCTGCAACAGTCTGTTCGAGGGCATCTACTTCTACAATTTGAGTTTGACTTAAAGCTGTATCGATTTTACTTAACCGCTGCAAGATCTGTTGTTTGTCTATAGGAGATAGGTTTTTATGTGTTATTACCTTAAGAGTTAAACAATTTTTGTCTTTGACCATTTGGTATCCTGATATACCCTTGCAGTCTTTCACACAATGGGCAATTGCCTTCCAGTGGATTCTCTCCCCATTTCTAATCTCAAGGTAATCGTCACATCTGCCTAAAACTTTTGCAAACGAAGTTACACCGATAGTCGCCTCCTTAATGTCAATTTCATCACCGATTTCATATCTTAGAAGCGGAAAACAGCGGGGATACAGACTTGTTATACGAAGCACTCGTCCTGCCCTTGGGCCTTTATCCATCGCCTCAAGAAAGTATGAAAGCCAGAACACACGATATCCCCCCTTCGGCACGGTGTGAGCCATCAGCCCTGTTTCATCGCTTCCATACTCCATTGCTACAGGAGCACCAAATACACGATTTAACAAGACTACAGAGTCATCAAAGGGAAAGGCTTCAGCAGCACCGATAACGACTTTCAGAGATTTGGGGCGTGATAGACCTGCGTTTTCATTTACACGAGCAAATCTGTCTAAAGCTACACTGTAGCCGATGATATACTCCGCTTTTGACTTTTTGAGAGACCGACCAGCTTTGTGCATTGCATCCGCCGAAAGGTCGTAAGCTGAAAATCGTGTGTAACCTAAAATATAGTCTTTTAATTCGCGAAGGCGGCCATTAACCCATCCTTTGAAACCCGTACCGAGAAGATGGCTATGCCCCCATAAGAGAAACAGTGGAGTATCAGGTTCAATTGCATACCATTTTCGCGCAAGCCAAACATCCGGGTCGGTGTACAAAATTTCGGAGTTCCAAGCCGGTAATTGAATGGGTTTTGCTGTGGTTCCGCCAGTCGTTCGATAAAAGTCTGGTGGTCGTGTCGTGCCTGTAAGCTCGGGGATGTATTGCTGTACTGTTTGGCGATTAACCACAGGAATACATGATAAGAACTGCTCCCAGCTCTCAAAACGCTTCGGAGCTGTCTTGTTCTTCACAAGCCTCTGATAAAATTTGACATTATGTTGAATCCTTTGCCAACAATTGTTGAATTTTTTTAACTGAAGTAAAAGACGTTGTTGTTGATTAGCGGGTGCACTTTCATATTCTTGTGCACGCAGATTTCTGGCTGCAATACGACGTGAAGCAATTCTTTTTATAACGAAATTATTCATCGCGCCAATTAGAAAATGGCTCTATAATATGTGGGAAACTTTTTTAGTACTTTAACCATACTGTGAATAACTTCAGTGTCTGTCCGACTTCTGAAAGTTAAGCCTTGCGACTCAAGAACCTTCCGGATTTCAAGGAAGTTATAGACTTCGCCATTAAAAGTAATAACGTTGCCGGTTTCTTCGTCGAGCATCGGCTGATGTCCCAGTTGACTAATATCCAGAATGGACAACCGGCGATGTCCTAAACCAACATTATTGTTGAGCCAAATACCGGCATCATC
>CAYSJK010000044.1:0-14614 GCA_964431375.1 uncultured Pirellulales bacterium
CGAATCCACCTTAAAAACCCCAAGTTTTTGTCTTGACAATGGGTAGGGGTATATAATATGGCCCTTGTGCCCAGTTATCTCGGCTATTTTTTATACAGGACCGTAACAACAGGGCCATTCAGCAGCTTGCGGGCATACATCGGTACTGTTCTTGCATGTGTTATCGCTGTTGAAGCAGGTGCAATTTTAGTACCGATACAGGCAGCGTTGTCCGGTGTATTAGCAGTTCCATTCTCAACTTTTTTGATAACAATGGTTGGTGTCCATTTTTTAGTCGGCCTTATTGAGGGCTTGGTTACAGTTGCGGTATTAGGATACCTGCAACAGGTTAGGCCCGACATTGTTATTGATTCTCTGCCGGGTAAAGTTAGATTGAGCAGAAAAGCAGTTCTCATAACGCTGGCGGTTTTCACCATTATTACCGGTGCCGGGATTTCCTTACTTGCCTCTGACCTGCCTGACGGCCTAGAATGGAGCTATGCAGAAAGACCAGACCAGCCAGAATTCAAAGCAGCCGTATCCAACAAGGACCCCAGAATCGTCGCTGTCGATAACTTCCAGTCAAAATACTCCTTAATGCCTGATTACTCAATTAGGACTCCGGTATCGGCAAAAGCAGCCCAGCAAGAAACAAAAATTTCGCCAGGCTGGACAAGCTTTGCAGGTGTAGCCGGCTCGGCTGTAACAATGGCTGTTATCTGGCTGGCCGCATGGTTTTTAAGAAAAAACAAGCCATCAGAAACGTAATTTGCCATAATATCATAAATTACTATAATCGTAATACCCGCGGTGCCTTCAAAGGGGCTCTGCGGGTTTTGGTTTGTAATCTCAGGACAGTTTATTAAATGCATCATGCTCATATAGACAAATTTGCTTATCAGGATTCGCCGATACATCGGCTCGACAGCAGAGTGAAGTTCATAGTTTTGCTTGTCTTTACGGCGCTGGTTATTTCCCTGCCGCGGACCTCACTTAGCATCCTGGCCTGTTACGCAGTTGGTCCCTTTACCATTCTTGTATTGGGTAAAATTCCGCTAAGATTTGCTTTCAAACAGATACTTCTGGTCAGTCCTTTTGTTCTGGTCCTGGCTTTGAGCTGTCCGCTATACGATAAAACGCCGGTTACCGTTGCCTTCGGGCCATTTGTCTGGCAGAGCACAGTCGGCTGGCTGCGATGTTTTACCATTATCGGTAAATTCACTATCACAATGCTGGCTTTAATAGCTCTGGTCTCCACCACTCGTTTCAATAACTTGTTGACGGGACTTCAATGGCTGGGCCTGCCCAAAGTACTAATTATTCAGCTTGGCTTTTTATACCGTTATATTTTTGTTCTTATTGACAGAGCTCATCATATATTGCGAGCGAGGGCGGGAAGAAAGTTGAGAAGCCTCGGATTTAAAAGAGAACTGAAAACCGCATCGGCCATGCTCGGCTCATTGTTCATCCGTAGTATCGACACAGCTGAGCATATAAACATCGCAATGCAGGCTCGTGGCTTTGATGGAAACTGGCGGTGCTTATCGAAATTGCAAATTCGCCAATGCGACTTGCTCTTTGCCTTTATAGCCACATTCTTTATGCTTGGATTACATCTTCTTGTAAGGCCTGTTTTACAGTAGAGACTTTCAATGCTAAAAGCGATTGAAATAGACAGTTTTTCATACGAATATCCGGACGGCACAAGTGCTCTTAGCGAAATAACGCTAAGCATCAAGCATGGCCAGAAGGTCGCTCTGCTCGGCCCAAATGGAGCCGGCAAATCGACGCTGCTGCTTGCGATGGCGGGCTTTATAAAAGGTACAGGGAAGGTGCTTATCGACGCTTTACAAATCAACAGGAAAAATCTGAAAAAGATACGTACTTGCTTAGGATGCTGTCTTGAGAATCCTGACGACCAGTTATTTATGCCTACTTTGTTCGATGATGTGGCATTTGGCCCTCTCAATATGGGCCTGTCTGCCGAGCAGGTAAAGCAGAGAGTTGCTGAAGCGTTGGAAACTGTTGGCCTGGCGGAAATGGCTGATAAAGCTCCCCATCATCTCTCAGCAGGCCAAAAACGGGCCGCTGCGATAGCTACAATCCTCTCTATGGCACCGAAAATAATCACACTCGACGAACCCGATGGTAGCTTAGACCCGAGAAACCGCAACAATCTTATAAAGCTGCTTAGAGGTTTGCCACAGACCTTGATAATTGCCACGTGCAATATGAATTTTGCAGCCGCTCTTGCTGAAAGAGCTGTTCTGCTCGACAAAGGCCGAATTGTCGCTGACGGTGACGCTAAAAAAATAATGTCTGATTCGCAGCTTATGACCGAACACGGCCTGGAAGTACCAGGCGCGATAAGAGAATAAAAGTATATAACCCGTTTACTCCTTGTTTACATCATATCACAGAAGGCCCTAAAATTACTTGCGAAGCTGTTAAAAAGGCCTTAAAATACCTCCTCCAAATCAATAAAAGGAAAGCAAAAATATGTTGGCCAGACTGCATAGTGTTATTCTTGAAGGGATTGAAGGGATAATCTGCGAGGTCGAAGTTGATGTTGCACGGCGCGGATTCGAAAAGTCTCTAATCGTAGGTCTTCCTGATGCGGCAGTAAAAGAAAGTATCGAGAGAGTCAAAAGCGCAATTATCAACTGCGGTTACAAGTATCCCAAGACCCAATCGCTAATCAATCTTGCCCCTGCTGATGTGAAAAAAGCAGGGCCCGCCTTCGATTTGCCAATTGCGTTGGGGATGCTGCTTGGCTCAGGTACCTTTGTAAGCACAGCTCTAAAAGATTATGTGATTGTCGGTGAACTTGCACTGGACGGCAGAGTAAGACCAGTCAACGGCGTATTAAGCATGGCAATGACCGCTGCCGCCAATGGTTTTAAGCGAATACTCGTACCCCTGGAAAATGCCAAAGAGGCAGCGGTCGTGAAGAACATAGAAGCTTTTGGAGTTGGCTCCATTACGCAGGCAGTTGGTTTTCTTTCCGGCCAGTTACCACTTGAGACTACCACTGTTGATATCGATGAGCTTTTCAACGTTGCGTTAAATTATGAATTTGATTTTGCAGATGTTAAGGGTCAGGAAAGTGTCAAACGGGCGCTGACCGTAGCTGCTGCAGGCGGACATAATATTATGATGATAGGCCCACCGGGAGCAGGCAAGACGATGCTGGCACAGAGACTGGCAACCATACTGCTGCCTTTGAGTCTGGAAGAATCTCTCCAGACCACCTGTATATATTCGTCAGTCGGTCTTTTAGACAAGAACAAAGCGTTATTGGCAACTCGGCCTGTACGAATGCCGCACCATACAGCAAGCGGCCCGGCTTTAGTAGGTGGCGGGACGAATCCCCGGCCGGGCGAATTGTCACTATCACATTTCGGAATTTTGTTTCTTGACGAATTTGCCGAATTTCCCAGGCATATCTTAGAGATGATTCGCCAGCCGCTGGAAGACGGTTTTGTTACCGTCTCGCGAGCCAAAAGAACCATTAGATTTCCCGCTCAATTTATGTTAGTTGCGGCGATGAATCCATGTCCGTGCGGCTATTTCGGCACGGATGCAAGAAGATGTAAATGCACACCGGGTCAAATCGAAAGATATCTTTCAAAAATATCCGGGCCGCTGGTTGACAGAATTGATATTCACATCGATGTACCAGCGATAACTTTTAGTAAGTTGCGCAGCAAATCCGGCCAGCTCGACTCAGCCACAATGAGGCAATATGCGGTTGGTGCCAGAAACATCCAGGCCAAAAGATTCGGCGACAACAAGCCAATGACAAATGCAAGGATGACCCACAAACAGGTCCGAAAGTTTTGCGAGCTCGATTCAGCTTCTGAAATGCTGCTCAAACAGGCAATGACGGAATTTGGCCTAAGCGCAAGGGCCCATGATAAAATATGCAAAGTTGCTCGAACCATAGCCGATTTAGCCGGAGCTGAAAATATTGCACCCGAACACATTGCAGAAGCTATCAGTTACAGAAAATTAGACAGAAAACTATAACTTAAAACAGGGAATCTGGTTCTTGGCAAGAATTAGTGGTTAATTTTTTATTTTTTAATCTTCATTTTGGTCCGGGAATCGTTTGATTTTTGGCTTGACCGCCAAAAAATCAGAAAAATCTTCTATTATCGGCAGAGATTTCTGTCAAATTAGGAAGTAGTAAAAAAATCTGAAAAAAGCGTAATTTCCATAATTAACCCAGTCAAAGCTTGTGCCGATACAATATCCAGTACTTACAAATGCCGTTTTGAGTTAAAAAAGGAGAACTTACAATGGGGATTCAAAATTGGTCTGAAGATATTGTCCTTGTGGATTTGCCACAGGAACCGGAGATAGGAGACGAGCTCAAAACCGTTACTGAAATCGTGCGTGACAGGGGTGATTGCGATGTGGTTATCGATTTTTCCCGGGTCGATATTGTAACCTCTTCGAGTCTCTCAAAGTTCCTGAAGTTGCGCAAGTTGTTGGCCGATTGTGGGCATCGGCTCGTTTTTTGCAGTGTCGCAGCTGCAACACGTGGTATCTTCACGGTAACCGGCCTCGATGGAATTTTTGAAATGGCTGACGACAAATTTGTCGCATTAGCAAGCTTGCAAATGGTTAGTTAGCAAGTAAATCGGGCCTGCACTTTGCAGCTTGCTGCAAAATGTGGCCTCTTGACTAAAAGGGTTGACAACCGGATTTTTTTACGTAATATTATACTATCTCTGCTGAGCCGGCTACGAAGACCACTGTAAAAACAGCGGTATTCGTAATCTGCTCGCAAGGTCCTTGTGAAATCAGGACAAAATCAAATGAATGAAGAAGTTTTACAGGAAATCGAGCAGACAATAGGTTATAAATTTTCAAACAGCAATTTATTGGCCCTGGCACTCACCCACTCCTCCGCAGTTGATAACCGCCTGTTAAGTAATGAACGGCTGGAGTTTCTCGGTGATGCTATTTTATCTACAGTAATTTGTCAAACCATCTTCGAACGGTTCAGCAATTATCTTGAAGGAGATTTGACGAAAATAAAGAGTGTGCTTGTTTCCCGTGGTACATGTGCCAAGGTTGCCAGGCATCTTGGATTGCATAAATTTCTAAAAGTTGGTAAAGGTATGGTTTCCAGCCGGGCTTTATCCGGTTCCCTTGCCGCCGGTTTACTGGAGGCCGTTATAGCTGCGATTTATATTGACGGCGGTCTTGCTGCTGCCCACGATTTTATTCTAAGGACATTCGGTCCTTTAATTGAGCGAGCCAGCGTAGAACAGGCTCAGGGTAACTTCAAATCCTTATTGCAGCAATATGCCCAGGAGCAGTATAACACCACACCCGTCTATGCACTGCTTGACGAAAAAGGACCTGACCATAACAAATGTTTCGAGCTGGAAGCGATTATTGCAGGGCGTCATTTTCCAAGCGCCTGGGGGACGAATAAGAAAGAGGCGGAGCAAAAAGCCGCCTTCAATGCACTCGTTGAATTAGGTGTGTTCGAAGACGACTCACCGAAAAACGACGAGTAAAACAGTAGTGTTCCCTCCATAGCCGGTCGAAACAATCCGGTAATTACTCTATGATTAGCCAGGCCAAAACATATAAGCCCAAAGCAATTGCAATTATGAAAACAACCATTGAGCCGAGCAAAAGCGCGCTTTCTTTAATAAAATTTCCGGCAGTAATCTTTGGAAGCTTTGTCGCTTTATAGACAACGGTTATCGCAGCTGCTAAAGGCAGCAGCCACAGCAAAGATTTTGGTTCTGTCCCAATCTTTTCCGGTAAAGTAAAGCTCGCTATTACAAAAAAAGCAATTATCGACATTTTATCCTCCGGCCATTCCCATTCTTTGCAAATAAGCCAAGTAAACAGCGTTGACAATGCACAAAAGGTTGAGCAATCCAGACGTCATTATATACACCTGTCCTACTTCGTTTGGCCAGCCGTAAACAGGATACGCTCCACCAATGGTTTGATAGCCCAGGATTACTGCTATCGGCGGATTCATAACCTGTGCCACCTTCACATAGATTGCCGCTGTTCCAAATAAGTCAATTACACCTATCGAGCCGATATATAGCCCCATACAGAAAGTCAAGGCAATAGTTACGAATATAATGATGGCTCGTTTTTTTTCTTTAAGCACTAAATGCCCCGCACCCGGAATGAGCCAGGCCAGAAATCCTACAATCAATAAAAACAGTATGTTGTTTTCTTTCGAATACCGCGGCATCACAATGCCTCCTCTGATTCAGCCGGCGCATTGGCATCCGTCGTTTCCTCGCGCCTTTTGGCCCATCTAAAATCCATGCGCTTCAATATGTTTTCAGGGTTTAAGTGAACTGCCGCCAGGCTCTGGGTTTGAACATTATCCTCTATATATAACCGCTGCGCCCTGACTCTTTCATATTCCGGCTGAGTAAGACGCTTAACCGAAATATTTTTAATAACATAAAAGCCCAAATCCGGCTTAAACTCCATAATTAAGGGGACACTATCAACTGTATTACTATCCTGCGGCACCAGCGAATAAAGCTTATCTATGAACTGGGCCTGCTTTGCACTCTCATTTATTACGAACTGCACTGCCGGATTGCCTATATTTTGCACAGCCAATGTGCCCAACATCGCATTTGAAAACCTTTGCAGGTCTGTAAAACTTTGCTCCTGGAATACATCAGGGTCGTTTGGTTCCTTCTTGGCCTGCTTCCCATAAAGGTCATTAAATTTATTAATCGCGCTGTCCCAGCCATTCTCTGCAGCCAATTCAATAAATTCTTCGGCTTTGCCTCTGGTGACATCCATTGCCGCAAGTTTTTTTAAATCTTCGACCACTGCCTCCCTTATCGAATATACATCCTCGCTCTGTGGTTTTTGATTTGGGTCTAAGACGAGCGTACGTACACTGAATGTTTCATCGATGCTTTGCGGCTCAGAAGCCGGCACGGCTTTAACTATGCGTACGAGCGCCATCATTTGACCAAATAAATCTCTCAACGGCCCGATATTCTCGTACATTCTTGGCTTTGACATATCAAAGGGGCCAAGCTCACTGGCTTTCAGCTCATCGATGGCAAATAAAACCTGGGTCAAGCCCACCGGATTTTTCCCATAACTTATCAGGTACAACACACCAAGATTTCTGTCATTCTGAATATCCATCGAGCTAAGCAGGCCTGTTTGCCCCGTGTATATCTTGACTTCATGCTTTTTACTCAATTGCTCGGCGGCAGCCGTATAATCGCCGGCCATCTGCCGAAACTGCTCAGAAGTCAGCTTTTCAGCACCTATATCCGTATCTTCCAGGCCCGCCTCGGTGAGCGTCTTTGCATCCTGAAGTATCTTCTCCGCTTTGGAATTTATTTTGTCCTGCAGAAGCTTATCTGAAATGAAGCCTGCCACCTCGGCATAGCTTTGGGTTCGTTCGATTTGCGAGGAATTTGGGTCATTGGGGTCCGACGGAACCGATATCTTAAATTGCTCTATATTCCTTCGGTAATACTCTTCTTTCTCCTGTGGTGTAGGTGGAGTTACCACCTGCGAAACATCATCAAGCCGGCATACGATATATTCAAGCTGAACTCTATCAGGCAATTTGTATCCGAAGCCATAAGGATTTTCTTCGGTTACAGTTCCGATGAATAAATTCTTGTATTTGTCAAAATGTTCAACTAACGAGGCTTCATTTGGTTCAGACTTTACTCTGTCGGCAAATACAGACGAATCAAATTCTACAAGCTCAATATCGATTTTTTCACCCTCCAGGCTTGCTATGTTCAATATCTGCGCGTTTGTCACATTCTCGGCCGAGCAAATCATATGGGAATACTGCAATACTGCTATCAACTTTCCGAACGTTGTTAGTATCTGCTCTTCCGGAATTTTCTGAGTATTTATTACAGACCGGATTACTTGAGAATATGTTAAGCCCTGAAATACTCGTGGCATTATTCGCCCGAGCAGCTTGCCCATATCCTCGTTGGCAACCCTGATTCCTGAAAGCTCCGCCTCAGTTTTCAAACAATGCCAATAATAATCAGCAGGCAATGAACGTCTGTAAATATCGCTGATTTGTTTATCGCTGATTCTGTATCTATTTGTTCTTATCAATCGTTTTATATGATTGATTAATAACGGTGAAGCTCTTTGCTCTGTAAATAACAGCTCGGCTAACAGAATTCCTCGTAAATCCTGGGACCTCAGCAGAGCATCTGCCCTGAGAAGTCGCAGAATCTCCAGTTCCTGGTGAGCAGACATTAGGTCGCTTCTTGTTATTCTCTTGTTATCAGCGATGTAGGCCGCTGCGTCGCGACTTCCCATCCTTATCCTGGCAAAATATCGCAGTGTAGGGCCGGCTATAAAGCCGAACATTATAACGACAACAACAATAGCCATTACTTTCTTGTTATTTTTACGAAACCATCTCATCAAATTCATAGCTTTACTCCAATCCATTCTCCCCAGCAGAAATGCTGCGAAGGACGATTTTGCCAAGCCTGTTTTGAAATAAACCGCAAAAGGCCGGCTCAAGCTCATTAAACGAGCAATAAAACGACAAAGTATCGCAAATACCAGAAAATTGCAAGAAAAATAGCCCCCACTTTCACTTTCGATAAGAAAACGTGGGGGAGTAAAACCAGGATTTACAATATGCACAAATAAGCTTATACAGGAAAATAGCCGTGCTTTGTGACCCTACTTTTGAACATAAATAAATTTCTTGCACTTATACTGTAAGTAAAACATAATAATTCGTTCCCGCGTCTGCTTGCGCAGACAAGCTTGGGGCGATACTCATTGAAATTGTGAGTAGTAATTAACCAAATTGAAAGGGAGATTAAAAAATGAATGAAAATCAAGCCGGTCAAAAAAATTTGCTCGACACAACCGACTGCCTTGAAGCCGTGGGAGTTTTCAAGGGATGGAAGAACGTTTTGTTTGTAATTGTAATACTCTGCTTGCTTCTGCTTCAGATATCTTTCTGGCTCGTCGACCGTGGATTCATTGGATCTCGCGGTAAGGCCGGAAGCGATATAATTGCTGCGGCGTGCGAAAAGACAGAAGAAACCAAGGAGCCGCCAGTACCCGCCCAGGTAGAGGAGATTAAGGAAGCCGCGGAAAAAGTGGCTGCCGAGCCAAACAAGCCAGCCACACAAGCAAAGAAACAACCCGGTTTGCCGCTCGGTATAACTATCAGGCACTTATGCTGGACTATTCATTTCGTCAATGGTCTGCTTATACTGGCGGCTGTACTTTATTGCCTGAGCATGCTGTTTAGTCTGAAAATTTCGCTCATAGGCAGACTCGGCGGCATAAACCATATCAGCAGAGCTTTTTTCCTCTCGCTGATTATGGTCATTTTGCTGCTGCCCTGGCAAGTCGTATTTGATGGTATCATTGCAGGAATGATATTTACTCCTTGCGAACTGGTAAGAAAATGCTCTGCCGAAATAAGCGGCATATTTGCTATCACTTTTCATTACTTAAGGTTTACCGGCTACTGGCTGTTAGTAATGTTATTACTTATCCTCTCGCATCTCCGTAGTTCCAAATGGACAAAGGCCACACTGCGACGACTCGAGGTGATATAAGGGCTGCTTTTTACTTATTTCGTTATTGCTGCGGCGTCAGCCGAATAATTGAATTGCGCTGATTGGGGTATTTCTGCAACAAATCTTGTCTTGTTGCCGGCTCAAAATCGTCGGTTTCAAAACCCGGTGCAACAGTTGTTCCCATCAAAGCGAACCTGCCACCCTCGTTTAAGAAATAGCCCTGCCAGCTATCACACGGCACGGTAACCTGCATACGGTGGCCCCTAAAAATATCCCGTCCTAAAGTGATAACTTCGCTGGTCTCATCGGGATGTAGTTGCAGCATCGTTACCGGGTCGCCTAAGTAGAAATGGAATATCTCATCACTGTTTACCCTGTGCAAAGCCGAGAATGTATCAGGGGTAAGTAAATATAAAATAGCGGTGCCAAAACTTCTGTCGCCGGCATATCTTGCAGGCAGTCCCGCCTGTGCAATTTTCTCCTTGCACCGATAAGTCTCAACGTAGTAGCCGCCCTCTTCCGATAACGGCCTCATTCTAAAAAATTCGATTATTTGCTCTGCAGTCATCATTTGATAATCAAGCTAAATTGAAAAACTATTTTTCTCAATTTAAGCACCGAACATCACAACGTCAAGAGTTAGTTCAAGAACAAAGAAGTTTGAAAATATCACAATTTATTCTCCCATAAACTATAGGGAAATACTCACACCAAAGTTATTGTCTTACTTTACCCCGTTAGAAAGAAAGCTCTTTTCCTTGGGCAGGGTAAAAAATATATAGTGAGGGTTGGCTTTAATACACCACCCTCGCATTCTAATGGGGTTTACTTTATAATGTTTTTGGATATACTTAATTAAAGTTATGGCAGAGATAGATAAAAATTCAGTCGGTATCGTACAAACACAAACGATACGGATCGTGGAACCAGGTAAGCCATTGGAGCTTCAGTGCGGCAAAAAATTAGCTCCGATTGATGTGGCCTACGAGACTTATGGAGAGCTTAACGAGCGTAAGGATAATGTCATTTTGATTTGCCATGCTCTGAGCGGCAATGCCCATGTAGCCGGCTACAACAGCCCCGATGACAAAAAACCCGGCTGGTGGGATGTTATGGTTGGACCTGGTAAAGGAATCGACACCAATAAATATTTTGTTATCTGCTCAAACTTTTTAGGCGGCTGCAGCGGGACCACAGGCCCATCCTCGATTAATCCGGCGACAGGCAAGCCATACGGCCTTGACCTTCCGATTATAACCATTGGCGATATGGTTAAGGTCCAAAAACTATTACTTGATAAGCTCGGGACAAAAGAGCTCCTGGCAGTTATTGGGGGTTCGATTGGGGGGATGCAGGTTTTGCAGTGGGCGATTCAATATCCTGATTTTGTCAGGGCTGCAATACCAATTGCAGCAACCACCCATCTCGGGGCACAGTCAATCGCGTTTGATGCAGTAGGCAGAAACGCTATCCTGGCAGACGCAAATTTCACCGATGGGCAATATCACGGCAGGAAAGGCCCGGACAGGGGACTGGCAATAGCACGAATGATAGGCCACATAACGTATCTGTCCGAACAGGGTATGCGAGAGAAGTTCGGCCGGCAGCTACGAAAGGCAAAGGACTATAGTTACGATTTCAATTCTGAATTCGCCGTTGAGACGTATTTAGACTATCAGGGACAAACCTTCGTCGAGAGATTTGACGCAAACAGTTATCTGTATATAACCAAGGCGGCAGACTATTTCGACCTTCAGAAGGAATTCGGCTCGTTGGCCAAGGCCTTTGAGAATGTAAAATCGAGATTTCTCGTAGTTAGTTTCGCCAGCGACTGGCTCTTCACACCGGCTCAATCCAGGGCGATTGTTGAAGCACTCGCCGCGGTGAATAAAGATGTCAGCTTTTGTAACGTTGCCTCCCCATACGGCCACGATGCGTTTTTATTGGAGCCGGAAGTTCTGGGAAGGTTCATTTGCTGCTTTTTGCAGGCAACCTACAGGCCGGAAGCTGGCCAGCAGCCGTGTTCGTGTTATGCAAGGAGTATGCGGGAGCTTAGCAGGTATGAGCAGGCACACAGGGCACGTGTGGATTACCAACTGATAGAAGCTCTCATTGAACCGAACAGCACGGTGCTCGATGTCGGCTGCGGAGACGGTCAACTTTTGGCTAATCTGATGGGCGACAAGAACATAAAGGGCGAAGGCATCGAGCTTAACCAGGAACTCGTGCTGGATTGTATCTGCCGGGGGCTGCCGGTTATCCAGCAGGATATTGAAGATGGGCTCGATTATTACACCGACAAGAGCTTCGATTATGTGATTCTTTCACAAACAGTACAGACGGTGAAAAATCCTGAAAAAGTTTTCAAAGACCTGCTGCGAGTTGGCAGGAAAGTGATTGTGAGCTTTCCCAACTTTGCTCACTGGCGAGGCAGAGTACATCTAACGCTGCTTGGTAAAGCTCCGAAAACCAGACAATTGCCTTTTAGCTGGCACAACTCGCCGAACATACATTTTCTGTCTCTGAAGGATTTTGACAGGTTCTGCAAAAAGCTGGGCGTAAAAATAGAAAAGAGAATTCCACTTGCTAAAACCCGCCTTAGTCCGGTACGATTTGCACCAAATCTTTTCGCCGAACAGGCAATTTACGTAACGAGCAAATAATATTAGAAGATTAGCCACAAAGTCACGAAGACACAAAGAAAATAATGGTTAAAAAAATTTAGTGCCTTTGTGCCTTAGTGGCAAAAAAAGCTGTTTTCGGTCTCACTGTTATCAGGAGTATAGAAATGAAACAAGTCGAACGCATAGGAGTATCACTTGATAAAAAGCTGCTTTCTATGTTCGATAAGCTCATTACCAGACAGGGCTATCAGAACCGCTCCGAGGCCATACGCGATTTAATCCGCCAGCAGCTAAGTTCAGAGCGTTTAAGTCATCCGAAAACAAAGGCAATCGCTGCCGTACTTCTGGTTTACGACCATCATTTGACCAAGCTGATGCAAAATCTCACAGATTTACAGCATTCACACCTTCTGCAAACAATTTCTTCTATGCATATTCACCTGGACGAGCACAACTGCATGGAGATTATTGTGCTTCGTGGACACGTGGACGAAATCAACAAAATGGCAGAAAATATCCTGAGTCTAAAGGGCGTTAAACTCGGACGCGTTAACCTTGTCCCAATTTAACTTGTCTGACCCGCTGCCCCCCACTCTTGTCTTCGACAAGAAGACGTGGGGGAGACACAGGGGCATACGACAGTCAGGATTTCTGATTGAAAACCTGAAATTTATAAGTTATAATTCAACTGTAAATATAATCTCGAAATTGTCAGGGCGATTAGCTCAGTTGGCTAGAGCGCACGGATCACACCCGTGAGGTCACAGGTTCGAATCCTGTATCGCCCAGTATTTCACAATGCCTATTATAAATCTGAACTTTGTATTTCCTTAGATTGGCTGGCTTGCGGAATTTTTGCCGATGATTTTGAATCAGTGGGTGGGATTGACTTGATTTCGATAGGTGGCTGTTCTCGATTTTTGGCTGTGTCATCAAGCTGAGTATCCGACTCCGCCTGTGCCTGGAATTGAGAATGTATAAATTCGGCTACTTCTTTATAATCTTCGGCACCGTGACAATTCTGTTCGTATTCAAAGATTGTTTTGCCATAGCTCGGCGCCTCAGCCAGTTTGATATTTCTCCGAATATAAACAGGCAAAATCGTGGCCTGTGACCAGGCGCAGTTGGTCTCGCGGGCATTTTCAAGAAATTGCTCGATATCGGACTTGACTTCTTTTGGAAGTGATGCTCTGCTGTCGAACATACACAGCAGAATTCCTTTGACTTTCAGGTCCGGATTAATCCTTTTGTTGACAAGCTCGACAGTTTGCAGCAGCTTTCCAAATCCCTGCAGAGCCAAAAAATGCGGTTCAAGCGGTATCAAGACCTCTTCGGCAGCAGCAAGGGCATTTAGGGTCAGCAATCCCAACGAAGGAGGACAATCAATCAAACAATAATCGAATTTGTTTTCAACCTTACAAATGGCCTCTCGCAAAATGGTTTCCCTGCCGACTACACTTACAAGCTCTGTCTCAGCACCAACCAGATGGATATTTGCAGGCAGCAGCCAGAGATTTGGGCGCATAAATAAAATCTCTTTTTCAAAGCTGGCTTCCTTGACCAGGACTTCATAGGAACCGGACTTGACGGATTGAGGCTCCAGGCCGAGATGTATGGTCAGATGCGCCTGTGGGTCAAGGTCAATAACAACAACTCGAAGGCCCATAGTAGCAAGGGCTGCTGCGGTATTGACCACTGTTGTGGTTTTTCCCACGCCACCTTTTTGGTTTAATACGGCGATTATTTTCATTTTTGATTTTCGTTCCCGGATACTTGACTCTTTAATTTACTTCAGGCTTTTTCTCCCCTGCACTTATTTTTTTGAAGACAGCATCAAGCACTCCATTAACAAAGGCGGGCGATTTATCCGTACTGAACTTTTTGGCAAGCTCTATTGCCTCATTTATCACGACTTTAGGCGGAATATCCTGACAGAATATCAACTGAAAAACCGACAATCTCAAAATACTCTTGTCAACAGGTGATAATCTGTCAAACTGCCACTTTATCGTCGAAGTTGCTATCAGTTCATCGCACTGCGCCTTGTTTTCCCACGTTTGCCTTGTCCAACCCGATGCAAGCTTACGGATGGATTCATCGGTTTCCGCCTCAATAAAAAACTCATCCAAAAACAAGCCCTCCCCCTGCACATCGAGCTGATATAAACCCTGCATCGACAACTCTCTTGCCTTTGTTCTCTTGTCAAAGTTCATAGCTCGCAGTTCATAATCAACGAACCACTTAAATCTGTTCGATTACATTAGCCATTTCCATAGCTGTTCTTGCAGCGTCGGCACCGGCATTACCCATTTTCGTACCGGCTCTTTCAGCTGCCTGTTCGAGTGTATCACAGGTCAGAACACCAAATACAGCCGGTGTGTTTGAGTCGTAATTGATTTGTCCGATACCACGTGCTACCTGCTGACAGATATAATCGTAATGGGAAGTTTGACC
>CAYSJK010000045.1:0-14391 GCA_964431375.1 uncultured Pirellulales bacterium
TACAGGGACTTAAGAATATGAAAGAATCTATCGTCCCTGCAATTTATAATCCCGATATGCTGGATGAAAAAATTACCGTTAAAGATGGCGAGGCCTTTGAAACAACGCGTGACCTTGCTGCAAAGGAAGGTATATTTGTGGGTATGTCCAGCGGTGCTGCAGTAGCCGGTGCCTTACGCATTGCAAAAGATGTGTCTTCCGGCACGATTGTTGTTATTCTACCAGACCGCGGCGACCGATACTTAAGCACAACACTCTTTCGCTCCATCTGCGCCAAATGCCCACCATGATCCTTTGCCATCGAAAGGAAGTGTTGCCTATGGCAGCCCGTGTGAAATTAGATGACATAGTTGAAGGCTTGGAAGCCCAGTCGGACGAAAGTTATGCATTTCTGGATAAGACAAAAGGCGAGGTTGTACTTATCGGCGAAGAAGAACAACTGGCTGCTGAAGATGACGAACCAATCGATGATTTCCCCGAATGGCAACAAGACTTGATTAAAATCGCCAAAGAAATATTGCAAGAAACAGGTGATTATATCGGTCTGCCTTCAAAGTTTGACATCAATGAGTACCAAATTATGGAAGATTTTTGCTGGTCTCTTAAGGGTACCGAAATGCGCGAAACACTGTGCGGACTAATAAAAGGCAGCGGTGCGTTTCAGCGTTTCAAAAATGCCATACACGAATATAACATTGCAGATGACTGGTACAAGTACCGCAGCAACGCCTTAAGAAAGATCGCCATCGAATGGTGTGAAGAACACGGCCTCGACTTTGACGATAAGTAGCATCAAAGGATTTCCGTTGCGGATACGGAAAACCAGATAAGCAATAGCCATCTGTATTTATTTAGTATTATTCGGAATTTTATTTCAAAATGAAAGCTGACAAGAAAGAGGAAAACAAACTGGAAGCTGTTTTTAAACGACTGGACCAAGAAGAGTTCAGACATCGTATGCAAAGCAGTTTTCCTGCTGTTTATCTTACTATCATAAGTATAATACAAGGCGTAGCTATGGGTATCTTGGTTTACAATACATTTGAGTATATAAAAGACCCCAAAATCACTGGTTGCTATGTAAGATTCCTGCCATATTCCGCTATGTGTTTCATCTTCCTTATAGTTGTAACTCGCGAGTACACTTGGCTCGTGGGGACTCTAAAGTGGTCTCCGAAAGTCTTGGATACAATTATTCCCTTTGTTTTAGGATTATCGGAAATTATTCTTGTGTTTTATCTAACAAGTCCCCACATTTGGTGGTTACTGGTTGCAATATTATGCTTTGTTGGTTCTGCAGCTTTTTCTAATACACTCTGGAATTGTAAAAAATCCATGTTTGGTGAAAATGAGAAGGCATATTCCAGAACCGTGAGCGCTCTCAAGTGGGATAGACTCATTGCCCTTATAGCAACTGATATCAGTATTTTTTCGTGGATTTTATTACCAAAAAAAGTTTGGTATTTAGAGAAGGTTTTTCTCATTTTACTATTAGTGTGCGTAGTTGCCATCATGTACAAGGATGAAAAATTTATAAAGGCCTTGCATAAAGATTTTAACTTGTCCCAATAAAAACCCTTATAGACGTCACGCACCAAAGTTGAATACGTCCTAAAATAATTTTTTTCCATCTTCTTTGGATCTACATCTTTAAATAATCAATCATCATTTGAATACACTTCTGCCAGAATCTTGATCGGGTGCCTGACGATGCAATCGCTAATATGTTCTATCTGCATCTTGCAGGTGGAGCATTCGGTTAAGACATTTTTAATTGGGGATTTATTAAGGGCCTTTTTTAGCCCCTCAGCTATCTGTGAGGATAATTCATAATTTTTCTTCTGCGTGCCGAATGTCCCCGCAATCCCGCAACAGCCGGCCTTTAGGTCGGTAATCTCAGCTCCGCAAAGTCCCTGTAAAAGCTTTATACTTGCTGTTTCAATACCCACTGCACACAAATGGCAGGGCAAATGATAAACGTACTCGTCGTTCGTCGCTTGCTGCTCATCACTCGTCTTTCGTTTTAATCTACCCTCTTCAAAAAGTTCGTATAAGTAATTCATCAATTCATAGGTATTTTGCGAGACAAGTCTGGCATCATCGCCAGCAACGAAATGTCGAAGCTCATCTTTCAAACACAATGCTGCACTCGGCTCAGAGCACACTATTTTGTAACCATCTCGAATCGCATCAGTAAGATGCTTTACACTATAAGACAGATCCATCTTTGCTCTTTTGACATTGCCATACACAATCGCCGATAGCGGCGCCGGCCTTTGCTTCGGCAAAATCACCTCGATATTATTTGCCCGCAGAACATCGAGCACCGCAAATCCCAGTTCGTGGTCGTTGTAATTCGCATACGAATCAACAAAATAAACGACTTTATCTATGGGCTTTTCTATCGGTTCGCAAGCAGCCAGGTATTTTCGCCCAGCCTTCAAAAAAGAGCTGCGCCTGAAGCCGGGCATAGCTCTTCTTCGGTCTATTCCTGCAACTTTTTCTAAAAGCCACTTGAAAATCGAAAGCCGCATAAAGAAATTTGAAACAGGCGAAAAAATACTGCCAAGCATACTAAGATAGCGATTATGACTTAAAACAAACTCCCCCCGTCTTAGCCCCTTACGTCTTACGTATTCTGCCCGCACAAGGCTCATCAGCCTGGAAATATCTACTCCCGAGGGACATTGCTGCTGGCACACCTTGCAGTTCACACACAAATCAAGAAATTTCCTGAACGCAGGCGATTCAAAATCCTTATCGTCTAACTGTCCTGTCGCCCAGAAATGGAGGATATTTGCCTTTGCCCGTGAGCTGCCTAATTCCTCTCCTACCGCCCGAAACACCGGACACATCCGCAAATCCGGCTCCCTGCTTAGGCAAAGCCCACACCCATAACACTGCTCAAGCTCCAGCTCAAGCTCATCTTTATCAAAAAGCAAATCCGTCCTGATACGTTCTGGTAGAATCCTGTGCGCTCTTCTGAGATTCTTGACCATAATATCAGGGTCATCATTGATAATCTTGCCGGGATTAATCAATCCATTTGGGTCGAATATATTTTTGATTTTGCAAAGTATCTCATAGTATTCGTCACCATATTGTCGTTTTATAAAAGCGGTTCTTACCAATCCATCTGCGTGTTCGCCGCTGATTGAACCGCCAAGCGACCAAACAAGCGAAAAAACATCGTTTGCTAGCTCCCGCATCTTTTTAACATCGGCAGGGTCACCTAAATCCAGGAAGGGACGTAAGTGCAGTTCCCCATCTCCGGCATGTCCGAAAAATGACATCGTAATATCATATTTTTTCCCAATCTCTTGCAGCCCCGCGATATACACTCCAAGGCGTTTGTAATTGACGCTTGTGTCTTCCATAAATTCTGCCGGGTGCTTTTTGCTCTTGTTTCTGTAAAGTAAAGGCCCTGCATCCTCACGCGATTTCCACAACCGTTCCTGCTGGTCCGCATCAAAAAAAGTCCTGCGCCCTACTGCTAAATCGCCAACCTGTGAGTCTGTTCTTTCAATTTTTTCTCTCACCTGCTGCTTAGTTTCGCCGATATGCTCAACCAAAAGAACAGCATCAGCTCCAGACGGCAGAATATCCCGATATTCAGGCAATGCCTTAAAGGCCATATCAATCAAGGTCTTGTCCATCAATTCACACGCTGACGCCCCGCTATCAACAATAATCGGTACCGCCTCTGCCATCTTTGCCAGAGAAGAAAACTCAAGCTGAAGCAGACCTTCAACCGCCGGAACTGTAACCGTTCTGAGCGTGATTTTCGTAAAAATGGCCAATGTCCCCTCCGACCCTGCTAATAACTTCGTCAAATCTATTTTCCCGTTGTGACAAATCCCCGCAATATTATAACCGCTTCGATTCCGTTCGGTTTCAGGAAGGGCCTTTTCGATAATCTCTTGTTTTTGACGAAGGATAGTTTCACACTCTTTAGCAATCTCGCCAACTCTTTCGTCATCCGGCTCGAAATCATTTTTGAATTCGACCAAACTGCCGTCAGCCAGGACCGCTTCAATACATTCTATGTAGTCAGCCATATAACCATATTCAAGCGAATGAGCACCTGTGGAATTATTAGCGACACACCCCCCTACCGTCGCCCAATTGCTGCTTGACGGGTCAGGCCCGATTTTCCTTCCGTATTTATCCAGACAGCCGTTCAAATCGTCCAGTACCACACCGGGCTCACAAACTACACTGCCGCCGTCATCTTCCACGCTGATAACCCTGCTCATATAGCGGGTCATATCAAAGACGATTCCACTGCAAAGCGATTCCCCTGCCAATCCGCTTCCCGCACCACGGGCGACTACCGGGATACCTTTAGCACCGGCATATTTGACAACAGCAACTACGTCTGCGCTATCTCGTGGCGCAACGATACAGATGGGTACTATTCTGTAAATACTCGCATCGGTGCTGTACGCTGCCCTGTGCAGGATATCAACAAAAACATCTCCTCGGACGCATTTTACCAAATCAGACGCAATTTGCTCGGGCTTGTCGTACATCGATTATTTTAAGTTCTTATGCCTTGTGCTCGCTCTTCTATACTACTTTTCAAAATCTCGAGGTAAAAACTGTGCCTTGGATATGGTTCCACTCATCCGCAGAATTGTAAGGTCGTCATCGCTGACCTGCCCGTTAATGAACTGTTGAACGGTGGGATGGGGATGATTACGAATATGCTCAGCATCACCGCCGGCAATAATTTTGCCGTTATGCAGCATAATAATGCGGTCCGCTATCTTGTAGGCGCTTGTCATATCGTGTGTAACGACAACTACTGTCACGCCGAGCTCTCTTCGAAGCTTTAAAATAAGTTCGTTGATTATGTCTGCACGAATCGGGTCAAGACCGGTCGTCGGCTCATCATATAAAATTACTTCAGGGTCCAGCGCAATGGCCCTTGCCAATGCCACACGTTTTTGCTGGCCACCGGAAAGATTAGCCGGATAGTAATTCTGAAAACCGTCAAGTCCAACCATTGCAAGCTTGGTTTTGATAATTTCTTCGACTTCCTCCCAATCCGTTATCTTATAATGCTGTCTTACAGGAAATAATATGTTTTCAGCCACGCTTAAACTGTCAAACAGCGCTCCACCCTGGAAAAGAAATCCATAATGGATACGTATTTTATTTAATTCATTTTCGCTTAGATTATCTATTCGTCGATTCTTAAAGTATACTTCCCCTGAACTCGGCCTAAGCAACACTATCAAATGTTTTATTAAGACAGTTTTTCCACACCCGCTTGGTCCTATCACAACAGTTGTCTTGCCCTTCTCTATCGTCAGAGAAATATTATCCAGAACAATATTGTCATCGAAATGTTTCGTAAGGTTCTTCACGACAAGGATTCCATTCGTATCACTGTCAATATTTGTCTTGTTATCGTTGTTTTGTTTCACGGTTAAACTCGCCTCTTGTTTTTATCCAACCAGACTTCTAAGCGGCCAAAATGTAGAGTAAATCGCATTGAAAACCACCGCAAGAGCAAAATTAATAGCTAATATCGAAATAAAACTTGCGACAAATGCCTCCGTACAGGCCTGCCCGACACCATGTGCTCCTTCCCTGCACGTAAAGCCATTATAACAGCTGATAACAGCAATTGCAGAGCCGAAGAAAAATCCCTTGATAATACCAATCGATATATCCCACAGTTCCACCGCAGATGCACTAAAGCTCCAATATGCCTGACTATTGATTCCCTTCAAAACCACACTTATGAAGTACCCACCGACAATACCCATCAAATCCGCATAGATAATAAGAAAAGGGGTCAGCAGCAAACACGCAAGGACACGAGGCGCTACCAAGTATCGTATCGGATTCGTACCCATACTTCTTACGGCGTCGATCTGCTCGGTAACATTCATTGTCCCTAATTCGGCAGTTAAAGCCCCTCCTATACGACCTGCCAACATAACTGCCGCAAGCACAGGCCCTAATTCCTTTACTACCGAAACACCTACCAGTTGGCCCATACGCTCTTCCAAACCCATGCTACGAAGCTGGTCATACACCTGAATTGCCAATGTCATTCCAACGAAAGCTCCTGTTATCAGTATAACCGGAACGCTGCGAACGCCAATGATTAGCATCTGTGTCCAGATTAAAGGGTATGTTCTGCTTTTCGAACAGCTCCAGGCAGATGCGGTTATCGTTTGCCAGACAAATCTTGCAAACCGCCCGGAATTACCCAGCCCGCTTATTGTTTTTGTCGCCACTATCCCAATCATAATACCAAACTCCAAAATTCAATTTTATTATGAATTTAATGAATTATATTAACTACATCGGCCAAACTTATTTTGTTTTTTACCAATCCTCGTTCCAATTGTCAATATTACCACATTCTCATCGCTGCTGGTTATCTAATATTTGAAAGTGAAAACCTGTTATTTGTGATTTCTTACTTATTACCCATTCTGAAGCTGAAATTACCTCAGACCCTCTCAAGCTTGAAATAACAAATAGTGACATTCTCTGTTTTCGTTTCGTCATCACTTATTTTGTGATTGTTAATATCTCCATAAGTTGTTCCGGTTTCAATCGTATCAAATCAAAATCCAGAGTCATAGTAATTGTACTATCGTCAGTCAAATTCAAAGATAGCAGCATTAGTAAATCTGCATTTTTTAACAAAAAATGAAGAATTATATATTTTCAAATTATGGTATATCCATAACATTATGTAAATAAAAAGCTTATATCAAATCTGTGGAATTAGAGAATTCTATATATCAAGGATAATATTACCTATTTTAACTAATGATTTTTCTCAGCTTCCGCCGATATGTATATGCCATTAGCATATATTACCTATTTTAACATACTGAGCAACAAAATGAAACTTAAATGTAAAAATAGGAGAAATACGCAAAAAATATAAATGGAGACTAAATTATGCTGAAAGAAGGTATTTTAGAGCGTTATTTAAAGCCACTGCTGAGTGGCAATAGAAAAGCCTGCCGAGCCATTATAGAAGAAGCTTTGCAGAGCGGGATACCTGCTAATTCTGTATATGTCCATTTAATATGGCCGATTATGGTGGAAGTTGAAAAATTGCTGCGTGAGGACAAAATCACCCCTACCCAGGAGCATTTAGCCACTAGAATCAACCGTACAATGGTCGATCAATTGCAAAATAAGCTGCCCTGCAAGCCAAGCAAAGGCAAAAAGATAGTAATATGTTGCGCACAGGACGAACTACAGGAGCTTGGAGCACAAATAATGGTAGACCTGTTTGAAAGCAACGGCTGGGAAATAAGGTTCTTAGGTGGTGGTTTAACCAACGATGACATCCTTGGCTTTATAAATGAGTACGGTCCTGATATCCTGCTGATTTATGGTACTGCTCCAAAACAAGCGCCGGATTTGCGACGGCTGATAGATACAATAAGAGCCATAAATGCCTGGCCGAATATGAGAGTAATGGTTTCGGGTGGACTGTTCAATCGAGCCGAAGGTCTTTGGGAAGAAGTCGGAGCTGATTTGTTCGCCGAAACAGCTCTTGAGGCAGTACAGGTGGCATCAACAGAAAATCCAATTCCAAGATTTGACCGTAGAACAATAAATCGCAGAAAGAAAAAACAGCCTACAATTCCTCAAGGCCTGTCGGTAGAGGTTA
This sequence comes from uncultured Pirellulales bacterium, assembly GCA_964431375.1. Taxonomy (GTDB): domain Bacteria; phylum Planctomycetota; class Phycisphaerae; order Sedimentisphaerales; family Anaerobacaceae; genus CAZBWE01. Next base: position 7,658 of record CAYSJK010000045.1, read on the forward strand.
CAAACAGTGTCTAAAAGATAGCTATTAGTTTATCTCACAAAAAAGCGAAACTCTTTAATCGTTAAGATGTTCAAAAAATACAAAAAGGGCTGTGGAAATAAAAATCTACAGCCCATATTTTTTACATATAGGATATATATTGTCTTTACACCTTGCGTACTCTAACCGAGAATAAGCCGCCAAAAGTAATTAGCAGCAAAGTAGCTGGTTCTGGTATAATATGAAGAGTAAAGCTGTTACCTTCAAATCCACATTCTTCTGGAGAAAACTGGAAGGCTTGCTTGGAAAAGAATTCGTCCAAGTAAAAACTCCTACTGGTGTCAAGGTCAATGGTAAACGTGTAATCGCCTATGGTTCCATCCCATGTAAAAGCGTATCTGGCCATGATATCCCCGGCAAGTAAAAGTTCCGCTAGTCCACTGTCCGGGTTATCGCCAAATGTATAAGAACCGTCGGAATTATCTATGAAAGTCGAACCAGCAGAATTTCCATATATCCAATAGTTGGTGTCATTAGCCACTGCAATGCTACTTGGCTCGTTACCTGTTAGTGAACCAGGCCCACTAACACTAATAATGGCTTGAAACCCTTGGGCGGAAATTCCCTGAGGGTTGCTTATCATTAGGTCGAAACTTAATATACCACCTGGTGACATAATAATATTACAATCCGCCGGTTCTGGATTTATGTTGGATGGTACTATTAAAAGTCCTTGCGCCGACACGGCGACAACAACACAGATGAATATAAAAGCGAAAGTCGTTCTCTTCATCATTTTCATAATATTCCTCCTTGAACAAAGAAACAATAAATGAAATCCACAAGATTACATTAAACGTTATTTTGAAGACAAATATTCCAACTCAGTTTCATAATCCGACAATTATTTCATAAATTAACGTTTTTCAATACCAAGAGAATTATTTCTAATCACTATTTTTTGTCACAGGCCATCTTGGCTTCGTAAAAAAATCCTCAACTCACGGACAAGGAGAACGGCACGGGCACGGATTGCTTACCGATTTCTTCTCACACAGCATGTTCTTCCAAATGGCATTGGCAATAGAGCGGTCAGCTAAATCAACGACACCATCACAATTTATGTCACAATCACGCGAGGAACAGCTCCCCACGGTTCCTGTTTTCCAAAAGGCATTTATTATTGAACGGTCTGCGATATCTACTATACAATCGTTATTGACATCTCCAAGAAGACATATGCCGAACTGAGCTTCCGCCTCACCTGCATTGCCGTAGTCATTGCCGGTAACGGTAACCTTAACTGTGAATGCCTGGCCTGAGTCAGATATAGCATTCGGCTCATCGCAACCGCGGGATGTGAAGGTAAGGCAATTTGTATCATTCGGGCCTATGATGATTGGGGCCAATGTAACGTCGCTCGGCAATATAAATTCCCAGGCATAGGTGTAGCTGCTATTTTTGCACAGGTCATCAACAATAACCGAATCGGCTATAAGACTGCAGTTGTTGCTATCCGGAAGATTCTGATACATCCAACTGTTGTTCAAGGTTATATTTACATCTATAGGGGCCGTGCAACCAGACTGCCTGTACGCCAAACTATAACTAATCTGTGACCAAATGTAGTCCGATACAAAGAGATAGTAGTATCCATCCGATAGCGGAGACCAACCTTCATATTCCGTCCCGATGGTTGAAGCATCATAGTCACAACTTGGATCACCATCGACATACCATAGCTGTATGCACGAAGAGTCGTACATATCGAGTTCGCCATCACCATCGCACCACGCTCCTACGCCATCACTATCACAAAGGCTGAAGTCATAGTCACAAGCAGCATACAAATACATTTTATATACTTGGTAATAATTTGGGAAGAATCCTTCTGTGCAGAAACTATCGGAAACAGTTTGCCAGCTTGAAGAGGGGACAATGGTAGTGTTCTGTTCAAACGAATAAATAACATCGCTATCGGTTGTATGAAATCTCACTCGCGCACGTCCTGAGTAAGAACAACTGGGTATATATGTGGAGAAGAAAACATAACACTGGTAATCCGGATCCCAGTATGAATATCCCGAAGACAGGGTCACGCTGCCAGCTTGTGAAGGTATAACGGTGACAGTAACATATGCCTCTTCGCATTCACCTGTGTCAGCATTATATGTTGTAACTCCTAATTCTCTTTCCCAACTGTCGGAACAGCACCATATATGCTGACGATCATCCAGATGAACAGTCTTTGTTTGATTCGAGTCATACGTTGGGTCCGCCAACACTGTCACGTAACTGCATTCGGTTTCACAGGGGTTGTACTCAGTGCTCGCGCAATAGTATCCGTCACACGAAACTGGATCATCATAGGATGGATTCAGGTTCCCACATGCAGGAGACCTCGAGAAGTATACTCTGCCGGGGTAGTTAGCGAACTTAAACACGACATTTACGGTATTATCAGGATGGGAATCGGCCTGAATGTAGTAATCGTAACCCTCCTCTTGATAATAGACCTTTATCCACCAATAATCAATGTAACCATCATCGTAGAAAGGAAATGTATCTAATGCCCACAGAATCCATGTCTGGTTAACCAATTTACCATTGAATGCTGTAATCCCGATTTCTGTTTCATTAATATATCCTCCACTATTGTATGGGTCACTCCAGAGCGGATATGTATATATAGGGAAGTCCTCGTCGCTCAATTCTACTACTAAGTCACCAATATAACTATGGATAATTTCATAGTGAACATCTACACTTGTAACTATGGCGCCTTGCGGCGCTGTTGAGATGAAAATAGTACTGTATGCCCATCCGCTGCCATCGTCGGGAATGGAAACATTACTGCCGTTCTCGCCATAGATAAAAGCGTCTATGTGATGTTCTCCTGTTGAGACTACATTACCCAAAGTGTCATATTCATTTTTAGAGTCCTCAAATAAAATGAACTTTCTTAACACAGTTACCTCTGCCCCTTTATCAATGAGGGCTTTAACCTGGCCTACAGGTAGCTGTAACCTGACACGGCCTGGACTATCCAAGAATTGTAAATCACTGCTCGGTGCTATTGGCAAATCGCAGATTTGCCCTTTACTAAACTTATCGTTAAGGGCAATCTCTACCTCTGCGTACTTAGAGGAGGTTGTCCTTGGTTTAAGATGTTGTAGGAATTTGCTCGTCTTTGTTCCTGAATCAGCTATTGCAGATGCCGGCTGCCGAGCTGCTTTATCGCTTTTGAACAAAGACTTTTGGGTTGTTTGCTGAGCGATAGCTGCTTCACCCCAGAAAGGCACTGTTAACTGTATCAAGAAAAACAGGACAGCAAGAAGTGAAAAAATAAAGATAGCCCTATATCCGGAATTACGCGATTCCATAACCAATCCTCCTTGATTTCGCTATTCCATAACAAGTAATAGCGCCTATACGCACTATTACCATCTTTTTCCAAGGATAGTTCTATAACATTATCATGCAAATCTGTCAAGAATAATTTTTAAAATTAATGTCTATTTTTGGGCATTTTTCATTATATTTGCTTAATAAATTGCGGTTCTGGACACAAAAACGCAATTATATTGCTTACCTACCGTTTGTCTTTTTGTAGCTTGTACTCGACGGAGTCAACGAGCGCCTGCCAGGAGGCCTCAATGATGTTCTCCGAGCAGCCGACGGTGCCCCAGATGTCGGTTTTATCCCTGAATTCGATGATTACACGCACACGGGCAGCGGTGCCGGCTCGGGCATTAACGACACGCACCTTATAATCGATAAGGCGGATATCCTTGATAGACGGATAGAAAATCTCCAGCGACTTTCGCAATGCCGCATCAAGTGCGTTGACCGGGCCATCGCCTTCGCCGACAATGTGCTCGACTTTATCGCCTACCTTTAGTTTAACCGTTGCTTCGGTGACAAGTTCGCCTGTTGCACGCTTCTCTGTAGTTACATAGTATTTTATAAGCTCGAAAGCCGGTTTATATGTGCCCATAATCTTTTTGACAAGCAGGTCAAAGCTCGCGTTAGCGGCTTCGAATTGGAAGCCCTCGCTTTCAAGTTCCTGAACGCGGTCAAGTATCTTTTTAGCTAATCTTTTATCCTGAGCTATCTTCGCCTTTTCGAGTTCGGCTAAGACGTTTGACTTGCCGCTCAGCTCGGATATAAGGAACCTGCGTTCGTTACCGACAAGCTCCGGAGCGATATGCTCGTAAGTTCGCTTGCTTTTCCGCAGGGCGTCAACGTGCAGGCCCGCTTTGTGAGCGAAAGCACTTTCGCCAACATAGGGCATATTCATCACGGGCGTGATATTACATATCTCGAAGATATATCGCGACACCTCCGTTAAAGTGTTTATTTTTTCCGGACTAAGAACTTCAAAGCCCATCTTAAGCGAGAGGTTGGGAATGACGGTACAGAAGTTGGCGTTGCCACACCGTTCGCCGAGCCCATTTATTGTGCCCTGAACCTGACGGGCCCCGGCTTGAACCGCAGCGAGCGTATTGGCTGTGGCACAGTCGGTGTCATTGTGTGCGTGAATGCCGATTACCATAGGGCTGAATTTATCGCAGACAGTCTTTGTAATTTCGTACACCTCATCCAGCAAAGAGCCGCCATTCGTATCGCAAAGCACCAGCACATCGGCACCAGCTTCAGCAGCAGCAGTCAGCACTTTCATCGCATATTCCGGGTTATTCTTGTAACCATCGAAGAAATGCTCAGCATCAAAGAAAGTCTCCAGACCGTGCTTTTTTAGATACTCAACCGACTCGGAACAAATAGTCAGGTTCTCATCGAGCGAGCAGCCCAGCACATTGGTAACGTGCATATCCCAGGTTTTGCCAACCAGCGTGGCAGCTTTAGTTTTACACCCGATTATCGCACTGAGCGAGGCATCATCTGAAACGCTACTACCGGCCCTACGTGTGCTGCCGAATGCTACGATTTTTGAATTCTTCAAGGTGAGTTTGGCCGCCTCGGCGAAGAACTGCATCTCTTTGGGATTAGAGCCGGCATAGCCGCCCTCAACGTAGTCGAGGCCAAGCCCATCAAGACATTTGGCGATTGAAAGCTTATCTTCCAGCGAAAAACTGACGCCTTCAGCCTGCATGCCATCGCGGAGGGTTGTATCGTAAAGCTTTATCTTTTCCATAACTTATCTCGTACTGCGTATATCGCATTCGTGGTTTGAACCACACTGAGCACATTTACGCCATTTTCAAACACTCAATTCTACTATTTTTGAGCCGATTGTAAAAGGAAAATCGTATCAAACTTCGGGGTTTTCTCATAAGCTTCTCCGCAGCAAATCCTTGGTGAAGCCAACTGGCGATATAGGGATGTTCATTGGCCATCCCAACTTTTTCAGATTTTTACCTGCAAGAACAATGCTGTAAGTGTAAAATACCTATAATAGATGTTCTTTTCTGGAATAATCGAAATCGGGAAAATCTGATTGTGACCAAACAAGTCAAGTGCCTCAGGAGGAGAAAACCCGCACAGGAGGCGGGTAAATTACTCACTTGGGACAAAAAATTAGAGAAAGAACTGTAATAAAACTTATTTTGAGGAGGTAAGGTAATGTTTAGAAAAGAAATAATAGCAATTACAGTGGTGGTGGTTTTTGTGGCTATTGTCTGCGTGACGGATTCGACCGCAAGCATCACGGATGTTAACATAGTACCAAGCCCACCAACCTCGTTGGATGTAATTTCTATCGTTACTTTTGGGGTAGAAAGCAGAGGCGATGTCTTGATAGATGGTTCTAATTTTGACAGGGAAGGAACCTCGCTACAACTTGATATTTTCCTCAACGTAGGCGTTTTTCCAATGATAACTCCATGGTCACATTCGGAGGATATCGGAACATTACCAGTGGGGATATATGATCTTACCGTGCGGACATTTGAGGTACCAGATGTTACAGATACTTATTCAATGACATTTGAGGTTGTGCCTGAGCCAGCAACGGTATTACTTTTAGGTCTTGGGATGATTGGTGTTAGAGCTGGTTAAGGCGGGATTTTACTTGACACAATAAGGAATTCAACTATAATAAAATTAAGTAAGGAGCGGTCCAAAAAATCAAGCTTAATTTGAGGAGGAAATGATGAAAACTAAATTATTTGCAATTCTGGTAGTGGTAATATGCTGGATGGTTTTATGGCCAGTGCTGGCCAAGGCGGCATTAATAACCATTGAAATAGAGGCCGTAGTGGATTCCGTTACGGATGATGGCAATTTTCTGGAAGGAAAAATCAGTCCAGGTGATACTATAACAGGGTGGTATATTTATGACACCTCAACGCCAGATTCAAGTTCGCTTCCAACTGTAGGAGATTACTGGCACTATGCTATACCGTCTGGCGTTTCACTAGCTGTTGGTGACTTTGAATTCAAAACAGACCCCGACAATGTAAGATTTATGGTCGAAATTGTGAATGACCACAGTGTCGCGAAATGGGACAACTACCTGATATATAGTTACAATAACCTGCCACTGCCCAATGGGACCCTGGTTTATGGAATTTCTTGGCAGCTTGATGACCCAACAGGTCAAGCACTTTCAACTACTGAGCTTCCTACAACCGCTCCGATTCTGGATGACTGGCAATCAATATATGGTCTACGTTTGCTTGGCGGACCAGGAGGACATGGGCCGAGCTTTAGCATTTGGGCTCATGTTACTTCTGCAGTCCCTGAACCGGCAAGTATAATATTACTTGGGCTGGGTGGACTGCTAATTAGAAAAC
>CAYSJK010000046.1:0-14377 GCA_964431375.1 uncultured Pirellulales bacterium
GTGTTATCTTCAAGGGCTCCGGCTTCTATCAAACCGATTACAGAAGCGAAAGCTATAAAAAGGCAGAGAAAAAAGAGAAAGAAGGTGCCGCTGAGAAAAAAACCACCGAAAGCAAAGATAAAAAACCCAGTGAAAAATCCAAACCTGACGCAAAAACCAAAAAGAAACCAGTATAAAGTAGCCTTTCTTTTGCCTGGGGGATATATCCAGCATTTCCTTGCCGGTTACTTAATTGACCGTCATTATGATTTTTTGTTAAGTCTTTTAGAATTTATCAAGAGAAAAAATAATATATTTCAAAGTATTTTTTCAAACCCTCGCTTCGGGCTGGGAAAAACGCATAAAAAATGGCAATAAAGCGAGAGGAAATAATTACTTTATCATCTATTTTGTGATACGTCTGGATTTTGGTTGTTTTGTAAGTGAGAGAGTGAGAGATACGTTATTCGCTGCTTTCGACAATGATGGTCAGGTGCACTTTTTTCTCTTCTTGCGTTTGAGTGGGTGGCTTTTGTGTTGTTTTTTCCTCTCCGGTCAAACGGGGTTTGGGTGGCGTTATCACATCTATAATCTGCTTAGCATCGACATCATTAACAACTACAGGCTCCTGAGCTGTTTGGGTCTCAATAAACAGCGTGGCTGAGTCGTACTTCTCCCAGCTATTGTCCAAATCAGCTAAAAATAAGGTTAAGTTTTCGCGGCTGCAGGTCAAAGTATATATGTTTTTACCGCGCTGGCGTTTTAGAGTGACGGAATCTGTAAGGCCGTTATTTTTAATCGCTTTATCAATAACCGAGTTTATGGCTGACAAGTTATGTGTTTTTAATTCCAGTCGGCCTGCAAAGCCCATTGGTATCTGTGTGGGCTCTGGAGTTACGATGGTGTAAATTACAGATGCTAAAATTGCAGCCAATACGAACATAGCGGCTGCGGTCAATACCTTGCGGAACATTAAGTGCCTTGCTCCCTTACGCTCGTCAACAACTAAAGACTGCTCAGGCAATAGTGCCTTTCTTTCCAGGACGGCTTCTACCTGCTTAGCCATATCAATCGGGGCCAGCTCGTATGGCAGAGAGGCCACTAATAACCTGCACTTTTGCAGCTGCTGCAGGCGTTTTGCTATTTCCGGGTCGTGTGCAATTAATCGTTGAACTTCGGTTTTTTGTCTTTCCGACAGCTCACTATCTATGAAGCTGCTTAGCAGCTCGTTAATATCCGGTTTTTCTTTCATTATATGAGGGACTCCAAAATTTCTCTCAGATTGTTTCTGGCACGGCTTAATCGGCTTCTTACTGTTCCTAACTCGATGTCCAGCACCTCAGAAATCTGAGCATAGCTCATACCTTCAATATCCCGCAATACAACTACGGCTTTTTGGTTTTCATCTAATTTCATTAGCGCTTTTATAGCTAATTCGCATAACTCCTTATTCTGAGCAATTGCTGCCGGTTCAGGCGAGCTGTCATCGCTGAGAAAATCCTTCAACTGTTGTCTTGCCTGTTCATTGTGTTCATCCTGCTGGGCATCCAACGAGCTCAATCTGACCTTGACGTTTTTCTTGCAGAAGTTTAAGGTCAGATTCACGGCTATTCTAAAGGCCCAGGTGTAAAAGCTGCTTCTGCCCTGAAATCCATTTATATTCTCTATTATTTTGACAAATGTTTCCTGCGTAAGTTCCGCAGCATCGTCAGGATTCACACACATTTTCAAAATAATATTGTAGATGCGATTCTGATACTTGCGAATCAGCCGTTCCATCGCCTCAGAATCGCCCTGGCGACACTGCTGAACCAATATCGCGTCATCAATGCTGATATTCGCTATCTCCTGCTGCACCGGCTTTCTCCTGTTTTAGACCCAAAAAGCCTCAAAAAGTTCCTATAAAAATAAAACGAAAATACTTTAGTTCAGAGGATATATTCGCAGATTTGCTCTTTTTCGTCAATCTAATTTAATAGGAAGGTAAGTATAAAGTAAACATACAGCATATACAAAACTACCTGACAGATTATTTTGCGTTTTTTAGGACCAGATTTTGATCAAAGACGCCTACCTTGAGGACACATAAAAATCCTCCAGAGCATGCATCTCCTACCGCTTTCCGGTTCAAGATGGAACTGCATGCTTTTTGTGTATTAAAACAGATTGAGCCAAAATCTTGTATACCAGGATACTCTCTTTGTAACCCAGCTAAGGCTTGTTCCCTGGCTTCTTATTGTCGTTACCATCGTTTTGCCTGGGACTGTCGGGTTTTGTATCGGATGGTCGCCAAAGTCTGAGGTTGTCAAAGAATACTTTTCCATCATCTGTCATTACACCGTCGAAATAGATGGTTGTAATCTTGGAGTGGTCTTTTTTACGCGTACCCGAATCCTGAAGCTCGTTGAGGTCAAACGTAACCGTAAACCACTTGTCAGTTACTATAGAGTCGTATTGTCCGTGGAGCCATGCCAAATCTTCATCCCACAAATCGATGGAGTTCGGTACGCCGTTAGGGCCGACAATGTAGACATCAATTAGAATTTTCTCGTTTTTGACTAAATCAAAGGTAGAGCTGGACCATTCGTGACGTATATCAACCCTGCCGTCTGATTCGTCGGTCCAGTTAAAGCCAAAAACGTACTTGCCGTCAGTTGCGGCTGGTATCGTCAGGTCTGGCCCAAAGTTCGGGTCGTATGAACATGCATCCGTGCCCTGTAACATAGGCCACGCGACCACCATGGTGGGGTTGCCCGACTCATCGTTGACCTTTGCTGTAAGGTTGCCGGCAGCAGCCTCAGACTTCTCGTAGCTGGCGAGTATGGTTTCTTCGGCTGACGTTGGTAAAGCCAGACACAGCACCAAAACAAAAGAGATATAAAGATATAATTTTTTAGATATTACTAATTCTCCTTCAAAAAGGCTAAAATAATGAACTATGCTTTGACTAAACATAAAACAATTCATTTTATTACAGCAATTTTTTCTGGTGTCAAGAAAAACTTGGTAGGTCTATATATGTTTTTTGATGAGAAGGGTTATTTTACGTTTTTAAGGGTAAATTCAGCGTAAAGACGTCTTCCATCGGGACGCAGGCAGGTCACCTGGAGCATATAGCTTTTGTCGCCTTTTGGCTCGAAGGGATAATTGAATTCGTAAGCCCTTAAAAAGTTCATCCAATACTTATTATTTGCAGCCGGCTCGGTCAAATCGATATCCGGCCAGATAGCAACTCTCTTGCCCTTCGGCTCTGCCGAACGCTGAACATATTCATATAACTCAAGACGAAATATGCCCGGTGTTTTTATCTGGGAACCAAATGAGTCCAGCATACTTATATAAATTTTTATCTTTTGCTGCTCTTCAGCATCGCTTACGTGAGTAAATTCAGTCAGCGGCAAGATATGGACTTTCGCTGGAGCAAAAGTTGTTGTTGTCGCAGGTTCGCTAACTATATGAGATTGTTCGCAGCCGGCCTGAAATAAAAATAGTAACGAACAGAATATCCATAATATTACAATGACAACCTTCATAAACTATAAGTCCTCATCAAGTATATGGCCAAGGCGGTGTTTTTTGGCTCGCAGATATTCGATGTTATGCTTGCTCGGCTCAGCTCTTAATGGTATCTGTTCGACAATCTTTATACCATAGACTTCGAGTCGGCTTACCTTTTTGGGATTATTGGTCATTATTCGTATCTTAGTAAGGCCCAAGTCGCGACAGATTTGAGCACCGATTCCGTAATCTCGCTTGTCAGGCATAAAACCGAGCTGGATATTTGCCTGCACGGTATCAAGGCCCTGCTCCTGGAGTTTATAAGCCCGCAATTTGTTGGTAAGGCCGATGCCTCTACCCTCCTGCCGAAGATATATCAGGGCGCCCTTGCCGACCTCTTCAATCATCTTCATTGCAGTTATCAATTGGTAGCCGCATTCACACCTTTGCGAATGAAACAAATCGCCGGTCATACATTCTGAGTGCACTCTAACCAGAACCGGCTCTGGATGTTCGATTGGTTTGCCGTTGTCATCAAGCTCGCCGACACCGCCTTTGCATAGTGCCAGATGCGGCTCAGATGAAGTTATACTCTCATAGCCAATCATTTTAAACTCACCGTAGTCTGTCGGTAAACTCACGCACTCGACGCGCTTAATCTGGCTCTCGCGCTGGAGACGGTATTCTATAAGCTTTGCGATTGAGGCGATTTTAAGGTTGTATTTTGCACAGAATTTGAGCAGCTCCGGCACACGTGCCATTGAGCCATCTTCGTTCATAATCTCACAAATGACACCGGCTAGCTTAAGGCCCGCCAGACGCATTAAATCAACAGATCCTTCGGTCTGGCCGGCCCGTACCAGTACGCCCCCGTCGCGGGCACGTAGTGGAAATATATGGCCGGGACGTGCAAGGTCGCTGGATTTTGCTCTGTCGGCGATGGCAACCTGAATTGTCTTCGCTCTGTCAGCGGTGCTGATACCGGTAGTTGTTCCTTCAGCGGCGTCGATACTGACCGTGAAAGCCGTTCCGAATCTGGCTGTATTATCTGTCGTCTGAGGATACAGACCAAGAGAGTCACATTTTTCAGCGGTAAGCGGCAGGCAGATGAGGCCACGGCCGTATTTGGACATAAAGTTAATGACCTCCGGCGTTACCTTTTCTGCTGCACAGACCAGGTCGCCTTCGTTCTCTCGGTCTTCGGCATCGACAAGGACTATCATTTTGCCCTTTCGAAGCTCCTCTAAAACTTGCGGTATTTCACTAAACTGCACTGCCATATTTCATATCTCTTATGTTGTTCAGCGTACCTCGCATTCTACATTGCTAAATATTACATATTACTGTTATTTGCCGAATTCTGTTCGTACTTTTCAATATATCTACTGCCCATACGAATGTAAATAAGAGTTGCGAGAATAGCGGTACCTGCGGCAGACCACCAAAGGACCCGCAACACCCATATCCAGCAAGGCAGGACCCTGGAAATCTCTGGTGCAAGCAGGATAGCCGCCACCATAGACATCTGCAAAGCATTGGCAAACTTTCCTATTGGCGCAGGTGCAATGAGAAACTTTGAAGTAACGAAGTAAACAACGACAAAACCAATTAATAAAAACAGGTCTTTGCCGATAATCAAAACCACAACGGTCGGAGGAAACGGAAAGCCCTCAATACGGCCTCGCTGGGAAACCAACAGCAGGCATGCACAGGTGATTAGCAATTTGTCGGCTACCGGGTCTAAAAATGCACCGAGCTTGGTAGCTTGCCTTGTGATGCGGGCCAGATAGCCATCAATAGCATCACTGGCTGCCATAAAAAGGTATATAGCAACTGCAATATGTCGCATTGTATTGCCAATGTCAGGATCATTTATCTTCAGCATGCAGCTTACAAATGGGATTATCAATAAAATCCTGAGAATTGTAAACTGATTGACCCAATTCAATCTCATAACACAACCTTTTTTGCTGCCAAGAGCAAAATCTATCATCTGGTCGAACCGGCAATGTAAGAGGTAGTTCTCTACGGTTACACAGGCTGATATTCTAAATCCTCGGCCCAAATTTAGCAATAGATTATTGCTTGATAGAAACCATTCCTTTGATATAATTACACGAGGTTATTGGCAAGAATACACAATACTATATGCTCTTGAGAAGAAATGGCATTATTGAATGTAAATATCGACCATGTTGCGACAGTAAGGCAGGCCCGATTAACTGATGAGCCGGACCCGGTCTGGGCAGCAGTCCAGTGCGAGCTGGCCGGCGCTAACGGAATTACCATCCACCTGCGTCAGGATAGACGCCATATCAACGACCGTGATGTTCGGCTGTTAAAAGAAACAGTTTCCTGCAAATTGAACCTCGAAATGTGCATGGCTGAACCGATTGTTAAAATCGCCGAGCTTATTAAACCGGACCAGGTAACGTTGGTCCCTGAAAAAAGGGCAGAGCTGACGACCGAGGGAGGCCTTGATTGTGCCAGGAATAAAAGACGCCTTGCTGAAGTTGTTAAAAGGATGCACAAAAAGGGTATTTTAGTGAGCACCTTTATTGTGCCTGATAAAGAGCAAATACTCGCCTCGGCTCAGACCGGCTGTGACGCTGTCGAATTGCATACCGGTATGTATGCAAATGCAAAAACTCAAGGAGCAATCAAAAAGAGATTCGCCGAACTTAATGCTGGTAGAGATATTGCAATGGAAAATAATTTAATCGTTCATGCAGGGCATGGCTTGACATACCGAAACATTGGTCCTGTTGCAAGTATCAAAGGAGTTTGCGAATTTAATATTGGACACAGCATCGTAGCGAGGGCTGTCCTTGTCGGTATAAGGCAGGCAACTGCAGAAATGATGAAGTTAATAGACAAATATAGCCCGTAGCTGTGTGTTTATAACTCATAGACGGGCAATTGTGAACAATGAACTATTGAAAGAGGAGATTTAAAATGTTTACAGGCGCAATGGTTGCATTGGTAACACCTTTTCAGGATGGTGAAACCGATTTTCAAACTCTCGATGAGCTGATTGAGTTTCAATTGGAAAACGGCATAGACGCGATAGTGCCGGTTGGCACTACGGGCGAATCGCCTACCTTAAGTCACCAGGAGCATAGGCAGGTTATTGAGAGAGTGGTCAAAGCAGCAGGTGGAGCGGTACCAGTTATTGCCGGAGCCGGCTCTAATAGCACTGCAGAAGCAATTGAACTAACGCAGTTTTCAAAACAAATCGGTGCTGATGCTACTCTACAGGTCTGCCCGTACTACAATAAGCCGACACAGGAAGGTTTTTTTCAACATTTCAAAGCAATAGCCGAAGAAGTTGATTTGCCAATAGTATTATATAATATACCCGGCAGATGTGGCGGTATGGGTTTAACTGCAGAAACTGTTGCTCGCTTAGCTGAAATAGATAATATTGTTGCAATCAAAGAAGCAAGCGGCAGATTGGATATGGCGAGCGAAATAGCTAATTTATGTGATATAACAATTATATCAGGCGATGATTCTCTTACTCTGCCTTTAGCTTCGGTCGGGAGTAAGGGTGTAATTAGCGTAGTTGCAAACATTGTACCAACCGATGTAAAAGCAATGACCGATTTGATTCTTGAGGGTGATTTGGTCTCTGCCAGACAATGGCATAAGAAACTATTTACGTTGTGCAAAAGTTTGCTGAGTTTGGCAACAAATCCTATACCCATAAAAGCTGCAATGGCTATTTTGAATATGTGTTCTGAGGAACTGCGGCTGCCTATGACACCTCTCGAAGAAGGTAAAAAAGCAACTCTCAAACAGATATTGAAAGATTATGGCTTGCTAAATTAATAAAGCTTTTCTGAAAATATCTGGGTTTAAAAAGGCAGATTTTTTCTTTTTTAACCTCGGGTTTTGTTATTAATTATTTTTCCATTTTAAAGACTTTAGGGCCTTTTATTCAATCTTTATTGTTAATATGGGCATATTGCGCTTGACTTTATTTGTCAATATAGGATATAATTATGTTATGGTTGCAAGTTTTATATCTTTTGTATTACGAATTCTTCTTGTTGTGGTGCTCTGTTTCTTTGTATGGAGGTTTATAGAACCAAAGACACAACTTATGCGCATACTTAGAGCTGCATTACTTGTGCTTTGCTTATTAGGTGTTCTCGCGATGTTAAAAATCACCGGCGGTGGTTAACCGCCGCCGGTGATATAAAACATGTCTTTTGTTGAAGCTTACCTCTAACAACCTCTATCGTGTTTTTCAATTCTCATGTGTATTAACTTCAGTTCTTATTAAGACCCAAATTGTGAAGTTAATATCACCTTATTACAAGTAGTTTTCTGATAGCTATAAATACTCACCTCTACTTGCCCCCCAAACCAAAAATTTTAAGCTATGCTGTTTATAAAGGTAAGAATCGATGAATTTACGCCACAGCTTTTTGTTTATGGAACAACCAGAGAATAACACCCAAAGCGATCAAGCCAACAACGCCGTTGTCGCCTAAGGACTTTAGCAATGTGGTTAGATTCGGAATAATCTGCCCAAAAAATAGAACCGTAGGACCGAACAGAATCTCCATTACGATACCAAGAGCAGTCAGCAGAAGCAAAATTTCCGTAATCTCACCAATCCATCTTTTTACTTCTTCCAGCACTCGCATCATTCATTCTCCTAAATAAATAATAAAACTTCTAAGATTACAACAAATACACTATGAGATTTATTCGGTCTTTATGTTTCAGTTTCTTTAATAATATCAGATTCGGAAAATACTCATATTTATTACTTGTGAGAAGTGTGAAGTATCCGTAACGTTTCTAACAAAGATATAGCAAAAAATGCGTTATCAGTATTGATATCGCGGATTATGGATTGCTACGAATGTTTTGAAATAGTTTTTTTATATACTGACTAATAAAAATAATGGTTATTTTTAGCGATAAATTGCTTGTAAAGAGAATTTCTTTGAGCTGATAGCTATGCAGTTATTTAGAAAGTCTCAAAGCAAGATATAATAGGCCGTTTACCTGTTATAATGGCTTACTTCTGTGCATTGTGGTATGTCTTGATGGTAGCGGAAATCATATTGGTGACCGTATGATTTTCTCTTAAATATTGTTGAGCTTTTTTTGAGATATGTCTGGCATAATCAGGTTTGTCGAGCAGACGCTGTAAGCTCCCTTTTATACTTAGCTCATCCTTTGGGTCAAATACAATTGCTGTCTGGTTCTCAATAACCAAGTCATCGACACCTCCTTTACAAGCAGCAACAGCAGAGCCAACACTCATTGCCTCTAATAACAGAGGGTTAAAAGCGGTCATTGGCTGGGGCTGGACGAAAATATCTCCAGCGGCCAGAACAGAACGCAAGGGCCTCAATCCCGTGACAAAAGTAACATTCTGAGAAAGACCAAGCGCAGTTAATAATTTACGCAGGTTTCTTTCAGCGCGTCCGTTGCCTATTATGGCCATCATGAATTCATAACCTTCGATAGATAAATGCCTGACTGCGTTAAATAGATTCTCAAAGTCATTAACATTATCTAACGGATGAGCGGTTAATAAGGTGGCA
The DNA here is from genome assembly GCA_964431375.1 of uncultured Pirellulales bacterium. Classification (GTDB taxonomy): domain Bacteria; phylum Planctomycetota; class Phycisphaerae; order Sedimentisphaerales; family Anaerobacaceae; genus CAZBWE01. The sequence goes on from CAYSJK010000046.1 coordinate 9,045, forward strand.
AGACGAGAAGTCTCACAAAAGCATCCGTTGTCTTCTTTAGTAAATGTACCAATATTTATCTGTTCAATTCGTTTAGCGAAGCGTGCATAAAGCGAGGAAATGTTTTCGGCTATGGTTTTAGCAGGAACAATAATTTTTGCACAACGCTTAGATGATATAGAGAGCGTGTCCCATCGTTTGTGTAGCGAATTAATCGTCAGAATATAAGGCAGGTCCAATTGACGAGCTAATTGCCTTGTAAGATGAGCTTTACTTTCGCACAAACAATGTAGAATGGTAGGCTTAAATTTTGAAAGCTGCTCAACAAGTCTTTTTATGTTTAACCACCCCAGAAATGGCAGTTGTAGAATGGGATGTCTAATAACCTCAACAGCTCCGGAGATTATGCAATCAAAATCCCTGTCGGGAGGACAAACCAAGACCGTAGGAATAGACTCATCTGCTAATCCGACTAACAGGTGTCCCAAAATAGTTGAGTATTCAAAGAGTATATGCTCTGATGCAATTAAAACCGGACGAAGAGACCCCTTTTCAGAATTTTTTGTTGCTAATTTACTTCGATTCTTTGTCATTTCCTAAATTTCCCGATTCTGAACAAATAAACTGTATATTATCATAAAATTTTCATTTTGGAAAATAAGTTCCCATATCCGTAAAACTACGGTATTTTCATAAATATAGGTCTTTTTTCTTGACTTATCAAAAAGGCTGGATACTATCATTTCATAGGAGAAATGGGTGAGAAAGGCTATATGGAGGGTTCCACACATCTTTATCTCGCAAAAGTAAAAATGTGCGCAATTTATGTGCGGAAGGATGGCACAAAACATTGGAGGAGAAATTATGAAAAGATTAAAAATAATTTGTCTACTAGCAGTTGGGCTGATGCTGATTTCAACGTGCGTATCATGGGCTGGTCCTATGGTTACTCCCCCGCCTTCGCCAGGTGTTCCTTGGTGGAACACAGAGTGCCAGTACTACGCCTATGGATGGTGGGAGGATGACCTCTATCCACCGGATAGCGGTCTCGTTTCTCCGCTGGACGATCCAGACCATTGGGCTTCAAATTACCTAACAAACACCCAATTTCATGCCAGGGTGGATGCTGGCGATATTGGTGGCTACCAGGTTTTTATCTGGCTGGAGAATGAGTACGTTCCGGATCTCGTCAAGGAAATCTTCATCTACATCGAGGGAACGAGCACAAGTGATGAATTCCCGAAGGTTGGTGACCTCTACCTCGGCGAGGATGGGGACCCGATATTCAAGGGAGTGACATCGATCACAAGCAACACTCAGGACGGTACATGGAGTTATATTATAAGCGGTGAGATTACTCCTCAGCCGTCAATGGTGAAGCTGATTGGGTTTAGGGTACCAGGGCTGACAAGTGTGACAAACATCTGGGCAGGTGAGAACTGCATTCCTGAGCCGACTACGATTTGTTTGCTTGGTTTAGGCGGATTGGCATTACTGAGGAAACGCAGAGCATAACATCAGAGAATCATTGCGTTATGAGTTAAAGGGCTGTGTTTTACACAGCCCTTCTTTATTTTAGTAGATTGTGAAATTGTTATTCAACTTTGTGGAGCATGCGTAACTTGTTTTGACAGCTCTTCAAGTAGAGCGTTCATTTGTGGGTCAGAGCATCTTTCGCGGTCGATTTTGCTGCAGGCGTGCATAACGGTCGTGTGGTCTCGGCCCCCCAGATGGCCGCCAATCTCTTCGAGACTGTGCCTGGTTAAACTCCTGGCTAAATACATACAAATCTGACGCGGCTCGGTTATGCTCTGGCTGCGTTTTTTGCTCTGCAAATCAGCGAGGCGAACGTCAAAATGCCTGGTTACCACATTAATAATATCAGTGATGCTTATGTGCCTGGCTGATGCTTCAATCTGACCTTCCAGGGCTGTTTGAGCCAATTCGAGAGTTATATCTTTGCCGGTTGTAGTTGCTACAGCATAGATGGCTGTCAAAGCACCTTCCAATTCTCTGATATTTGCGTGCACTTTGCGGGCAATATACTCAGCTATTTCGTCAGATATACTTAAGCCTCTAAGATGAGCTTTCTTTTGTACGATAGCAACTCTTGTCTCGTAACTCGGCGGGTCTATTCTAGTGACAAGGCCCCAATTGAATCTGCTGATAAGCCGCTCCTCAAGGGAAGGGAGCTTACCGGGCGGACTGTCGGCGCTGAGGATGATTTGCTTGCCGTTATTGTAGAGAGCATTAAATGTGTGGAAGAACTCTTCCTGGCTATGCTCGCGTTCCCGCAGGAATTGAATGTCATCGATAACAAGGGCATCGACAGTGCGAAACTGGCTTTGAAAGCCCGCAAGGTTTCCTTCCTCGATTGCCCTGATAAAGCGATTGACGAAATCTTCACAGCTTAAGAATTGGATTACCGCACTACCAAACCTTTTTCTGGTTTCGAAACAAACTGCGTGCAGCAGATGGGTCTTGCCCAGGCCGACACTGCCGTAGAGAAAAAGTGGATTGTAAGTATTACCCGGCGACTGGCTTACCGCGACACAGCTTGCATGAGCAAGACGATTGCTTGGGCCTACTACAAAATTATCAAAGGTATAATCGGGGTGGAGTTTAAGTTCGGGCAGTTGTTTGCCCGAGCGCCGGATTGATTTATCGCTGGTATCAACTTTGAAATCTATGGTGACAAGATGGCCGGTAATCTGCTGAGCAGCCCGGGTAAAATTATTTTTGCAGTTGTCCCGCAGGAAAAGAGCGGTTGCCTCATCCGGACAACCTATCCCGAGCGAACCACCGTTCAGGTGCAAAACTGCCAGCTCGTCGAACCACTTGCGGGCATTGGCGGGGTCAAGTACCTTTACACGCTCCAGTATATCAGCAAATATAGTTTCAACATCCTGAGCCACAGAGCCACCCTCCTTTGTGAGTCCGTGCTTGATACAGAAAGAAACTGGCCATTAGACAACATCCCTGTTCAAATTTTTTAGGTCTTTACGCCATACCAATCAGACATGAGCCCCAGCTCCATTGGTATGGACGATATTTTGAGTTTAACCGTATTCGGGCAGATTGTCAAAAAAAATTTTCATCTCATAGCAAAAAGCAAAAAAATTCAGATTTTTCCTGTTTAAGCTAAAAGGTGGGGAAAATTAAAAACTTGGTTGGACTTGAAATTTCTTTATATCACGATACTATCATGGTGTTAGACCCATTATTTATATTTTTAGGAATGGTAACTATGGGAATTTTTACGAAAACAGCTGGTTATCTTAAGGACCGGCTGGGTAAAACACGAGCTAAAATCAGCACCTCACTTTCGTCTGTATTGGCCCTGGGCAGGAATATCGATGAAAGTCTGCTTGATGAGCTGGAAGAGACGCTCATAAGCGATGATATTGGCGTAGAAACTACGGATAAGCTTATATTGGAACTGAGGCAAGCTTATCGCGGCAGGCAAATCGCCACGACCGATGAAATAAAACCGTTTCTCAAAGAACAGATGAAAAGCTATTGGCCGGACCGTGATAGGCAATTACATCTGGCCGAATCAGGCCCGACCGTTATTCTGGTTGCCGGCGTTAACGGTACAGGCAAAACCACGAGCATCGCCAAACTCGCCTATATATTTAGCCAGGATAACAAAAATGTTATTGTCGCTGCCTGCGATACCTTTCGTGCTGCTGCGGTAGAGCAGTTAAGTATCTGGGCAGAGCGTATCGGTGTCCAGATTGTTAAGCACAAATCCGGAAGCGACCCGGCAGCGGTGGCCTTTGATGCCTGCGAAGCCGCCGTTGCAAGGGGTACAGATGTGCTGATTCTCGATACAGCCGGGAGATTGCACACAAAAAAAGACTTGATGATGCAGCTTACAAAAATTCGAGACGTAGTGGCCCGCAAAATCCCCGGCGCTCCAAACGAGGTTTTACTGGTTCTCGATGCTACTACCGGTCAAAATGCAATTGCTCAGGCAAAAATATTTACTGAAGCAATTAATGTTACAGGAATATTCTTAGCCAAACTTGACGGTACTGCACGTGGAGGAATCGTTATTGCCATAAAAGACCAGCTTGATATACCTGTAAAATTTGTCGGTCTGGGTGAAAAACCGGAGGATATCGCTGAATTCGACCCCGGGAAATTTGTAGAAGCGCTATTCGATTGACATCGTAAAGACAGTATTTATTCGAGGATTGAGGGTATTTCTTTTCTAATCGATAATACAGTTGTATTTTTCTATTGCTTGTCTTTTGATGTGATACATAAGTGTAGCAAAGTGCTTATATGGTTCGACTTTATCCCCTGCTCCATCCGGATAAATAGTTCTCAAAATCTTGTCTTTTTCCCATTCATTCGGAGATATTTCATATTTCATAGAAAAACCATATTTTGAGAGGATATCTAAAGTAGGAGCAGCAAGCAGCTCAGGTTCTGCATCTTCACAGATACCCGGAACAAGAACCGGCGTTACGAAGCCGTCATCTAAACCGACGTCCATATTTTTTCTTAACGTATCTACGAGCAACAAGCCGTTAAACCATTCGCCTCTCATTTGTTCAGTTGCTTTTATCGCGATACTTTTTGGCTGAACGCCCAGCTCTTTCAGTTTGCGGTCAATAGCCAGTGTCATCGCCTTGTTATATGAGTGTTTCGTGTCTTTTAGGGCCTCAATGGCCAGTTTTGTGCCCAGTAGATTTGAATATATATCCTCCCATGAAAACGATGAGTTAAACTCCGGCTCAAATCCCATAAAGTGAACACCAAACCATGTAAGAATTTCATGCCATAACGTTGCGTTATATGCCAGATACGGACCAACCTTATATGCAATTATTTCTGCAATATTTTCCTTTTGTTTTTGTGATAATTTATCCCAGTATTGCGGGTAATTAAACTTTACCTTATGTTGTGAAAGTTCTATTGTAAGTCTGAACGAAAAACCATCGCCTTTTTTCATTAAGGTTTTGTGGGTTTTCTTTATAAGATATCGAGTATGGTCAGCATTGCTCCTTATATGGGCTATGTCTAAATGGCCGGCCTTGCAGGTATATACAATACCGTTCTTTTCAAAGGGATTGAACCGGTAAGAATGCTCACCAAGACTATCCGGGTCGTAAAATCTTGGCCCCGGCGGAGGTGTTGGTAAGTTTCCCAGCCGGGGTCTTGGTGCATGGATATCACATCCATTCGCAAGCAATACAAAACAAAATACGGACAATAAGTATAGAGTTTTAGCTAACATGGTTTCTAACATCTCTTTATCGGCATATTTTCCTTGTTAGAAAATCTACATTTCGGAAAATTATATTTTTGGATGGTTTATTAGATGCTCTGTTTTTGGCAGGCTT